>NZ_AJTT01000011.1:0-860 GCF_000263055.1 Rickettsia honei RB | reverse complement strand
TTTTTGATTTTTTTAGATGGATACCGCTACAAGCGCGCAGTATGACACCAAGCACTGGATCCCGTGTTCAAGTCACGGGATGACGAACTAATTATCCCCCTAATCTTTGTTAAATACTAGCACTTCAGCAGTATTTGCCCATTTTAGCATTTCGTCGTATTTAGTATGCCAAATACGCATAATTTCTTTTTCATATTCTACAATTTGCTCTTCTAATCCTTCAAATTGTTTCACCATTTGACGTGCTTTAGAAAGTATCGTATCATTAGTAACGTCAAAAACTTTTTGCAAATGACGGTCTTGTTCTTCTTTATAATTTAAATGAGCTGCTCTACCAAGCTCAGCATCTTTATGCATATTTTCACTTCTTATCTGTATTTCAAAATTACGTTTAGAGTGTAAAAGCTGCATTATATTATGAAGAGACTGATAGCCGTTACTTTTTGGTCTATTGATATAATCTTTGGTGTATAACCAATCTAAATGCGGAGAACTCTTAACTACGTCCAAAGCATTATAGCATAGAGCTTTAGATTTAACTATAATCCTACATGCAATTAAGTCTTTCAATGCATCAATCGGCACTTCTTTCCTTTTCATCTTTTTTAAAACAGAATAAGGTTCTTTAAGACGCATATATATCTCATTTTCTATATCTGCTTTATTTAAATCTTCTTTAAGCAGATTAATAATATCACAAATCAAATCCCCTCCCTCCTGCTACCTAAAATTCTCTATATCTCTATTCTTAGTAAATATTACCTATAGCTTTTAGAACTTAAATCCACAAGACTGTTCATAACACTATTCAATTAATTTATAAAATTAATTCTTTAACTAAAAATTAAAAAACAGATTAA
>NZ_AJTT01000010.1:0-10244 GCF_000263055.1 Rickettsia honei RB | reverse complement strand
CGCTATACCATTATTTGCATTACCGGTATTATCTATCGCTCCGGTCACCACTACAGGATTCGTAAATATCACTGCTGACGCAGCACCTGTCAACTTAGTCGTAGTCGCTTTAATAACCGCTCCCTCTAACGTGGCTGTACCTGCTCCTACACTTATCGTGGCTAATGAATTTGTATTACCTATTGTTCCGTTAATGGCAGCATCTGTATTGACAGTTATTATACCTCCTCCATCTATATTTCCTGCAAGTGTTATCTTTGCCGGGGCTGCAGATTCTATAATTAGTGCAGCATTCGCTCCCCCTAAAGCTATATTTCCTAAACCTGTATAACTATTGGCAGGAGCATCAAAACCATGATTTGCAGCAACAGCATTAGTACCGTTTAAAGTTAAGCTTTTGCCGGCAGTAATAGTAACAGGCAACAAGTTACCTCTCGTTATAATCGAACCAACGACGGTATTTTGAGCAACATTTAGACCTACGGGAGTAGTACCCGCAACATTTATAGCCGTAATAATACGATCGGCTGCATCTGCAGTGATAGTATAATCACCACCGTAAGTAAATGCCCAATTGTTTTGAGGACTGCCAGCAGGATTACCATTAGCTACCCCTGCAGCCGTTATCTCATTCCAATTATTATTGCCAACATTATCACTAAATGCTGCATTATTATTAGTAGCAATAACACCTGTAGCAACACCAAGTGCCCCGCTACTACTCAGCATTATCGCTGCGGTTGAGGTGGTGAATAAAGCGGCTTTAAGACCTTGTTGTATTGCTTTTTGAAATAATTTTGGAGAAATATTCGCCATATGTAAACCTTAATAAAAATTAAATCACTTAAAAAGTGTTATAACGCAACTTTTTTAGTATGTCTATTAATTAATAACATAGATGATATTTTTATAGATTATACCGTAGCGGCGTTGGCCTTGTTGCATGGCTCGAGAAATCTGCTGGGTGTAATCCCGGTGGACAAACCATGGGATGACAGGGAGGGAATCGCTCCACGCGGGCAATGCCCGCTCGCAATGACTATTTAGTATCCATATTCTCCTAACACCTTAATAACATCATCATACATATAATATTCAGAAGCATTAGCTTTGAGCAATAATTCTGTAGCCGGGACACAATGATTACTCTTCACCATAGCCAGCGGTGTTAGACCTGATTTATCACGATAATTAATATACGCAGTGTGTTCAATTAAAAACTGTATTAATTCTTCACCGCAATTAGCTTTTATAGCATGATGCAGAGCTATACGTCCTAATTGGTCTTTGTACTGGGCGTCAACACCTTTCTTTACTATATAAATCAAGTTTCTACTAACTCTAAATCACCGGCATATATTGCTTTTTTTGTAAAAGCTTTTGTCCTAAAGCTTTATCAAATTCGAATGTCAATGATAAATATTTATGTCATTCCTGCTTTCGCAGGAATGACATAAGAGCCATGCAACAACGCCTACGGCTGCGTAGCGCATGACGAAAAAATACCCTACCTCTCAGGCAATAATATCTCTCTTTTACCTGTATGATTCGGTGGTGAGACTATTCCCTCTTTCTCCATCTTCTCAATTAAGTTGGCAGCTTTGTTATAGCCAATTCTAAGCGACCTTTGGATATAGCTAATGGAAGATTTGCGTTCGTCACGCACTATCTGCACAGCTTTTTTATAAAGCACTTCACTAGAGGTGCCATCACCGATATCAATGCTACTATCGTCTTCTTCAGGTTGCTCGGTAACGGCAGAGATATATTCAGGCGTACCGCTCTCTTTCAAATATTCCGTAATTTGCTCAATTTCGGCTTCATTAACAAACGGTCCGTGTACCCTACTTATCTTCGAAGTACTCCCCATAAATAACATATCACCCATACCGAGTAACTGCTCGGAACCTTGCTCTCCTAAAATCGTTCGGCTATCGATTTTAGAGGTAACTTTAAAACTAATACGACTTGGAAAATTGGCTTTAATGACACCAGTAATAACGTCTACAGAAGGTCTTTGCGTTGCCATAATAATATGGATGCCTGCCGCTCTTGCCATCTGAGCAAGCCTTTGAATCAGCATTTCAATATCCTTACCGGCAACTAGCATTAAATCAGCCATCTCATCAACAATAACCACTATGTAAGGCAGTTTTTCCATGTTCATTGTAACGGTTTCGTAAATAGGCTTACCTGTTTCAGGGTCAAAACCAGTTTGAATCGAACGCTCAATTACCCTATTCTCTTTAACCGCTTCTAAGATTTTTGCATTATAACCTGCGATATTCTTAACACCTATATTACTCATCATTCTATAACGGTTCTCCATTTCCTTAACTGCCCATTTAAGAGCAACTACCGCTTTAGAAGGCTCGGTTACCACAGGAGTTAGCAAATGCGGTATTCCATCATAAGCCGATAATTCAAGCATTTTCGGATCAATCATGATAAAGCGACATTCTTCAGGAGTATAGCGGTATAAGAGCGACACAATCATCACATTAATACCGACGGATTTACCTGAGCCGGTGGTTCCTGCTACTAATAAATGAGGCATTTTAGCAAGATCGGCAATCAGCGGCTTACCTGCTAAATCTTTACCCAAGACTAACGGCAATAAAGTTGATTTGTCTTGGTATTCTGGGGTCTCTATAAGTTCTTTTAAGCAAAAGAATTCACGCTGCTTATTAGGAAGCTCAATACCAAGTACATTTTTGCCGGGTATGACTGCTATCCTTGTTGATAAAGCAGATAGTGAGCGTGCTATATCGTCAGATAATCCTACTACCCTTGATGTTTTCGTACCTGCTGCCGGCTCAAATTCATATTGAGTTACCACCGGTCCTTGATTGATATTAATTATCTGCCCTTTAACTCCAAAATCATTCAGCACGGTTAATAACTCTTCAGCCTTTTGTTTAAGCTCTGAGGAAGAAGCTCCTTTTACATGATGTTTTTCAGGATCACGTAATAACGAAATAGGCGGCAATTCTGCTATTTCGCTTTGAGATATTTTAGGGCTAACAGGTTTGCTAAAGAATTTTATAGGATTTGCAGGTACGGATCTCGCTTCTTCAGGAAATTTTACTTTTTCACTTACAGGCTTTTGGTAAGAAGAAGTTATATTTATCTTATCATTGTTTTTAGTAGGAAATAATCTTATCGACGACAATCGTGAAAATACATTATGTAAAAAAGACTGTATCCGATAGATTAAAAATTTCCCTAGCTTAATAATAAAATTACTTAAAGAAGTAAATTTAATTTCAAATAAAACAACTAATATAATAAAGGTAAAAAATATTAATAATAAGTATAGTTGATTTGTAAATCGCTCAAAAAAATTAGAAGCTATTATTCCGATAGCTCCACCTGCATTTGCCGGTATGAATTCTAGCTTAATCTTAGATAATAATGTGCTACTGCTAACGAGAGCAAGCAACATTACAAACATACGGATAAATGAGCCGCGATATCTTCCATACCAACAATTTCTCCCCCAAACAAAGCAAGCAAGCGGTATGATAAAAGCAGCCAACCCAAAAAATTGATATAAACAATCCGATAAATAAGAGCCAAAAATTCCGACTAAATTACTATGGTACTCTGTTGTGACCGAGTTAAACGACGGATCGTCTATATTATATGACGTGAGAACAGTAACAATCCCAAGCCCGATTATCCCTAAGATAACTGCTTGTACCTTATTGTTTGAAAGAATTTTATTTATGTAATATAGCATAGTTTTAAATATTAAGCTAAATTATGAGTTTTATATCTTTTTCTATAATACTCTATAGGCTTTTCAATAAAGAAATAATTATTACTGTTATAAAAGTAACCAACGTATTAAGAAATGTCCCATTATCAACCCAATATGAAATAGCAGGTAATATATTATACAAGACAATTACAACAATATATTGGGTAGAGAGTAAAGCAATTAATTTGTCTAACTTATTATCTTTGGTTAAGTCAAATATTTTTCCTAAAGATAGAGCAAATAAACAATAAAAAAGTAATTTTTTTAGTTGAGGCTCTATTGGGATAAACGGCAAAGTAATAATTATTAATATAATATATAATATAGAGTAATTGACTAAGCCAAGACTTTTTTTCGTTTATTTCTTGATTAGTATAAATATAAAATGTTTGACTACCAATTAAGAAAACTGCAAGTTCAGAAGGAAAGAATCTATAAGACCAAGAATCTCCTATAAATCCATTAAACTGAAGAATAATTCTAGTAATTAAAGATATACAACTATTATGGATAAAATATAGATATTTTTCTTTTTTAGAATCCAAGGTACCATTAAATAAAAAGAAATTTCTAGCCCAATTGACCAACCAGGAGGTATCAACAAAAATTGATAAAGAGGAGGCGTGGAGTCAATAAAGTATTTTGTAAAATGTACTGTATTATTATTAATTCCAATAAACATTGTTACATCTTGCAACAACATTGTTAGGTTTGCAAAAATTAAAAAAACCAGCCGGAAATGGAAGATTACACAATTGCTTAAAAAAGAAAATTTTTGCTGCAAGAAGAAAGTAACTAAAATACAAAAGATATAAGTTTAAGCAATGGATGAGAAGTTGAATGTGCAGCCACAACAGAAAGAGCAAATAATAACCTCACTACACCCATTATGTTAAATAATAATTATATTAGCAATTATATAATATCCAAAACCTACATCAAGTAACATAGCAGCACTTCTCACAAGAATAGGATAAGTTATTTACATTAAAAGAGCCATTTTGTATTATGAAAAATATATTTTTTTGAGGGAAAGGTAACCAAAATTCATGACCATAAAAATCCACACGGGAAAAGATTTCATAAAGATGCGGGCAGCAGGAAAATTAGCTGCAGAGACGCTCGATTTTATTACTGATCACGTAAAACCGAATGTCACTACTAATAGTTTAAATGGCCTGTGTCATAATTTTATTACTTCTCATAATGCCGTTCCTGCACCGTTAAATTACAAAGGCTTTCCGAAATCGATTTGTACTTCTATAAATCATGTGGTTTGTCACGGCATTCCAAACGATAAACCGTTAAAAAATGGTGATATAGTAAATATTGATGTTACGGTAATTTTAGACGGTTGGTACGGTGATACTAGCCGTATGTATTATGTCGGTGACGTAGCAATTAAGCCAAAGCGTCTTATTCAAGTAACTTATGATGCAATGATGAAAGGGATTGAAGTAGTTAGACCCGGTGCTAAACTCGGTGATATCGGACATGCTATTCAAAGCTATGCCGAGAAACATAATTATTCTGTGGTTAGAGATTATACGGGTCACGGTATCGGAAGAGTTTTTCATGACGAACCGTCAATATTAAATTACGGTCGCAGCGGCACGGGTCTAACGTTAGAAGAAGGGATGTTTTTCACCGTTGAACCTATGATAAATGCCGGTAATTATGACACTATATTAAGTAAACTAGATGGATGGACAGTTACTACACGTGATAAATCATTATCGGCTCAATTTGAGCATACTATAGGCGTGACTAAAGACGGTTTTGAAATATTTACGTTATCACCTAAAAAACTTGATTATCCTCCATACTAAACTGTAGGATAAAAATTGATTTTGTTGTATGGCTACCTATGTCATTCCCGCGGGACATTGTTGCGTGGATCAAAAAACGCACTCAGTGTCATCCCGTGGCTTGACCACGGGATCCAAAAAGCATTTAAAAAGACTAGATCCCGCGATCAAGTTAGCTAGGATGACATTAAAGATTACTGGATTCCCGCTTTTAGCTAGGAATGACATCAGCAACAATTTATAATTTGAATAAACATAAAGAATGTTAGAAAATAATTTGTTAGAATTTAGTAATGATGAAATAATAGATACGCCTCATTATATAGGTCACCGTAAAAGAGTAAAAGAACGCTTCGTTGCCGCGGGAGCAGAACATTTTTCTGATTACGAATTACTTGAAGTAATGTTATTTTCGGCTATCCCTCGTAAAGACATAAAACCTCTTGCTAAAAAATTACTTGATCATTTTGATATTACGGATTTAATTAACCTTGATAAGGAAAGGCTACTTAGTATTAAAGGCACCAATGAAAATTTATATATCAATTTTGCTCTACGTGAGCTGATAAATTAGAGTATTGAAACAAAAAATAATAAATAAAAACATTAGTGCTTCTTGGAGTTCTTGGATTGATTATTTAAAAGTTAATATGGGCAATATGCGACTCGAGCAATTTCGTATATTATTTTTGAATAAGAAAAATATTTTAATTGCTGATGAGGTTTTAAGTCAAGGAACTATAGACCAAGCTGCGGTATATCCACGTGAGATAATTAAACGAGCTTTATTTAACGAAGCAAGCAGCCTTATACTTGTGCATTATCATCCAAGCGGTAGCCCTGAACCTTCAAAAGCCAACATTCATATGACAAATTAAGATAGTAGAGACATGCCAAACCGTAAATATTATAGTTTTAAATCTAATATGTTCCTATGAATATAAATAGCTACAGCACATTATTTATTTTTTCTTTTATATCCACCGCTATATTAACATATATATTAACTAAATATCTTCCTACTATCGGTTTAGTTGATATACCAAGCAACCGTCGTTCTCATGATAAGATAACACCGCGCGGCGGCGGTCTTGCTATTGTAGTTGTTGTAATGATTGCTTTGAGCGGGTTTGAATATATAACGAGTAATTACTTTGTTAATTCAATAAAAATATTACCGTTATTATTGGCAATTGCTTCGATTTCCTTTTTAGATGACTTAAAAGCCGTACCTATTCTAATTCGTTTAATAGTCCACTTAATTTGTGCAGCTTTTGCTATTTTTCTTTTTTCGCAGCTAAACTCTGTACATATACTAATATATTCTATTGTAGTTATAGCTTTAAGCGGTTTTATTAATATATATAATTTTATGGACGGTATAGACGGTATGAGTTGTGTGGAATCTATCCATCTATCTAGCACTATGCTTATATTATGTTTTTTACAATTTCCGACTATTAATAATCCATATTTTATAGCTAGTGTAAATGTTATTATTCTTGGTTGTTCTTGTGGTTTTTTAATATTTAATTGGCATCCGGCAAAAATATTTTTAGGAGACGTGGGAAGTATTAGTCTTGGATTCTTAACGGGTCTTTGTTTGCTCCTGCTGGCTCTTACAAGCACTAATTTATTTATAGCTTGTGCTATTGCTAGCTTATATTACATCACTGATGCAGTGCTAACCATATTAATTCGGCTACTCAATAAAGAAAAAATTTGGCAGCCTCATTTAAAACATTTTTTTCAAAAAGCAGTACAAAAAGGTAAATCTCATAAACAAGTAGTATCGATTATAGCAGTTTGTAATATATTTTTAATGATCATATCGGTTACATCTTTACATTTTCCCGTAATATCTATAATGCTTGCTTTAGCCGTCATAACTTTAACAGTGCAGAGTTTATTAAAATGAAGCTAATTAAAGAGGATATCGATAAAATAGTTAGACGTATATTTGCTAAACAACATCCATTGCTGCCTGAAATCATGATTAACTGGAATAAAATAGTCGGGTTTAACTTCAGTACTAAAGCATTACCTTTAAAAATCACCACCTATACTTATAAAAAACAAAAGATTAATACGCTGTTTATACAAGCTGAAGATAATGCTACTGCAGCAGAATTACCTTATTATCAAGATATTATTCTAGAACGTATTAAAATTTATTTAGGCTTTGCAGCAATACATCAAATGAACGTAACGTTTTATAAAGGCAAAAAGAGTCTTTAGATTAAGAGTTTGTTGGCATGAATATCAATTCCATCTCTACTATATAACTCCGCAAGCTTGTAGGTGTTGTTGCCTGGCTCAGTTTATGTCATTCCCGCGGAAGCGGGAATCTAGTAAAACATCAAAAAACAAGTTTTTTATATGTTTAGTTTACCAAATATGTAACTTCTATATCAATATTGAAGCTATTTTTCTGGATTCCCGCTTCCGCGGGAATGACATCGTACGGGCTAACCATACAACAAACTCTGCAGCCGTAGAATCTAGGAAAAATAATAAAAATGCTGTAAATCAGAATTTTTTACTGGATTGCTTCGTCAATTACTTCGTAATTTTCCTCGCAATGACAAAAAAGCTGAATCATGCGATAATACCGTGCAGTCGCTTAGCTCATGACGTCTCAGTATCCACGTAGGCAATACCAAGACATACAAACAAAAAAAGGAGTCTTTATTAAAGACTCCTTTTTCGTGTTAATAGCTTTTAAGACTAATTACATATCAAATCTTAATCCTGCCATTAAGTTATGACCTTTATAACGGGTTCCACCAAATTTAACTTTATCCCCGTCAATAGTTTTGGTGGTATTTTTTGTTTTACCGTAATCTCTCCAGCTATAAACTAGTTCAGCTTTTACACCTTGTGCAACTTCAAATGAAGTTCCTAAAGATAATTGATAAGCAAAGTTAGTTTTGTTTTTAGTAGTACCGTTGAAAGTGTCAGTTACACGACCTTTAATATCTTTAGAGTTAATTTTTTCCTTTACAAAAGCAGCACCAACACCTGCACCTGCAAATACTTTAAACATGCTTAAATCGACGAAATCAACATAACCGTTAAGTAATACACTTACAATAGTAGGTTTATTTTTTACTGAGAAAGAATTACCTTCTGGATAAGTTTTTGATTTCTTTAAATGACTACTTGCTACCGTTCCAATTGTTAAATCGGTTCTTAGATTATCCATGATATAGTAACCCGCACCGATCTCACCTGTAAATCCTGTATTAGACTTTATATTATTTAACTTAAAATCTGCTCCTTTAGGTTTTGTTTTGTTAAAAATCACACCGCCGGCATTAAGTTTTAAATACCATTGATTTTCCACAGATGATGATATCGATGAATTAGTAGATGAATCTACAGAAGAATTCATATCACAATCAGCAAATGAAAGACCAGAAGTTAAAAGTGCTGTGCTTGCAGCTGCTATTAAAAGTAATTTTTTCATATTGTTAAATTTTTCCTTTAAATTTTATTAGTTGTTAGTAAAAACGATATTAGATAATAATTTTACAATTTTTACCTAAATTCGATAAAAAATAGCTTTAAGTGACATTTCTGAGTTGTCATCTAATATCACTCCGTGGCTTAACCACCGGAATCCAGTCTTTTTTTGTATTTCTAGATACCGTGGTTAAGCCACGGTATGATATTAGGTTATTACCTAAAACTATTAATATATTCTTGTTAATTATATATCAAATCTTATACCGGCTGTTAAGTTATGGCTTTGATAATGCATACCACCGTTTGGTACACTTGTTCCTTGGTAAATTACATTCTTACTTTTTGTTCTACCATCATCTATCCAGCTATAAGCTAGTTCTACTTTAACACCGTCGGCAATTTGTGCAGAAGTACCTAAAGTTAGCTTGTAAGAAATATTAGTTCTGTTTTTAGTGTTAGATGAAAGACCGGTTATCCCATTATATGTAATTTTTTCTTTAACTAATGCAGGACCAACACCGGCACCAGCAAAAACATCGAACATATCAAAATTAGTTAAATCTACATAACCGTTAATAAGTAAACGTGTAATAGTAGGTTTATGGTTTGCTGAAACATTAGTACGAGTAAAAGGTGCATTAGTCGCAGCTCCGGATTTCTTTAACTTACCACCGATTATAGTACCTAAAGTTAAATCGGCTCTAAAGTTTTCGGAAATATAATAACCGATACCTAAAGCAACTGGAACAGTTGTATTAGATTTTAATTTAACACCGGTTGCCTTATCTTTTTCTTCATTAAACATTGCTGCACCGGTATCTATTCTTAAATACCACTCATGATCCATGCCCTCAGCAAATGATACGCTAGAAGACAAAATTGTTGCACTTGTAGCAGCTATTAAAAGTAACTTTTTCATGATTAGCACCTCAAAAATAATTAAACATTATCTTAATGGCATATATAACATATTATATTTTTTAGTTCTATATTTAATCGGCAATTAGATTCATATAATAAAGCTTTTATTAAGTTTTGTGACAAAATAAACACATATAGTTAATTCATGTTATTTTAGGTTCTGTGAAGATTTCTAATTGATTTGTTATTTTGAGATATTTTTAAGCGAAAATTATAAGATTTTTTTGAAATAGGATTAAAACTATTCCTTCAAAAATCTTATAATTTTCGCTTAAAAATATCTC
>NZ_AJTT01000009.1:0-24563 GCF_000263055.1 Rickettsia honei RB | reverse complement strand
ATATAATCTTGGTAAGGTTATAGAGAAAGGTGATTTATCTATTCTAAAAGCTGTACTTGAGCATGGTACTATAGAGGTAGGTAGCTCTAATATTCATACGGCAGAAGAGACGCATAATTTAGACGTTATCGAATTAGTAAAAAAATATTATAATTCTACTATAAATACGTCTGAAGAAAATACTATAGATACAACACTTACTGTAGTAGAAGAAGTATCGGCATTAGGAGAGGTGACAGAGGGAGTATAAGTAATAAAATTCAATATTATTCCCGTGGAAGGCTTGTGCTTTCATGGCTTGAAAAACCTACTCGATGTCATTCCCGCTTTCGCGGGAATGACATAAAACGAGCCATGCCACAACGCAGCGACTGCAAAAGCGTGGCAATCTATAAAAAATAGTAAAAAATCTGTAAATCAGAATTTTTTACTGGATTGCTTTGTCAAAATTTTCAATTTTTCCTCGCAATGACGGCAAAACCAAGCCACGCGAGTAATGGCCAAGTCATTTCAATAGACCTCTTCGGAAACTCTACTTCTAGAGGTAATTTGTACGTCGATCCGGTACTCGAATCCTCACGTACTCTTTTGTATGCTGCGGTTCTGCGTTCCGTGTCTCCTTCAAATTCCTCTCTATAAGCGAGTTTCCGAAGAGGTCTAATAAAATCTAAATATTTCTTAGAATTACTTTACTTAATTCATAATTCAAGTGTGAGAAGTTTATCTCTTCAAATCCTTTTCTCGGAATAATAATCATTGCAAATTTTATAGCCTTAAAGCTAGAATCATTAACAATAATTCTAATTAGATGTCGTATACGCCTTTTAATTTTGTTGCGAACTACAGCTTTTTTATTGAGCTTTCTGCTAACTTTGATTCCTAAAAAGGTGTTATATTTTGATTCAAGGAAGATTTTTGGAAGTTTTGTGGCGATTACCAAAATAAAATATCTCTCATGGAGCTTCTTTCCAAGCTTATTTATAAGCTCAAATTCTTTTTGATTTTTTAAAGAGGTAATAGACAATTTGATAAATCAGATTATTTTAAGCAGATAATTTATGTCTACCTTTAGCACGACGTTTTCTTAAGATTGCTCTTCCAGTTGGGGTAGACATTCTAGATCTAAAACCATGTCTTCTTTTTCTAACTAAATTACTAGGTTGAAATGTACGTTTCATAATATTTATACCGAACGAAAATAAAAATTAATTATTATAAATATGTCATCCCGTGGCTTGACCACGAGATGACATTAAATACTTAAATATGTGCTTTTGCTTTTTCTACGATACTTACGAATCCGTCACTGTTATTGACGGCAAGTTCTGCAAGTACTTTACGATCTATATCGATTTCTGTTTTTTTAAGAGCTCCCATAAATTGAGAGTAAACAAGCCCATGTTCTCTTACTGCTGCATTTATTCTTTGAATCCATAAGCCTCTAAAATCACGTTTACGGTTTCTACGATCTCTATAAGCATATTGGAGGGCTTTTTCTACTTTCTCAATAGCTACTCTAAAACAGCTATTTGCTCTACCTCTATAGCCTTTGGCTAATTTAAGGATTTTTTTATGTCGATTTTTGGAAATTTTTCCTGATTTTGCACGTGTCATTGCTTTAGCTCCTAGTTAATTAATTTATACCGTACGGTAAAAAATATTTTTTAATATTATATCCGTCTTGAGGACAAAGTATTGTAGTTCCTCTAAGGTTACGAATTTGAGCTTTAGTACGACGACGCATAAAATGTTTTTTACCTGCTTGAGATGCAAGAACCTTGCCGCTAGCAGTAAGTTTAAAACGTTTTTTTACGGCAGATTTTGTTTTTAATTTAGGCATATTGTTCCTTATAATTGGTATTTCTAGGTTTAAACGGTAAAACATTAGGCATACCAAAGCCATATTACCGATGAAACCTAGATAATAGTTTTTTTATTAGTTATTGCAAGATTTTTTTATAAAAATGTACTATAATGTTTTTAATCAATCGATAATAATTTAAAAATGTTTGGACAAAATCCTAAAAGAAGCATATTAAACGGTGACGGTACTCAGTTAGAGGTACAGTCTATTTTTAAGACTATACAAGGGGAGGGCATTTTTGTAGGTTGTCCTGCGATCTTTATTAGGCTTGGAGGATGTAATCTTGCTTGTAATTTTTGTGATACGGAGTTTGAAGATTTTGATTTAGTAGATATAGATAAGATTTTGAATAAAGTAGAAAGCCTGGCATTAAATTCTAAAAATGAAAAATCGATTAATTTAGTAGTAATAACCGGTGGTGAGCCGATGCGTCAACCTATAGAGTTATTATGTCAGAAGTTATTAGACCGAGATGTTAAAGTTCAAATAGAGACTAACGGTACGTTATATCGTTCTTTGCCGAAAGAAGTGTCTATAATTTGTTCGCCGAAGGTAGGTAAAACCGGTTATAGTAAAATAAGAGAAGATTTATTGCCTAAAATTAGTGCGGTGAAATTTATCGTTGCTAAAAATATTTTAGAATATAGTCTCATACCGGAAGTAGGGCAAACCTCTTATAATATACCGGTTTTTATTCAACCTATGGATCAAAACAACCAAAGACTTAATAGCGAAAATAATGAGTTAGCAGTAAAATTAGCATTAGAAAGCGGTGCTAGATTATCTCTGCAAACTCATAAATTTTTAAATATCCCATAGATTTAGGTCGCCGTATGACCCCTTTGCATCACCTAATAATATTACTATTCCAACGTTACCATTGTCAGAATTAGAAGGGTAAAGCTCTTTAAAAATTTTAATTATAACGATATAATTTCTCTAATTGTCTTTGTTGTCCTACAGAAGGGAAAGGTAAGATAATTTTGTCAGCATCTATGTTGCTTTTTGATGTTGATGTTATCATAGATTCAATTGAACTTTCTTTCGGTACAGAATTGTTGGAGTTGTACTACATTTAATTACTGCTTTTCATTGTCTAAATTAGAAACCTTCGCATTTTCTGCTTGTTCTCTAACATTTGTTTGGTAGCACATATGTAATATACTAAACTAAATCTAAGTGAATTTTGCATTCCGGTTCTTTATTTTGAACAAGAGTATTGATGCATAAGAATCGTCATCTTCACTCTCGCTGTCACGCCCAATATAGTCAGAAGAGTACATAATAGATTCAAGGAGAACATCCTTATTTATATCCTTGGCAGCAATTTCTTCTCCACAGTTTGATGAGGGATTTGCAATACGCTTAGGTTGTATCTGTTTCATAATTTCCTTACAAAATAATTTCGGTTAGAACTAAATTTCTTTTCAATATCCAATAAATTAAAGAATTTTAACTAAGGAATATATTACTCCTATATTCTAGCCAAAAATTAATTTACTTGAATTTTTAATTGTACTTAAGTATGATAATGAAGATTTATTATAAGTTAATATGGAGTAATAATGAGTGAAATATTAGAACTTGAAGCGGAATCCCGCACGGAATTCGGTACGGGAGCAGCAAGAGCATTAAGAAGAGCAGGGCGTGTTCCGGCTATTATTTATGGAGCTGGTAAAACACCTGTTAGTATTTCTTTGGAAGAAAAGGAAATAACTAAATATTATAGAAAGCCGGCTTTTATCTCTCAGTTAATTAATTTAACAATTGATAAGAAAAAATATAAAGTATTGCCGAAGGCTGTAGAATTACATCCTGTTACGGATATAGTACGCCATGTTGATTTTGTCTTTTTAGAAGAGAAAACCCAAAAAATGGAAGTACCTGTAGTATATGAAGGGAAAGAAAGAGCTTTAGGCGTTAAAAGAGGTGGATACTTTAATATAGTAAAAAGAAGAGTTACTTTATTATGTGATGTTAATAATATCCCAAGAAACGTAACTATAGATGTTACTAATATGCCTATGGCTACTTCGCTAAAATCGTCAAAAATAGAATTACCGAAAGGATGTAGTTTTGTTACAAAAAAAGAATTTGTCCTTGCAACTATTATAGGACGTAGAGGAGCAAAAACTGAAGCTGAAGGGGAACAACAAGCCGCTGAAGCAGGGAAGTAAGATAATTCTCACGATAAGGACTTGCTTAGATACTTAAATCGTTATTGCGAGGATTCGTAGGCGTTGTTGTTTGGCTCGTTTTATGCCATTCCTAGCTAGAAGCGGGAATCCGGTAATCTTTAATTGTCATACTGCGAGCTTGTAGCGGTATCCAGTCTTTGTTAATTTTTTTCTGGATACCGTGGTCAAGCCACGGTATGACATCGAGTAGGTTTTTCGATCCACGCAATAATGCTGAGCTAAGAATGACATCTGTACTTCTTGCAAATCAATACTTCTTCAAAAATTTTCCATTACTATTTATTAGGTAAATTATTATGCTTCTTGTTATTGGTCTTGGTAATCCAGGAAAAGAGTATCAATATACGAGGCATAATGTCGGCTTTATTGCTATAGAGAAAATAGCAAACCAATATAATTCATCATTTAGTACAAAGAAAAAATTCAATTGTGAAATTGCTGAAACTATTAGTGATGGACAAAAGATAATTTTTATAAAGCCTACCACCTATATGAATTTGTCCGGTAAGTCAGTGATATCGGTGAAAACATATTATAATATCTACCCCGCAAAAATCTTTGTTATTCATGATGATATTGATTTAGAAACAGGTAGAATAAAATTTAAAACCGGTGGCGGTAATGGCGGGCATAATGGTTTAAAGTCGATTGATGGGGTTATAGGTAATAATTATAACCGGATTAGGATTGGAGTCGGTAGACCGCAAAATAATCAGGATGTAGCAGATTACGTACTTAATCATTTCTCTAAACCGGAGTATGAAACAGTAATGCAAGCTATAGATAGAATCACTAGTAACTTTGGTTTAATATTAGAGAATAAGTTAGAAGAATTTAAGAATAAGATAGCTTGATATATTCAATGTTATTCCTACGACTTGATCGACGTTGCTGCGTGGATACCAACTCGTCATTGCGAGCAAAAACTGTAAGTTTTGACGAAGCAATCTCAGGAATTCTATACTATTTCACGAGATTGCCACGTTGATGCTATGCATCTCCTCGCAATGACGGGAAAACGATATTAAAACTAAACAGCAAAGAAGCAAAGATTTATGACACAAAATTTTGAAATTGTTTATGCTGATGCAATGGATAGAACTCATAGAACTATAATTATTGAGGCTTTGAACAAAGATGCTAGAGAACAAAAGGGGTTAGTAGGAGATATTGAATCTTTTTCATTTTCCTGTTTAGATCAGGATAAAAATTTTGTTGTAGGAATTAGCGGTATGAGTTCTTGGGGGGATTTTACATTGATTCACTCTTTGTTAATGAAAATATAAGAAACTAAAATTATGGTACTGTACTAATGCAAAAGGCTGAGGATTTAGCACGTGAACGAGGCTGTAATTTTATTCATCTTGTTACTATGGACTTCCAAGCAAAATCGTTTTATGAGAAACTGGGGTATAAAATTGAATTTGCTATGCACGGTTACGAAAAAGATTCTATAATGTATTATTTACGGAAAAATTTATGACACTAAAACTCGGAATTGTTGGGTTGCCGAATGTCGGTAAGTCGACGTTATTTAATGCCTTAACGGCAAGTCAGGCTGCAGATGCCGCTAATTATCCGTTTTGTACTATTGAGCCTAATAGCAGCAAAGTTTTAGTGCCTGATGCGCGTTTGCATAAACTAGCAAGCTTAGCCGGAAGCGGTAAAATTATTTCGTCTTATATTGAGTTTGTCGATATTGCAGGGCTTGTTAAAGGAGCAAGCAAAGGGGAGGGGCTAGGTAATAAGTTCTTATCTCATATCAGGGAAGTCGATGCAATACTGCACGTACTGCGTTGTTTTGAAGATGAGGATATAACGCACGTACATAACAAAGTCGATCCGCTGCATGACCTCGAGATTATTGAAACGGAATTAATACTTGCCGATATAGAATCGGTTGAAAAGCGTTTAGCTACAAGTGAAAAACGCTTAAAGTCAGGCGATAAAGCAATGGCAGAGCAGATAGAGCTGTTAAAAGAGGTTTATAAGGTATTAGGTGAGGATAAACCTGCAAGAGTGCTAAATGAAGCTTTAAGAGTTGATAATTTAAAACAATTACAGTTAATTACCTCTAAGCCCGTTTTATATATATGTAACGTACTTGAAAAAGATGCAGCTATAGGTAATGAATTTACAAAATTAGTAGCGGAAAGAGCAAAGAAAGAAAATGCTAAAAGTGTCGTAATTTCTTCAAAAATAGAAGCTGAAATTGCTTTACTTGAAAGCATGGAAGAAAAGGAAGAGTTTTTAAAATTTATAGGTTTAGACGAAACAGGGCTTAGTAAAGTCATTAAAGAGGGGTATAATCTTTTAAACCTTAAAAGCTTTTTTACTATAGGACCAAAGGAAGCCCATAGTTGGACTTTTAAAGATGGCACACTTGCACCGGCTGCTGCCGGTATTATTCATACCGATTTTGAAAAAGGTTTTATCAGAGCAGAAGTTATCAGCTATAAAGATTACATAAATCTCGGTAGTGAAGCAAAAGCCAAGGAAGTAGGTAAAATGCGTTTAGAGGGTAAAGAATATAAAATGCAGGATGGGGATATAGTACATTTTAGATTTAACGTTTAAATAACGATCAGCTATGAAAACAATTTGACCAAAACGGTCTCTTGAAGTGCAAGATAGGCTTGATTATATAGTGCAGCAAATTTTGGCTGTTGCCAATGATAAAATTGCCCTGATTATCTTGTATGGCTCGTATGCTAGAGGTGATTGGGTTAAAGATATGTATACGGAAGATCATACTACTTATAGTTATACAAGTGATTTTGACTTTTTAGTAGAAAAAAATGTAAATTTAGCATGCTACTTTAAGGGTAGAATCTAAGATAGAAAAAAGGTTAGAACAAACAGGCTTAAGAAAAGCCGAGGTTTTTTCGCTAGAACCTTGAATATCTATAATATGCGAATTATAAGTGAGGTAAATGACAAGCTTGAAAAAGGGCGTTATTTTTATACCGACATTAAGAATGAAGGTATTCTTTTATATGATAGTGGCGAGCAGCTTTCTCGAGCTAAAAATTTGCCTTGGAGTGAAGTAAAAGAAATGGCTAAAGAAGATTATGAATACTGGTTTGGTAGAGGCAAGAGTTTTTTTATTGATTGTAAATACCCATTAGAAAGAGGTGATTTTAGTAAAAGTGCTTTTGAGCTGCATCAAGCCACTGAAAGTGTTTACAGTAACATTTTATTAGTTTTTGCCCGTTACAAAAACCAAAGTTACACGATATAAGAAAGCTAGGTGGATATTGTGCAAATTTATAATGTTGAACTACTTAAAGTATTTCTGCAATCGTCTCCCGAACAAAAAGAATGTTTTGAATTACTAGAAAAAGCTTACGTTGATGCAAGATATGATAAAAATTATAGAATTAGCAGAGAGCAGTTACTTTACTTGATTGAGAGAATAGAAAGATTAAAAATGATAATGGAAAAAATTTGTTTGGAGCGGATTAATCGATAAAACTCGATGAACCGTAAAAAAAAATCATTTATGAAAATTATTGCGAAGATTCCGGCATGGATGCTTCTATGCTTATTTATTTTATCACCGACTACGGAAACAATTTATACTTCAGGATTACCGAGTTTAACCAAATATTTCGGCATTGACGGCGGTCTCACTCAAATTACATCTACATTATATTTTCTAGGGTTTGCGCTTGGTATATTATCACTCGGCAGATTATCGGATATTTACGGCAGGAGACCTATAGCTTTATTAGGGCTTTTTATTTATGTTGTATCTTCAATTATTAGCATTTTTGCAGTTAATATAGAAATGCTGATGATAGCTCGTTTTGTGCAAGCTTTCGGTGTAAGTGTAGGTTCTGTTATTGGGGAGGTATGGCTGGAGACTCCTATCAAAAGGCTTAGAGTTATCATATGTCTATGCTAGCTTATCTCCGTGGCTGTTATTTATCCCTTCTCTAGGTTCATCTATAGGGGGCTATATTATAGAATATTCAAGCTGGCATTATATGTTTTTGTATTTTTTAGCCTTACCGGTACTATATTATAAAGTTTTACCTGAAACAAATTCTTATATAGATTTTTTCCCAAAGCAGTAAATATTTTGAGGTTTTGCAGGTAATTATTAAAGATAAAATTCTTTGGTTATATGCTTTTATCATCAGTGCATTTAACGGCATATATTACAGTTTTTTCATAGAAGCTCCTTTTATTTTGATTGATAAAATGAAAGTTTCGCCATCTTTTTACGGTAAATTAGCGTTTTTGTTATCTTTTGCCGCTATCTTTGGAGGCTTTTTAGGAGGGTATTTAATAAAAAAACGCCATGTACACGATAAAAAAGTTTATGGGTTTAGAATTTATTTTTAGTTTGTGCGGTTGTATATTATTTGCGGTAAATGCTTTTATATTAGAAGTTATTTCAACGAGTCATAATCTTGCAATCGCTATGATATTTGCACCGATGATGATTCATATGGTTGGGCATAATCTACTTATTCCTATGACGCTTCGTTATGCACTGAAGGATTATGCTAAAGTAACAGGTACAGCAGGATCTATATTTAGTGCAATATACTACGTAGTTATCGCTGCTGTAACTTATTTGGTTTCTAAAATACACGGCGCAACGATAAGCAATTTTGCTTTATTATGCTTCGTTTTAAGTATTATCTCTGCTATTTCGTTTTACTGTATTTGGATTTTATATAAGAAGAAAAAGTCAAATATTCCTAACTAAACACAGGTGTCGTCATTGTGAGCAGCTGTGGCGTTTTGTATGGCTCGAAGAAAGCGTTCGATTTCATTCATGCGAAAACAGGAATCCAAGGTAAAGCGAGATAAATCGAGCGTTTAGTTTTAAAAGTCTAGCATATTTATACTTTTTTGACTGGATTCCCGCCTACGCCGGAATGACATTAAGAAAGTTAGAGATAACCTTGTAAATCATCTGTATGCTCCTCACCCTCAAGAGTCATATCCTCTTTTAAGGCTTCCATACTACAGCTACTAAATACATCAAGGTTATTCTGTTCTGCTTGCCATTTTAATCTAGCTGCTTTAAAAGTAACAATACCGTTTTCAATTTCTGCTAATGTCAAATTTTTTATTTCGTGTAAACAATTCTCTATATCTACTTTTGCTGCTGGATTTTTTTCGATGAATGGATTAAAAAACTCCTTGATACCTTCTAATAATTCTTTTTTCCCAGATTCTATATCTTTAGAATCTAGAGCTTGAGCTATCGGTGTATTCACTGCATCCTCGTTGTTTGCTATATCTTCTTCCTGTTTAAAACTTTTATCAAGTGCGTTATTAGAAGTATTAATATGGAATAACTCTTTATAAAAATCATTCATAACAATTTGGTCGTTAGGGTTATTTGCATTATAATTAGTTATTATTTTATCAATAGCTTCTTTAAACTTTTCATTATAAGGTATATCTCTAAAGGTGGAGCTTCCATATATAGATTTTTTAGCAAATTCTTTTAGTGCTTGCAGATTTTCAGTACTAGAATCACTCATCTCAGCATGTTTTTCTGGAATATAAGTAGCTATTTCTATTAATTTATTACCAAAAATGCTTTGAGCGGTTTTTTCATCAGCTTGTTGTGTTGCTGCTAATATTTTAGCGGGCATATTATTTTTCACTAGTTCTAGCATGCCTCCGCCGCAACAAACAGTTTGGTAATCATCATTATTTTCTTCTTTTAATGATAAATACAAAGCGTTTTCTATGTGATAGTTATTTTCTTTTAATAATTGCCATGTTTGTAAGGTTGGGTCATTAGCATATACTCCACCATCAATAATTTTATGTGATTTAGTATTGGTTATATTACGGAAATTGTGGCTGGGGAAATATCCAGGTGCTGCAGTGATGCCTTGTATTATATCTGAAAGGTAATAATCATTCTCTTCACTTTGTCTAGCATCTATAGTAGAGAAGGTCATAAGAGGATTGTGTTTATTATTTAGATCATAACCTGTAACTACAACATCACCGATTAAATCCTTGAGGGTATAATTCTTACAATATTCTTTCAATAATTTTACTAATGGTTCAGGAGAAAATTTATGGCTGAATAAGCCATTAAAACTCCACAATTTTCTAAAAGTTAATCCTACCGGAAAAATATTGTGTGCCATTTCTTCAAACAGTTCTTGAGCTTGCGCTGCACTGAATAAAGGTTTTCCGGGATTATTAGGATTCGGTAAATTAAGCAAAATAGAAATAAGTCCTCCAACACTGGTCCCTCCAGTAAAATCGAATATCTCACAAGTAGGCTTACCGGTTATTTGTTCCATTATTTTTAATTTTTCTAAATGGATATTTCCTTTTACTCCACCGCCTTCAAATAGTGCTAAGCTAATCTTATTATTGTTTATATCTACCATAACTACCTTTCAAAAAAATACTAAGAGGGCAAAATACAATAAAAATTAACTTTTGTCAATAAACTTATTTGTCTAAAGTCTAAACTGAATAAAATTTAACTTATAAAATAAATTGTAACTATTAGTAAAGAAAACTTTAATATTTTAGTATATAGCTAATATTATAACTATGATGGTATGAGATATGCTAAGTCATCCTAGTAATATAGATCCTCAGTTATTAGCTCAAGAAGTAAATACAATGATGCCCTTAGTAGAGAAAGATTTAGCTGATGTTGAAGATACAATAACTTATGGAAAAGAACGATTATTTAAATTTGTTAAAGATAAGAAAATTATGGAAGCTTTGGCATTTATGTATTGTTTTGAGGGAAATACTGGACAAACTTTAGATATTAAAGAATTATGTACTACAAATGATTTATTATATAGAGATGATTTTAGTGCCCTTACGGAGACACTAGATACTTTAATCCCCCTTATAGGGATATTTGTTTCTAAATAATTTAATACTCATTCTACTATAAATAATAATGCTAAAATACGAAAACTTTGATAGCTCCTCTGATGAAGAGTTAAAAGAAAATTATACTTTACCTAGGTATCTTAATTTTGTACTTAAAAATATACTAGATATTAATTATATATACAACTCTGAAGATTTTAAACTTAAACTGGGTTTAGTATTACATAATTTAGCTGATAGATTTTTTAAATATTCTACTATTAGAAATATTTATAAAAAAAATTAAATCTGAAATATTAGTTGTAGATAATAATTATTACGAAGAAAATTTTAATATTATCAAAACTGCTTTTAATAAACATAATTATTTAAAAATTATAACAAAGAAAATATAAGTATAAGGATTATCAAAAGCTATTGCATTGTGTATTTAATCCAAATCACTCTATTCCTAAGATATTTGCTTTAGCAGACGGTATTACTGCTCAGCATGCAAAGAAAGTATTATTGAATTGCAAAACAGTAATATCAACTTAAAAAAGTATAAGTAATAACCCATACATAATTCTAAAGGACTTTTAGCTTTTGCTGAAATGATTGGCAGGAATAATAAAATCAGCTAAAGCACCGGATTTTAGAAGAAATAAATAGTGATTTATCTACTATATGTAAGATCTCAAGTACTAAAGAAGAAACTTTTACAATTAATCATATAGTACATTATAAAACCGGTAATGTACAAACAGATGTACTTGGCTTAGGAAAGTATGATGAAATTTTATCTAAATTTGAGCAAGAACATGAATATAAACATGCTATTATAAAACGTATATTTGAAGTTGTGCATGCTAAAGCATTGACACAAAATATAGAAGAATTACCGCGAAAACTAAATTACTTTGCAGAAAAGTTAACACATTTGTTATTTATGCTTGCAACGCATAGAAATAGTGCAACCTTATTTACGGCTCCTATGTTTTTAGAACTTATTGATAAAAATAGTATATTTTTATCATATAAGGAGTTTTTTCCTATATCTGCTGAGCATGCCGTTGCTCAAACAAGAGCTATACTGAAAAACTATAAATATGTGTTACCAAATTCCAATAGATTATGACACTACAAATGTACAAAATGGTAATCTATTACTTATTAAAGAAGGTAATATATTAATAGAATGGCTTAGTAAAAAATTAAATAATTATAAACTAGCAAATATAGCACGAATATTTGACATCTTAGCTTCAATGTAATTTTACAAAAATATGGATAATGTAAAAAGCAATGATATAAAATCTTTTTTAGCAAAAGTTTATAAATTAGAGCATTGTCCTATAAAGTTGTTAAATTCATTAGACCAAAATTTAACTGCTTTAATTCTTAAAGTAAACAATATAGGAGAACGTAATTTAAAGCTTACAAAAACTAAATTTCTTGAAAAAAAGGATTTTTCTCAAGATTTAAAGGATTTAATTGAAATAACCTACTTGGAATTTACTGAAAGCTTAAAAAATATTGAAGGGTTTTTAGCTCAAAAACAAGCATCTCTCAAGACAGAAATAAAAAAAATCCTACCTGAAATTCTACAAATTTTATGTGCTAAAATAAAAGAATGGTATGATATTGATGCACCTGAATATGCTAAGAATGTATTACAAGATATTACCCCCCAAATTTAATCAAACTATTTCTCCTACCTCGTTTCAAAAGAGATTAAAACTTGCCTTTTCTAAAAGAAAAGATATATATGATGCAAATGATGATGATAATAATCAAACTTTGGAAACAACTGATATAGACAATAGTATGAAAGAATATTTTAAACTAATTGGAGAACATACTAATACTATATACTATTAAAAATAGTATTAATATTATGGTCTTTTTGAGGTCCTAGAACTTGGTAGCTAAGAGTAAATGAATCAGTATTTAAAAATACATAGGTAGTATTATATTGATCTTTACCACATAGATGACTGCCTGTAGCTTGCATACTCAAATGATTTGAAGAATTGTTTCTACAAAACTTCGGAGGACTCGCATGCTCACCTATTAAGGGGCTGTGCGTACTCGCTCCTCGTTTTACATTCCAATTCTCCAAATCATTTGAGTATACCCTGTCTGCATCAACAAATTTTAATTGATAAAATAAGCGCTTTTCAGGAGCAATAAAATATTTTGTAATATTACTATTCTTAAAAATATATCTATATTCTTGATTAGCGTGGATTTGATAATCGTAGTCGAGATAGTGAATTTGTAATTCCTCTTTATTAATTCATTTAAACTTTTTAATTCTGTTAATTTGGTATTTTCTGGAGAATCTTGAAAAAATTTCTTTTACTGAATCGTTTTTTGAGAGCATTTGATATATATCTATATCATTCCTGCGACGTTTTGGCTTTATTGTATGGCTGTTTATGTCATGCCCACGAAAGCGGTAATCCAGTAATTTAAAGGTTATACACAATAAGTTTGTACAATTAAAAGCTCGATTTATTTTGCTTTACCCGGGATTCCCGATTTCGCGGGAATGACATCGAGTCGGTTTTTCGGACCATGCAACAAAGTCAGCTTGACTACGGTATGACATTTAGTTCTGCAATATTTTCATTAGCAAATTAATCTCTTCGCGTAATTCTATATCGTTTTCCAGTAATTCTTCTACTTTCTTAATAGCATGCATAACCGTCGTGTGGTCTTTTTTGCCGAATTTTTTACCGATATCTGCAAGACTTTTCGGCGTTAATGCTTTACTAAGATACATGGCTATTTGACGCGGTCTTGCAACTTCTCGTAATCTCCGTGATGAAGACATATCGGATAACTTAATATTATAACGGCTAGCTACCTTTTTCTGAATATCTTCAACGGTAATTATTCTTTCATTAGAACGCAGTAAATCCCGCAAAATATTTTGTGTGTTTTCGAGTGTAATTTCTTTTAAAGTAAAATTAGAATGAGCGATCACCTTATTTAAAGCTCCTTCAAGTTCTCTAACGTTTGAAACGATTTTAGATGCTAAAAAATCAATTACGTCTTTTGGTATTTTAACGTTCATCTGCTCAATCTTAGATTCTAGAATACCGAGTCGTAGCTCATAAGTAGTACTATGAACGTCGGCAACTAAGCCCCATCCAAGACGAGATTTTATCCGATCTTCAATATTATCTAAATCTGAAGGCGATCTATCACAAGAAATAACCATTTGACGGTTATTATCAATCAATGTATTAAAAGTATGGAAAAATTCTTCCTGCGTACTATCTTTACCGCAAATAAATTGAATATCATCAATCATTAACACGTCAACCGAACGAAATTTCTCTTTAAACGAGATTACTTCTTTGTTACGCAGAGCTTTAACAAATTGATACATAAATTTTTCTGCCGACATGTATATCACTTTGCGGCTTGGATTATTCTGCTTGATGTACCAACCGATTGCATGCATTAAATGAGTTTTACCAAGCCCTACGCCGCCATATAGAAAAAGCGGATTAGACTCAGAAACCGCACCTGATGATTCTGCAACCGCTCTTGCGGCTGCATAAGCTAGCTCATTTGGGGCTCCAACCACAAAATTATCGAAAGTAAAACGTACATCAAGGGTTGAAAAGATATTTTCTGAATTAAGCTCACTGCTGCCGATATCGGCAAAAGTCTTAGTAGGTAATTCTGTAACTGTTTGGGGTGTTCCAGGTAACTCTTTAGTAATTATTTCAATTGACTTAATGGTATTATTATAATGTTGAAATAGTTGCAATATGACCATAGAGTACTTGGATTTTATCCAATCTCTAACAAAGTTAGTAGGGGCACAAAGAATAACGGTATTTAATGAAGACTCTATAAAATTGACTTTACTAAACCAGCTATTATATAGAGTTTCACCGTAATGATTGTAAAGATCTTGAGCCACGTGACTCCAGACATTTACATAATTATCACCTTGATCCGTTAAAATTATTTGGTTAGTACTCACTTAAAACTGCCACGGTAAGTTATTTTGTTTCCAGCCTTTATCTTGATTATTTCCTTCAAAGCCGTCACTAATATTATAACAATTTTTATAACCTATATTAGTTATAAAATTTGCTGCGATAAATGACCTATGTCCTGAACGGCACAGAAAAAATATTATTGCATGAATTTTATCGTTAACGATAGATAAAAAATTATCTTCAAAATCTTTATTCAATTGCCAACTTAGAAAGATCACCTTATTTTTATTATCTAAATGAGGTATGCCCACTTGCTGCCACTCTTCTCTAGTTCTAACATCTACAAGAAAAGCATTATCATTTGAAATTAGCATATCATAAGCTTTTGTAGAACAGATATTTTGAACCGACATATTTACGCTTTTTTGCTGTTATTGATAATAAAAGTTAATAGAATTTTACCCATGTAGAATGGATTTATTAGAGTGCTGAATTATTAAAGCATTTTAAAATGATTTTGGTATCTGATTGCTTTAATAATATTATTATAAAAAAATTTTGCAAGATGTTATAGATGAATAAATTAAATAAAAACTCTTTACAAAAGAAACTTTATTACCGTAGTAAAAATCGCGGTTGCAGAGAAATGGATTATATACTCGGTAGCTTTGCCGAAAAGTACCTATCCTTAATGGATGAAAAAAAACTTGGACGCTATTCTTTAATACTTGATCAAAATGATAATGATCTTTATAATTGGATTAATAATAGATCTTCTGCTCCTTCTTATCTAGATGCCGAAATAATTGATAAATTACACAAAATAGCAAAAATATAAACTCCTGTAGAATGTTACAACAAAAATTTCCGGCGGCTGCCAAATCTTTCTTTGCAATTGATAATTTTACTAAGAATCTTAAGCAAGATTTTATCTTGAGTGCGAGTAATGAAGAGGAGGCGTTGCAATTATACAAGCAAGCTTTAGTTTTTTCTTCTAATGAAAATATTTATTACTTTCCAAGCTATAATACCATCCCTTATGACCATACGTCACCAAATGCAAATATCTTATCTAGACGTGCAGAAACATTAATCAAGCTAACAACAAATAATAGTAATAGCAACAAATTACTCATCACTCATACAGCGAATTTATTAAACAAATTACCGCCGAAAGATTTTTTTTCTAAATATTTTTTGAAATTATCCCCTAAAATGAAATTTACTACGGATGAGCTTGCTATGTTTCTAGTAGAAAATAGTTTTACAAGAAATGCGAGTAGCATCGATGCCGGGGAATTTGCGGTTAGAGGCGAAATCATTGATATAATATTGTCCGGTCCTAAAGCTTATAGAATTCATTTTAGTTGGGGTTATATTGAATCAATAAAAGAATTTGATATTGATACGCAAATTTCGACTAAATCCTGCAGGGAGCTTATTATTAGTCCTGCAAATGAGATAGTTTTAAATAGTGAAACTATAGGTAATTTTAAGAATAATTACTTACGAAATTTTGGAGTTAATCATACTGATAATGCTTTATATGAGGCGGTAATATCTGGAAGAAAATTCACAGGATATGAACAATTACTCCCATTATTTTACGATTCCTGCTCTAACTTAATAGATTATTTAAACGATCCTATTTTCATATTCGATCATTTGTCAAAACAAGCCATTTTAGAATTTGAACATAGTTATAACGATTTTTATTCGGCAAGGTCAGAGGCAAATAAACTTAAATTTAATAGTTTCTATCCCACCCTTTCACCGACTAGCTTATATTTTACCGCTTCTGAAATAACGGAATTACTAGAACAAAAAAATAATATACTACTTACTTTTGAAAACTCAGAGCAAGCTAGCTTAATTGAAAATATCGCTGCTACAAGTTTTATAGAAAAGAAAACGGTTTTCGATAAATTATTTGAGGTTATTAAAGCAAATTCTCATAAGAAAATTATTATAGGCTCAAGCGTTTTAAGTAGTTTTGAGCGAATCAAAAGCATAATTCAAAATTATGAATATAAATATAATGAGATAAATAAATTAGATGAGGCTAAGGCTTCAATAATAAATGTCGCGATAATTCCTTTAAATCAAAGCTTTTATACGAAAGAATATTTATTTATTACCGCTAGCGAATTATTAGAAGAAAAACCTAGCTCTACAAACACTAACAAAAAACTTAAAAATATCTTGCTGGAGCTTGATAATTTAGCTGAAGGCGAATTTGTTGTTCACAAAGATCATGGAATAGGGCAGTTTTTAAAGCTAGAAGCTTTAGAAATCAAAGGCAAACCACATGATTTTTTAAAGATTTTATATGCCGGCAATGATAAATTATATATACCAGTTGAAAGTATAGAGGTAATAAAAAAATACGGCAATGATAATGCGGAGCTTGATAAGCTTGGTAGCGTTTCATGGCAAAGAAGTAAGGCAAAGCTTAAAAAGCGTATAAAAGAGATAGCACTGCATTTAATACAAATAGCAGCTAAAAGGAAACTTAATAGTAGTGCTTCCATTGAATTTGACCTTGAAGAATATGATAAATTTTGTGCTAATTTTCCTTTCAGCGAAACGGAAGACCAATTAATTGCTATAAACGATATTAAAGAAGATCTAAGCAACGGTATGTTAATGGATAGGTTAATATGCGGTGATGTCGGGTTTGGTAAAACAGAGGTAGCAATGCGTGCCGTCTTTATGGTAGCAAAATCTCTAAATGAACATTTACCTCAAGTAGCCGTAGTTGTACCGACAACTATTTTATGTAGTCAACATTTTTCAAGGTTCATGGAAAGGTTCAAAGGTTTTGGTTTAAATATCAAGCAATTATCTAGCGTTATTAGTTCTAAAGAAGCAAAAATTATAAGATCGGAGCTTGAAAGCGGTAAAATAAATATAATAATAGGCACTCATTCTTTATTACATAAAAATATAAAATTCTTTAATTTGAAATTGTTAATAATCGATGAAGAACAACATTTCGGTGTCGGTCAAAAAGAATTTCTTAAATCGCTAAAATCCTCTTCCCATGTACTTGCAATGTCGGCAACACCGATTCCTCGAACGCTGCAAATGTCAATGATCGGTTTAAAAGAACTTAGCATTATTGCAACGCCGCCTCTAAACAGGCTGGAAGTTCATACCTCGGTTATGCCGTTTGATCCCGTTATTATCAGAGATGCATTATTACGCGAACATTTTAGAGGCGGAAGAAGTTTTTATGTAGTTCCAAGAATTAAAGATATAGAGGATATCGCAAAACAATTAAAACAAATCGTGCCGGAATTAAGCTATAAAATAGCTTACGGAAAAATGACTCCGAGTAAAATTGATGAGGTTATGAGCGAGTTTTATGCCGGCAAATTCGATATACTAGTCTCAACTACTATTATAGAATCAGGAATTGATATAGCCGAGGCAAATACCATGATCATACATAATGCTGATATGCTGGGTCTTAGTCAGCTATATCAATTGCGTGGTCGCATAGGTCGAGGTAAAATGCGGGGTTATGCCTATCTAACGGTAGCAAGTCATAAAAAGATGACATCGCACTCCTTAAGACGCTTAGAGATAATACAAAATAGTTGTGCTTTGGGCTCAGGTTTTACTATTGCAAGCCGTGATATGGATTTACGAGGTTTCGGTAATTTGATAGGTGAAGAACAATCAGGACAAATTAAAGAAGTAGGTACAGAACTATATCAAGAAATGTTGGAAGAACAAATAGCTATTTTTAAAGATGAACCGATTGTTTCAGAACAACCATTTATCCCGACTATTAATTTGGGATTATCCGTATTTATTCCAGATAATTATGTAGCCGATGCAGCTCTTAAACTTGGACTATATAGAAGAATAGGTAATTTAAGTAATGAGATAGAAGTAGAGACATTTAAAGATGAGATGATTGATAGATTCGGTTTACTACCGATTGAATTTAATAATTTACTTGATATTGTAAAAATAAAACTATTATGCTTTAAGTTAAATATTGAAAATCTAGATTCAGGAGATAACGGATTTGTGATTAAATTTTATAAAAATGCCGATATGACTGATAAAATTTTAAAATTCGTTAGTACTTACTCTAATCAGGCAAAAATCAAACCAGATAATAAATTAGTATATATCAAGAAATTAGTAGATAAAAATATAATTGTTGAGGCAAATCAACTACTTTGGAATTTATCGGAGGTGTAGACTCGATGTCATTCCTGCTCTGTCATTGCAAGCAGCCGTAGGCTGCGTGGCAATCTCATGAAATAATAACAAACTCCTGAGATTGCTTCGTCAATTGCTATGCAATTTCTTTGCAATGACGGTAACACGTTTTTAACATAATAAATATGTCCCATAACCTAAAGCAATTATTTCAACAACATAACGTAAAAGGTTTGTCAATTAATTCTAAAACCGTTAAGGATAAAGATATCTTTTTTGCGATTAAAGGACGGAATACTGATGGAAATGATTTTATTAAGGATGCTTTAAGCAAAGGTGCAGTATTAGTAATTACGGACAATAAAAAAAATATTTTTATAGATAAAGTAATTTACGTAAAAGATGTGCAGGCAGCTTTATATGAAGCCATAGAAATATTCTATCCTAAAAAACCAAAGGATCTAATAGCCGTAACCGGTACTAACGGTAAAAGCTCGGTAGTATCCTATATAGCTCAAACATATTCGTTACTTGGGAAAAAAGCAGCATCTATAGGTACGATAGGGGTAGAAATATTTGGCTGCGTTAATCTTATAAATGATGTACCGGAATTAACAACTTTAGACTATTTAAGCTTTAGAAAAATTGCTCATAATTTAGCTGAAAATGGTATAGAATATTTAGTTTTTGAAGCTTCTAGTCATGGTCTTGATCAAGCAAGACTTAGGGAAATAAAAGTAAATACCGCATGTTTTACTAGCTTTAGTCAGGATCATCTAGATTACCACCATACAAAAGAAAATTATTTATTAGCCAAACTGAAATTATTTATAAATCATTTATTACCGAACGGTATCGCAATATTAAATTCTGATATAGAAGAAATAGAGTTTGTTAAAGATTATCTACATAATCATAATATTAAATTTATAACCGTTGGGAAAAAAGGTGATTTAGAAATAACTAGAATTAACGGTTCTTTAAAAGGACAAAATATTAATTTTACATTTAATAATAGAGAATATAATTTTAATACCCCGATAATTGGTAGCTTTCAGGCTAGTAATTTATTAATTGCTGTTCTTAGCATTCATTATATTGGTTTTGCTTTTGATGATGTTATAGATTCTTTAGTAGAAGTTAAAGCAGTAAAAGGCAGAATGGAGAGAATAGATAATACTAATATCTTCGTTGATTATGCCCACACTCCGGACGCTCTTGAAAACGCTTTAACGGAACTGAAAAATATTAAATTACGTGATAGTAAGCTAAGCGTAGTTTTTGGCTGCGGTGGTAATCGTGATAAGGCAAAGAGAAGTCTTATGGGGCAAATAGCCGCAAAACGTGCCGATACCATCATAATTACAGATGATAATCCACGCCATGAAGACCCAAAGCTTATTAGAGCTGAAATCATAAGCGGTATAGAGAAAGCAGATTATACAGAAATAGCAAATAGAGAAGAGGCTATTAAATACGGTATAAATAATTTAAAACAAGATGATATCTTATTAGTTGCCGGCAAAGGTCATGAAAATTACCAAATTATAGGCGATAAGAAATTACCTTTTGATGATGCTGAGGTTGTGAGGAAGTGTGTAAAAGTTTGTCATCCCGTGGCTTGACCCATAGTACCGGACAGTGTTAAAAAAACTTGATGTCATCCCCGCGGAAGCGGGGATCCAGAAAAATAACTTCAATATTAATACAGAAGTTACATATTTGATAAAATAAACATATAAAAAGCTTGGTTTTTATATGTTTACTGGCTTCCCGCCTACGCGGGAATGACATAAACACGTCATACAACAACACATAAATAACAAAAACATATATGATCTGGAACTCTAAAACTTTAAGTGCTGTTCTCGGTATAACAATCTCTAATTCTATAAATTGTAATGAAGTGCAATTTAATTCCAAAGATGTTAAAAAAGGTAATTTATTTATAGCACTTCAAGGTAATAGAGATGGTCACGATTATGTTCTAGATGCAATAGATAAAGGAGCAGCAGCCGTAATTATTAGTAAGCGATTAGAGATCAATGATCAAGATAAAATTATCTTAGTCGATGATTGCTTTGAAGCTCTACAAAAAATGGCTTTATATAAACGAGAGAATTCAAAAGCTAAATTTATAGCTATAACAGGCAGCGTCGGTAAAACTTCTACAAAAGAAGCACTGAAAGTATTATTACAACATGATTTTCTAGTTTTTGCTAGCCGAGGTAACTTCAATAACAAACTCGGTATGCTTATTAATCTTGCTTCAATGGCTGATGATACGGAATATGCTATTTTTGAACTTGGCATGAACCATAAAGGTGAAATAAGAGAGCTGGTTCAAATATTAAAGCCGAATATTGCCATGATTACTAATATTTCAGAGGCTCATTTAGAATTTTTTAACTCGCTTGAAGAGATAGCTGAAGCTAAATGTGAGATTTTTACAAATTTTAGCAAAAATGATATTGCCGTTATTAATGCCGATACTAATTGCTATAACAAAATATTATCGATATTAAAAGAACTTTCTATCACCGATATACATAGCTTCGGTAGATCAGCTAAAACTTCAGCAGAATTAATTTTATATGAGAACCTAGGAGAGCAAGTCTACTTAAAGTATAAGATAAATAATAAAGTCTTAGATGTAACGATACCCTTTATTCCTCGGCATTTTACCGAAAATTATACCGGTGTACTTTTAATTATCGATATATTAGGTAAAGATATAGAGATAGCTGCAAATCACTTAGCAAATATTTCTCCTACTAAAGGAAGAGGGGAAATTATCAATATACAAAATTGTCGTGTAATTTGTGATTACTATAACGCAAGTCCGCAGTCAATGAAAGCTGCATTAGAATATTTAAAACAAGTACCTGCCGAGAATAAAACTGTTATAATAGGCGATATGCTAGAGCTAGGGGAAAATTCTAAACGATTACATGAGAAACTAGTGCAGTACATATTAGATACCGCTTGTTCTAAGGTCTATTTAGTAGGAGTAAATACTAAATATATTGATGATTTACTACCTTCCAAAATAGTTAAAAAATACTTTAAAAATGTTGATGAATTAATTACGCATATTACGGATTTATTTGAAGGTAATGAGCTGATTCTAATAAAAGGGTCAAGAGGCGTAAAACTTGATAAGATTGTTGATTATTATAAATAAATACACTAGGATATTCTTAATATTGTGTGGTTTGGTTGCCCGTCATTGCGCGGAAATTACGTAGTAATTGACGAAGCAATCTCAGGATGTTTGACGAGATTGCTGCCGCGCAGTCTACGACTGCGCGCAATGACGATTTGGTATCCATGCACAATGAATAACATCAAAATATACTTTTAAATTTAAATCTACAAATGTTATACAATCTTTTGCTCCCTCATATCCATAATTCACATATAGCTAATTTATTTCACTATATTACTTTTCGTAGCGGTCTTGCTATTATTACAACTCTAAGCCTTAGCTTTATCACGGGTCCGATATTAATAGAATTTCTGCGATCTCTTCAAAAAAACGGTCAGCCTATACGCTTAGATGGACCTGAATCGCATCAAACAAAAGTAGGTACTCCGACAATGGGGGGCATTATGATTATTTTGTCTAGTTGTCTTTCTACTTTATTACTTGCTGATTTAACGAATAAATATATTTGGATTACGTTATTTGGTTTTATTAGTTTCGGTATTATAGGATTTATGGATGATTATGCTAAGGTAACTAAAAATAATCATTACGGAGTAAGAGGAAAAAGTAAGCTTTTACTTCAAGGAATTATTAGCTTCATTATATGTGTTTTACTAGAATATCTAGAGAAAAGTCCAAGTCATTTACTTAACGTACCGTTTTTTAAAAATTTAAGTTTGGATCTTGGTTATTGTTATATAGTTTTTGCTATATTTGTTATAGTCGGCTCTTCTAATGCCGTGAATCTAACGGATGGGCTTGATGGTCTTGCTACCGTTCCTATTGCCTTTACTGCCGGTTCTTTTGCTTTAATAAGTTATTTAGTAGGAAATCTAATTTACTCGAACTATTTACAGCTAACCTATATACCGAATACCGGGGAGTTAACGGTGTTATGTGCGGGATTAGTCGGTAGCTGCCTTGGATTTTTATGGTTTAATGCACAACCGGCAGAAGTTTTTATGGGCGATACCGGTAGTCTAAGTCTTGGCGGTGTGCTTGGTATTATTAGCGTTATTACTAAGCATGAAATAGTTTTAGCTATAGTCGGCGGCTTGTTTGTTATTGAAACGGCATCCGTAATTTTACAGGTATATTACTTCAAAGCTACTAAAGGAAAAAGAATATTTAAAATGGCACCGCTCCATCATCATTTTGAAAAACACGGCTGGGCAGAATCAAAAGTCGTAATAAGATTTTGGATTATTTCAGTTATATTTGCTCTTATAGGCTTATCATCCTTAAAATTACGTTAACTATATTCTTATCTATCTTTTATTTATCAAAATACATTACATAAATTAACTTTCTCTTTGCTTTTGTACAAGAAATTTGCTATAATACTGATATTAATTTATAGTAGGTGTATGGCATGGTTAAAGAAATAGATATAAATAAATTATTAGCACAAGAAAATAATGCTTTAAATACTATATTAAGTCAAGTAAATGAATTATGCAAACAAAATAAGCAGTTGCAAGGTTTAATCGAAATACAAAATGAAACTAAAGAACTAGAAAAAGAACATAATAGATCGTTGCCTTGGTTTAAAAGATTTGTAAAAACAGTTTCTAATGTAAAGTATATTTTGATAAAAAGTGAAGAACAGTTAACAAATGAAGCAATAAAGTATAATAATAAAATATTAAAAGATATTGATAATAAGATATATAATATAGCGGAAAAATCTGCACCTTTAAAGCAAGCATTACAAGAAGAAATCGAAAAAAGTTTTAAGGATTTAACAAAGAAAGATTTATCTAAAGATCAAAGAGCAAGATTATCGGAAGTATTTTTTAGTTATAAGAGTAAACCTGAAAGATTCTCAGCTCTACATATGACAAATCCCTTACAATTCATTAATGCTGAAGCACTAGAGAAACAATATAATTCGTTAAATGCTACAAAACAAAACATCCAAAATTTAATATCCGAAAATTCTAATATCAAAGAACTTAAAGAAATACAAAAACAGGTTGCTGAAATTAGGGCAGAAGTACCTCATACATTTTTTGAAAAATTAAATAATATTTGGCAAAATGTTAAAAATGTTTTTGTAAATAATAGTGAGCAGGTTTTAGCAAAAAACAAAGAGAGTAATACTAGAACAATTAGAAAGATTGATGAACAATTATATAAAACGAAGCATAAATTTGAGGAATTAATTGAAAATAAAGAAAGAAATATTAAGGATATAATTGCAAAATTACCTGACAATGAGGAGTTACAAAAGATAGTAAGTAACCTTACAAATCACATGGCTTCAAAAAAAGAACCAATATTAGCAAATTCGTCCCTAGCTAAACCTTTGGAAAATAATATAA
>NZ_AJTT01000008.1:0-41120 GCF_000263055.1 Rickettsia honei RB | reverse complement strand
TTTGGATTTTAAGAAGTTAATTTAAAGCTATAAAATATTTCATCTGTAATGCAAAAACATTAGGTCCTGTAAAAAATTAATCTATACTTAGTTGTTTTTGATTGAAAATTATAAGATTTTTCTTGGAATAAAAACAACTGTTTCAACAAGAATCTTATTAATTTTTACTTAAAACTATCTAAAATACGAATAATTCAACTTTTCTTTACAGAACCTAGTGCAGAAATAATTATTTTAATTCAACTTTTGCTCCAGCAGCTTCTAACTTACCTTTGATTTCGTCTGCTTCTGCTTTTTTCACATTGCTTTTAATCGGCTTTGGAGCTTCATCAACTAATTTCTTAGCTTCAATTAAACCAAGACCTGTGATATCTTTCACAACTTTAATTACTTCAACTTTCTTATCACCGGCAGCTGTTAAAACTACTTCAAACTCAGTTTTTTCAGCTACTGCTTCAGCCGCAGGAGCTGCAGCACCGGCAGCTGCTACAGCTACAGGAGCTGCTGCAGATACACCCCATTTTTCTTCTAGCATTTTCACAAGCTCAGCTGCTTGCATTAACGTTAATGATGATAATTGTTCTTCAATTTTAGCTAAATCTGCCATAATTTTTTCCTTTTACTTTTTTTATATTGAGAGATTACTAAATCAGGCATTTTAAAGTTAATTAAATTCTTTTGTGCTTCAAATTATAAGACTTTTTTAAAATAAGAATAATATCCCATAAAAAACCTTATTAATTTTCACTATAACAGCTCTTTAATTATCAATTAAAATACCTGATGCAGTAACCTTTAAGTTAATTTTTACTAGCATGTGCTTGTATTACTCTCGCCATACTCGAAGATGGGGCTTGTAAAACACCTACAACCTTAGTAGCCGGTGCTTGTAATAACCCAACAATTTTACCCCTAAGCTCATTAAGTGTAGGTAGCTTAGAAAGTTCTTTTATTGAATGTTCATCTAATACGTGATTATCTACTATTCCACCGATAATCTTAAGATTATCATTAGCCTTAGCAAAATTAACTACTAATTTTGCCATCTCAACCGGTTCTTTAGAATAAACAATAGCAGTAGGACCCGCAAATAAATTAGCAATACTATTAAGCCCTGTTTGATTTGCAGCTATTTTTGCTAAAGTATTTTTAACTACTTTAAAACCTGCTTCTTTAGATTTAAGTGATTCTCTAAGCGAACTCACTTGACTAACGGTTAACCCGTGATAATGAGTAATAATTATAGAGGGCGATTCTTTATAAATATTTACAATATCCTCTACTGCTACCGGTTTTTCTGATCTTAACACCTTTTAATTCTCCTTTTATAATACAGTTTAATATATTTAAACTGATACAAATGCTTAAAATAACAAAATTTTTTATTATTACTATACTACCGTTAAACGGCTATAAAAATTATGCTATACTAGTTAAATCTATTTGTACCGATGCTCCCATAGTAGAAGATAAATACATTGCTTTTAAATAACTTCCTTTTAACCCGGCAGGTTTTGCTTTAATTACTGCCTCAATAAACGCATTTAAATTTTTTAATAAATCTTGGTCTGAAAAAGATAATTTTCCAAGCCCTGCATGAATTATACCTGCTTTCTCTGCTCTATATTCTACCTGACCGCTTTTAGCATTTTTAATAGCATTTTTAATATCTAAAGTTACGGTACCAAGTTTAGGGTTAGGCATTAAACCTTTTGGCCCTAAAATTCTTGCAACTGAACCTATAGCTGCCATCATATCGGGAGTAGCTATACATACATCAAAATTAATTTTCCCTGCTTTAACTTCATCAATAATATTTGAACCTACTAAATCTGCTCCGGCACTTTTAGCTTCTTCTTCTCTTTCTTCTTTACAAATAACGGCAACTCTTACGGTTTTGCCTGTACCGGCAGGTAAATTAACTACACCACGTACCATTTGATCGGAATGCCTAGAATCAATTCCAAGCTTCATAACTATTTCTAAGGTTGGATCAAATTTAACATATGATGCTGATTTTAATCGTTCAACTGCATTTGTTAAATTATATAAAGTATCTGATTTTACTTTTTCTCTAGCTTCTCTTATTTTTTTACCGCCGCTAATTTTTACAGCAACATCTTTCTTATTTGACATAATAATTAATTCCCTACTACTTCAAGTCCCATAGATGCAGCACTACCACAAATAATTTTTGTTGCTGCTTCAATATTTTTTGTATTTAAATCAGGCATTTTTAACTTTGCAATTTCACGACAATCATCCATAGTAACTTTACCTACTACGGCTTCTTTTTTAGTAGCACTAGAACCTTTAGTAATTTTAGCATATTTCTTTAAAAAGTAAGAAGCAGGAGGAGTTTTTATTTTAAAAGAAAAACTACTATCTTCATAAACGGTAATTACGGTTGGCAGAGGTATTCCTTTTTCCATACCTTGCGTAGCATCATTAAAATCTTTACAAAATGCTGCAATATTAACTTTTCTTTGTCCTAGGGCCGGTCCTATAGGAGGTGCAGGAGTGGCTCCAGCAGCTGGAATTATCAAGTTAATATAACCTTTTATTGCTTTCTGAGACATTTATAAATATCCTTATTTTTCTCTTAAATTAATATTACTTTGTAATAATTGCATGGATCTTGTTTCCCATCATTGCAAGGAAAAGCTGTAAGTTTTGACAAAACAAGGAAGAAAAAAAATTCTGTAAATCAGAAGTTTTTTATTATTTCTCCTAGATTGCCACGCAGCATACGGCTGCTTTTGCAATGACGACGCATTATCCCGCCAATGAAATCCTGAACATTCGTACAATACAGCTTAAGTAATTTATAAACCGTATTTAGTCCAACTTTTAATCATTTTTCTTTACTTGATTAAAATTTAGTTCTATTGGAGTTGCTTTACCAAATATTGCAACTGAAACTTTTAACCTATTTTTTTCTTGATCTATTTCTTCTACTGTACCCATGAAAGTTTCAAAAGGACCGTCTGTAACAGTCACTATTTCACCAACTTCATACAATTTAGAATTCTTTGCTTCTTTAGCTTCTGCTTCCAAATTATTAAAAATATTTTGTATTTCACTTTCTGTAAGAGCTTTTGGCGTGGTTTTGCTTCCTAAAAAGCCGGTTACTCCAGATATATTTTTTACTAAATGCCAAGATTTATCAGTCATATTCATCTTTATCAAGATATAACTTGGCATTAGTTTTTTTTCTACCTTGACATTTTTACCGCGTTTAACGTCAGAAACTCCAAAAACAGGTATTAATATATCTTCAAAAAAATCCGTCATGTTCTGTTTAGCGATTTTTCTAAGCATATCTTCTTTAATGCGTTTTTCTGCTCCTGATGCCGTATGTACTACATACCACTGCTTTACATTTTTTTCAGAAGAAGGCAATATATTATCTATACTCTGTGCTGTCACAATTTATTCCTCATACTATTTGCCGATATTAAGCAAAAGCTGCATTATGTTATGTATACTATAATCAAGTACCAAACAAATTAGGCTAAAAATAAAAACTGCTACTACCACTACTAATGTTGAAGCAACAAGCTCTTTTCTAGTTGGCCAAACTACCTTATAAGTTTCTTGTTTAACTTGTTCAAAAAACTTATAAATTTTATATTCTTTAAACATATTTTTGTTAGGTAATTTATTAGACTTCTTACAAAATACTACCTCTAGAGGCAATTGAGACGATAATCCAACACTGGAATTCTCACATACTAGTATGTACGCTGCGATTCGAGGTGAAGTACCTCTTTCAAATTTCTCTCTATAAGCAAATTTTGTAAAAATTCTATATTTTATAGCAAAAAAGCTCTAAGCCTATAATGGCAGGAGCGACAGGTATCGAACCCGCAACCTCCGGTTTTGGAGACCGGCGCTCTACCAATTGAGCTACACTCCTATCATATTTTTAATAAAAAATCAATAAAAGTTATTAAAAATATTTGTTATTATTAAAAAATTACTATAATAAACAGTACTGTTAATTTATAAACTGCCACGGCAAAACAACATTTATTTCTGTAAGACGTGACACCTCACCCCTAAATTATTTTTTAGCTTTAATAATATCAGCTACTTGACTCGGCACTTGATCATAATGAGAGAATATCATACTAAACTGAGCTCTACCTTGAGATAAAGACCTAAGCGTATTAACATAACCAAACATTTCCGCTAAAGGAACATTCGCAGTAACTACTTGAGCATTCCCTCTTGGATCCATGCTTTGAATTTGTCCTCTACGACTATTTAAATCGCCTATAATATCACCCATATATTCATCAGGAGTGATAACTTCAACTTGCATAATCGGCTCAAGTAATTTAGGATTACCTTTCGGCATCCCTTCTCTAAATGCTGCCTTTGCAGCAATTTCAAACGCAAGTACACTAGAATCTACATCATGAAACGCACCGTCAACTAAAGTTGCTTTAAAATCAATCATAGGATAACCGGCAATAACACCGGTTTCTCTAATATTATTTAATCCTTTTTCAACACCTGGTATATATTCTTTAGGCACGGCACCGCCAATGATTTTACTTTCAAAGACAAAAATTTTATTTTTATCTTCATCTTTTAGATCTTTTACCTCTTTTAGAGGCTCAAAAATAATTTTTACACGAGCAAATTGTCCTGCACCGCCGGATTGTTTCTTATGGGTATAATCAATTTCACAAGCTTTTGTTATAGTTTCACGATATGCTACTTGAGGAGCTCCAATATTTGCTTCGACCTTAAACTCTCTTCTCATACGATCAATGATAATTTCTAAATGGAGCTCCCCCATTCCTTTTATCACTGTTTGTCCTGTTTCATAATCAGTTGACACTCTAAATGATGGATCTTCAGCTGCTAAACGAGAAAGTGCGAGGCCCATTTTTTCTTGATCGGCTGTTGATTTAGGTTCTACCGCAAGCTCAATTACCGGCTCTGGAAATTCCATTCTTTCTAAGATTACTTGCTGATCAATATCGGATAACGTATCACCTGTGGTAGTATCTTTAAGACCTGCTAAAGCTACTATATCACCTGCTGATGCTTCTTTTACGTCTTCACGATTATTAGCATGCATTAATAGCATTCTACCGATTTTTTCTCTTTTATTCTTTACGGTATTAATAACAGTTGTTCCTGAAGTAATTTTACCTGAATATATTCTAATAAAAGTTAATGAACCGACAAATGGGTCATTCATAATTTTAAATGCTAAAGCTGCAAAAGGCTCAGTTACCGAAATAGGGAAATCTTTTTCTTCACCGGTACTTACTTCCATACCTTTTACTATACCTATATCAATAGGCGAAGGTAGAAAATCTACTACGGCATCAAGTAAAGGCTGTACCCCTTTATTTTTAAAAGCACTACCGCATAAAACCGGATACAATGCTGCTGAAATAGTACCTTTTCTGATTAATCTTTTAATCTCTTCTGCTGTTACTTCTTCACCTGATAAATATTTTTCCATAACATGATCATCTAACTCAACAACCATATCAAGTAATTTAGCACGATATTCTTCAGCTTTATCTTTCATATCGACAGGTATATCTTCTTCAAAATACTCAGCTCCAAGTGCTTCATCTTTCCAAATCACTGCTTTCATTTTAATAAGATCAATGATACCTTTAAAATTTTCTTCAATCCCTACAGGCAACTGAATAACAAGTGGTTTTGCTCCTAAACGATCTTTGAGCATTTCAACGCATCTATAAAAATCTGCTCCCATTCTGTCCATTTTATTGACAAAACACATTCTAGGAACATTATATTTATCTGCTTGCCTCCAAACCGTTTCTGACTGCGGTTCAACACCTGCTACACCGTCAAATACTGCAACCGCACCGTCAAGCACACGAAGCGAACGCTCTACTTCGATAGTAAAGTCAACGTGTCCAGGAGTATCGATAATATTAATTATTTTATCTTGCCATCTACAAGTAGTAGCAGCTGAGGTAATGGTTATACCGCGTTCTTGTTCTTGTTCCATCCAATCCATGGTAGCACCGCCCTCATGAACTTCACCTATTTTATGCGATTTACCGGTATAATATAAAATACGTTCGGTAGTTGTGGTTTTACCGGCATCAATGTGAGCACATATACCGATATTACGAATGTGCTCAAGTTTATTTATTTTACTCATTATACCCTACCTTATTTCATTTTTTTAGGGCTAAAATGAGAGAAAGCTTTATTAGCTTCGGCCATTTTATGAGTATCTTCTTTCTTCTTAATGGCAACACCTCTATTATTAGAAGCTTCAAACAGCTCTTCGGCAAGTTTATCAATCATCATTTTTTCAGAACGTTTTGACGCAGCATTAATAATCCAACGGCTAGCAAGGGCATATCCTCTTCTTTCATCAACATGCGTCGGAACTTGATAATTAGCTCCTCCAACCCTAACCGAAGTTACTTCTAAATGCGGCTTCACGTTATGCATAGCATTATTAAAGGTTTGATACGGATCAACTCTATGCTTCTTTTCAATTTTATTAAAGGCTGAATAAACAATTTTCTCTGCAAGGGCTTTCTTCCCTTCTTTCATAATATTATTGATAAATCTTGACAGTAAAATACTGTTATATTTCATATCAGGTAAAATTACTCGCTTTTCTGCGGCATGACGACGTGACATTTTATTTTTTCTCTCTAACTAATAATTTATTTTTTTGTAACTGCAACTTGTTTACGAGGAGCACCGTAACGTGACCGACCTTGCTTACGTCCTTTAACTCCGGCAATATCATAAGCACCGAGTACGATATGATATTTCACCCCCGGAAGATCAGGAACCTGACCGCCTCTTACTAACACCCTATCATGTTCCTTTACACTATGCTTTTCACCAGGAATATATGCATTTACGGTTCTTTTATTACTTAAACGCACCGTTGCAATCTTACGCAGTGCAGAGTTAGGCTTTTTAGGGGTAACGGTTTTTACAACTAGGCAAACACCGCTTTTAAAAGGATTAGATTCTAAGGCAGGAGATTTGGTCTTACGAGTTTTTGACTTTCTCCCAAAACGTACTAATTGATTATATGTCGGCATTAAAAAAAATACTCCAAAAAAAACTTATATATACGATAATTAAAGGGTGAAAAATACTTCCACCCTTTATTTTCAATCATTTCTAAATACAAATTATAAGAATTTGTAAATTACACTAAATTTAAATTATAATTACTTTTTCCATAAAAGCAAGTATGTTTTAATTAACAATCATTTTTTTCTCAATTATTTTTGCTATAAAGCTGATTAACATCACTAAAATATAGTAACAGCACGCAGCAATAAGCATTGGAAAAAAATAATTATATGTTTCAATTGATACAATTTGTGCTCTACGCATTAAATCCATTTCTCCAAGCATAGAAATAATGGCTGATTCTTTAATCAAATTTACAAGCTCATTTACTAATGACGGAAAAATATTTTTAACTGCTTGCGGCAGAATTATATCTTTCGTTATTAAAAACTTTGGAATAGCAAGAGCTTCAGCCGCTTCAAACTGCCCTTTATCAACTGCATTAATCCCTGCCCTGATTACTTCGGAAACATATGCTCCCGAATTAAGAGAAAAAGCAATAGCTCCCGCCATAAACACACTAAATTTAATGCCTATGATATAAGGTGAAGCAAAATAAATAATACTTAATTGAATTAATAAAGGCGTTCCTCTGAAAATAGAAGTATAGAAATTTGCAAAAAGCCTTAAAGCACGATTTTTATTTACCTTACAAATAGCGAGCAGCATCCCTATTACTAAACCGAATATAACGGCAATAACGCTATATTTTAAAGTTACCAAAGTTCCCTCTACAATAAAAAAGATTTTTGGATAGAATTTTATTAAATACTCAAACATATGTTATATATATTTTTTTCTTGTCATACCGCGGCTTGACCGCGATATCTAAAAAATAAGCATTTTTGGATCCCGCGATTAAATCGCGGGATAACATTAAAGGTTTCTAGATTCCTGCTTTCGCAGGAATGACATAAGAACATTAATCAGTACACTCTCTTCACCGGCGGGACTGCTGTTACTTCATCGGTTAAAGTAGTTAAAGTCACAGATTTATAATCAAGAACTACTTTACCTGCTTCATCGATAGAGCTAAGAGTATGCTTCATCCAATCCTCATCATTACGATCAGGATAATCTTCACGTGCATGAGCTCCTCTGCTTTCTTTTCTTGCAGCTGCCGAATATACCGTTACTAAAGCTTGATCAAGTAGATTATCTAGCTCTAAGGCTTCCACCAAATCGCTATTCCAAATTAAAGATTTATCGTTAATTTTTATATCTTTATAGCCGCTTCTTATTTCGCTAATCATTCCTGCCCCTTCATCTAGTACCTCTTGAGTTCTAAATACCGAAGCATGGCTTTGCATAGTTCTTTGCATTTTAAGCCTTAACTCTGCAACTAAAATATTACCGTTAGCGTGACGGACTTTATCAAATCTATTTATAATTTTTTCAAGGCTTTCTTCTTTTATAGACTTGTGGGGACTCACAGGCTTAATAAGCTCGGCTGCTTTTAATGCAGAACTTCTACCAAATACTACTAAATCAAGCAAAGAATTTGATCCTAATCGGTTAGCACCGTGTACCGATACGCAAGCCGCTTCACCGATTGCCATAAGCCCTTTTACTACGCTATTATGATTTTTACCATCTTTGATTATGACTTGACCGTGATAATTCGTCGGTATCCCGCCCATATTATAATGTACCGTAGGAAGTACCGGTATCGGCTCTTTAGTCACGTCAACACCGGCAAAAATTTTAGCCGTCTCAGAGATACCGGGCAAACGACTATGTAAAATCTCAGGCGATAAATGATTTAAATGTAAAAATACATGATCTTTATGCTCGCCGACTCCTCGCCCCTCTCTGATTTCTATAGTCATTGCTCTTGAAACTACATCTCTTGAAGCTAAATCCTTTGCAGCAGGAGCATAACGCTCCATAAAACGCTCACCGTTTGCATTAACGAGATATCCCCCTTCGCCTCTTGCCCCCTCGGTAATAAGACAGCCGGCCGAATATATACCTGTCGGATGGAACTGTACAAATTCCATATCTTGCAGTGGAAGACCGGCTCTAATCACCATGCCGCCCCCATCACCAGTACAAGTATGAGCAGACGTCGCCGAAAAATAAGCACGCCCGTATCCGCCCGTTGCAAGCACTACATTATGCGCTCTAAAACAATGCAGACTACCGTCATCTAAATTCCACGCAACTACGCCTCTACATTCACCATCTTCCATCAATAAATCAATAGCAAAATACTCAACGAAAAACTGTACTTTATGTTTTAGTGACTGTTGATATAAAGTATGCAGTATGGCATGCCCCGTACGATCTGCCGCAGCACATGTACGCTGAGCTGCTTTTCCTTTGCCGTACTCTGTTGTCATTCCTCCAAAAGGACGCTGATAAATTTTTCCCTCTTCAGTTCTTGAGAAAGGTACGCCGTAATGCTCTAGCTCTAAAATCGCATCGGGAGCGTTTTTGCACATATACTCAATGGCATCCTGATCGCCTAACCAATCAGAACCTTTTACCGTATCATACATATGCCAACGCCAATCATCTTCGCCCATATTCCCAAGAGCCGCACTAATTCCGCCCTGAGCAGCCACAGTATGACTACGGGTTGGGAACAGCTTAGTTATACAAGCGGTATTTAGCCCTTCTTTAGCCATACCGAATGCAGAACGAAGACCTGCTCCGCCTGCACCTACAACTACTACGTCAAATTTATGATGAATGATATTATACGCTTTGGTCATTAAATTAATTTTTTACTATTTTGATACGTGAATTGTCTACCTCTGTCACCCCATAGCTTGACCACGGGGTCCAGTAATTCAATACACAATATTGTTTTCTGGATACCGCGGTCAAGCCGCGGTATGACAATTTTTATCCTTTATAAAACAGCGCTACTACAAAAGCTACAATAGTAACAATGCAAAATAATTGCACTATTATAATCAATGTATTACGTAATTTGTGACAACTTATATAATCTTCAATTACTACACGCATACCAAGCATCGCATGATACAACGAAATAACCACCGTAATTAACAAAGCTACTACATTAAAAGGCTTTTTAAGTTCCCACATAATAATATTTATATCATTATTTTTGTTGGTTAACGTAAAATATATTAGCCACACAGAACATAAAGCTAATATAATCCCCGTTACTCTTTGCAATAACCAATGATGAGAACCGCTTTTAGCAGAACCGCTATTTTTTGCTTTTACAATTTCTGCTTTAAAATCATATACCATTAATTTTCTCTATTATTTGTTTTAGCTTTTCGTCATTGCGAGGAAATTGCATAGCAATTGACGAAACAATCTCAGGCATTTGTTATTATTTCTGAGATTGCCACGTCGATGCTACGCATCTCCTCGCAATGACATTTTTAATTACTACACCCATAACAATACCGTTAATAATACAGATCCTACCACTACACACCAACCGGTGATATTAACCAATTTTATAGAAAAACCGTAACCGATATCCCAAAATAAATGCCGAATGCCGTTACATAAATGATAAAACCAAGCGTAGCTAACAGCTACTAAGCATATTTTTATAATACAGCATTCAGCAAACTGTAAATAATTATTGTCATATTTACTAAGAATCAACCACCACACCAAGATTGACACCGCAAAAAACAAAGCTACGCCGGTCATACGATACAAAATTGATAATGTAGAACTTATTTGCGGCTTATATATAGTTAAATGCGGTGAAGTTGGACGCTTATTATAAATTTCTTGTTTGGTTTTAGTCATATATTTCTAATAAATAAAGGGTTATGTCATTCCCGCGAAAACGGGAATCCAGAAAAGGAGAGCTTTTAATTACTGGATTCCTGCTTCCGCGGGAATGACATACTACACGTTTCAATCGGTCAACGACATCTATCTCTGCAACCAATGTCTTTCTACAGGCGATAAATCATCTGTCACTGCTCTCCTATCATCGAAGACAAAACATTCACCTTGCCATAAATTGTTCTTGTTTTGTGTATCTTCTAGATATTGCAGTATTCCACCCTTTAAATGATATACCTCATCATAACCTATGCTTTTAAGTAAGCTGGTGGATTTTTCACACCTGATACCACCTGTACAAACCATAGCAATTTTCTTACCTTTGAGCAATTCTTGATTCTGCTGAACCCAAGCAGGAAATTGTTTAAATGTTTTAGTATTAGGATTAATTGCTGATTTAAATGTACCAACCTCTACTTCATAATCATTTCGAGTATCTATTACTATAACATCTTGTTTTGTGATAAATTCATCCCAATCTTTCGGCTCTATATATTCGCCTTTAAACAAATCAACATTTAAATCATCAACGTTCATTGCTATGATCTCTTTCTTCAGTCTGACTTTCAATTTCTGAAAAGGATGAATATCACTATAATTTATTTTAACGTTAACATCTTTGGGACCGGTCAGCTTTATCAATTCTTCAAGTACAAGATTTACATTTTCATATGAACCTGAAAAAGAACCGTTAAAGCCTTCATTAGCTAATAAAATAGTACCTCTAACATATTTTCTTTTACCGATAAGCAAAAGTTTCGGTATCAAATTCGCCGGTTCTTCTATATTAACAAAACTATATGCACTTAAAATTGCTATTTTTTCATTCATAAATTATTTAGATATTATTTTTACATTCTATATTATTCCCGCGAAGGCGGGAATCCAGCAAAAGCTATAAAAAACTTATTTTTATAGCTTTATTTTATTAAATATGTAATTTTTGTATCAATGTTAAGATTATTTTTCTGGATTTCCGCCTTCGTGGAAATAACATAGAAAACTACATAACCTGCAATGGTACGAACATATTACTACTCCCCCTTTCAATCAAGAGCAAAATATTTTGCTTATCTGATTTTTTAGCATTTTCATATAATTCTTCTAGCTTACTTATATCGTCTATGCTTTCCTGATTAATATTGGTTATCAGATCACCAATTTTGAAGCTACTTTCTTCTTCATCAATATTGGTTATCACTATTCCCATTTTATCTTGAGGAATAGTATATTTTTGTCTTAGTTCTTCAGTCAAATTACCAAAAGTAATATTATTTTTAGTAATAGATAAATTATTTTCTTCTTTATTTGTTATTTCTTTCTTATTGGTCTCTTCTGTAGAATCTTTGGTAACCTCTTCATTATCCGAAGTAATTTTAATAGGTAACTCAAGCTCCTTTTTATCGCGAAGTATTTTTACTTTTACTTCCTGATCAATAGGAGCATCTGCAATAATTACACGTAATTTTTTAGTATTTTTAACCGGTATATCTGCAAACTCTATTATTATATCACCCGTTTTAATTCCCGCTTTATCACCTGGACCGTCTTCTTGTACTTTAGCTACTAACACCCCCCTAGTATTTTTAAGTCCTAGCCCTTCAGAAATTTCCTCGGTTAAATCTTGTATTGTTACTCCAAGGCGTCCTCTACTTACTTTGCCATCTTTCTTAAGACGTTCGATTATAGGCTTTGCAGTATTTGACGGTATTGCAAAACCGATACCTATATTAGTACCGAGCGGTGAAAAAATTGCCGTATTTACGCCGATTACTTTCTGATCCAAATTAAACATAGGACCACCGGAATTACCGTTATTAATTGCAGCATCCGTTTGAATAAAATTATCAACTATATTGTCCGTATCTATATCGATATCCCGCCCTTTAGAAGAAATAATACCGCTTGTCACCGTACCGCCTAGATTACCGAACGGATTACCGATCGCAATAACCCAATCTCCTACTCTTGCATCATTTGAATCTCCAAACTCAACAAAAGGTAGAGGTTCCTCGCTATCTATTTTTAAGAGAGCTAAATCGGTTTTAGTATCGTTACCTATTAATTTAGCCGATAATTCGGTATTATCTGCAAGTTTTATATTAATTTTATCAACATTTGCAATTACATGATAGTTTGTCACTATTAAGCCGTTAGGTTCAATAATAAATCCTGAACCAAGCGGGACACTTTTCGGAGTTTGATCAACCTCTTCCAAATTCAGCGGTATATTAAGCTTTTCTAAAAAATCATTAACTTTTTCTTGCAGAGAATCTTTCTCGGCGTTTTCCGATTTACTATTAACATATTCTATTGTTGAAATATTAACGACTGCAGGAATTAACGGTTCAACTATATCGGCAAAACTATAACGAGCGGCTTCACTTACTTTTAAAGGAGCAGAATTTATTTCCGTAAATTCATTCTCTTCTTGAGCTGCTACTTTTAAAGACTTACTATTTTCTTTTGCTAGAACAACGTTACTTGATATTAAAACTATTATAACAATAACTATTTTCAGATTAACCATACACTCCAAGTAAATAAAAAGTAGATAGACTAGTATACTACTTAGTGAGATTTAGATATTTTAAAACTTCAGCATCCGGTGAAATTACAAAATTAGTATTCTCTTTCTTTAAAGAATTTTTATATACTAAAAGTGATCTATAAAATTTATAAAATTCCGGATCAACTGAATAAGCAGAATTATATATTTTTGCCGCTTTCTCATCGCCGTCACCTTTAATAATTTGTGCATCTCGATAAGCTTTAGCAAGTATTATTTTACTTTCTTTATCTGCTTTTGAACGAATACGCACGCTTTCTTCTTGTCCTTCCGCTCTAATTTGGGTTGCTTCTTTTTCACGTGCCGTTTGCATACGACGATAAATAGCCGCACTATTTTCTTTTGGTAAGTCTGCTCTTAAAATTCTAACATCTACAACATCAATACCGAAGCTTTTAGCTTCACCGTCCACTTGATTTAAGATATTTAACATTACATTACTACGTTCCTGACTTAAAAGGCTACTTAGCGAGATTTTACCTATCACCTTACGCATTGACGATTCAAGATTACGAGTCAGCCTAATTTTCACACCTTGATAATCATGTACCGTTTTATAAAACATTACGGGATTATTAATTTGGAATTTGGCGTAGGCATCAACAATAACTCGTTTACCGTCAGCAGCCGTTAATTCTTTTGCCTCAACCTCAACATCTAAAAGACGCTTATCAAAAAATTCAACATTTTGAATAAACGGGATTTTAATATTCAGTCCTGGATTTTCTATAGTTCTAACTGCCTCACCAAACTGGAATACTACTGCAGATTGGCGTTGGTCAACTGAAAATAAGGAGCTAGAAATCAGTATCAGCCCAAAAACAATTGTAAAAATTATATAATAAATCTTTTGTTGCATTTAATATTCCTTGTTGTTTAGATATCATTTGTGTATAGCGTGAAAAACACACTTGATGTCATTCCCGCTTTTGCGGGAATGACATAGCACCCCTATGGTTTAATAGCCATGTGCGGCAGTAGTGCATTATTAATAATCGTTTTATTTGAACCGCCTAATATCTCTTCGACTACTTCTAAATATAATCTATCTCTAGTTACTTGCCTACCTGTAGCATATTGTTTATAAATAGCATTAAATCTTTGGCTATCACCTTCTGCTTTCGATATAACTTCTGCTCTATAACCTTCTGCTTCTTGTATAATCTTTGCAGCCGCTCCTCTAGCTTCCGGTAAAATCTTATTATTATAGGCTTGAGCTTGATTTATTTCTTTTTCTTTATCTGCTTTTGAAGTTTGCACGTCTCTATAAGCGTCTATTACTTCGGCAGGCGGCTCGGCTTTTAATAATTGTACTTTCTCAATCATAACGCCGGCATTATAACTATCCAATATCTTCTGTGCTAATTTCTCTATTTTATAAGTAATCTCCTGCTTTTGATCGGATAATACCCAAGAAATAGGAGTATTACCTATGACTTCCCTAACGGCACTCTCGACTGTTGCTTTTACTGTTTCTGCAGGTCTTTGTACGTTAAAAATAAAATCTTCAAGATTATTAATATGCCACATTACGTCACAATTTAAAGCAATGATATTTTCATCACCGGTGAGCATTATACTTTCACCGGCAATATTTTTAGTATTATCGCCACCGCTACGCAGAGAGCTATTTGTACGATAACCAATCTCAATCCGACGTGATTGTTTAACTTTCTCAACTATTATCTTTTCAAAAGGTGCCGGTAAATGATAATTAAGCCCGGGGTAGCCCTTACGCACAAAACGCCCAAATCTTATTACCGCTGCTTCTTCGCCTTCTTTTATTTCATAAATACCCGAAGCGAGCCATAAAGCAACCACTGCAACAACAGATAAAATTATTGTTTTAGCATTGAAATTAAACGGGAATTGAAATTGATCAAAATTAAATTGATTTTTACGCGGTCTTGTGAATATGTTATCTTCTTTATCAGAATCAAAATCTTTCCATGGGGATTTTTTTAAAATTGAGATATGTTTTTTATTAAGCATTTGCTTTATTGTTTTATATTATTTTTAAAGATGAGATAATTATATATATTATAGTATATAACGTCAAGTTACGAGCTTAAACAGCTTTAAAAAGGAAATTTAATTATGGCGAATTTACACCAACGACAAATTATAGATAAAATTCAGCATATTACCTTTAAAGACGGTACTTTTTTAAATGAAGTTATATCGGATATTATAATTAAAGGTAATAATATCGGTTTCTCAATAGATATATCAGGTAAAAACAAGTTAGAAGTCGAAGAAATTAGACTTAAGGCAATTAATAAACTTAACGAGATTTCGGAAGTAAATAAAATAACAATTGTTTTTACTGAAAGTAAACCGATGGAGAAAAAATTTCAAAAACCAAAACATTTTGTAGAAAATGTAAAAAAAATTATCTTAGTAGCGTCAGGTAAAGGCGGAGTCGGAAAATCTACAATATCTGCTCTTATCGCTCAACAGTTAAGTCTAGCAAATTACCGAGTCGGGATAGTAGATGCGGATATTTACGGTCCGTCAATTCCGCATATATTCGGCATTAACGAAGTACCGCAAACGAAAGATGGACGAATAATACCGGTACTTGCTCAAAGCATCGAAATTATATCTATAGGCTTCTTCGTTAAAGATCACTCGGCAATTATTTGGCGTGGTCCTATGGCGAGTAAGACTATTTATCAATTATTATCGGTAACAAAATGGGATAATTTAGATTATTTAATTATCGATATGCCGCCGGGAACAGGTGATATTCATTTAAGTATACTAGAAAATTATCATTTAGACGGCGTAATAATCGTAACTACACCACAAAAAATATCAGAAATAGACGTAATACGTTCTATAGATTTATATCAAAAACTAAATTTACCTATTTTGGGAATAATTGAGAATATGAGCTATATGCTTAAAAATAATAGTGACGGACATTTATCACAAAAATATAATATACCACTAATCGCTCAAATTCCGATCACACCACAAATAGCCGAGGCTTGCGATAAATCACTACCTCTAACAAACTTATTAACATTACCTTTAGAGAAGTATTTACAATGAAAATACACGTATTGAAGGATGATAGAACAGGCAACACCCATCAGGCTATTGCACTTGCTGAAAAATTAACGGAAGAATATACAACAATTAAGCTTGAATATAATTGCTTAGCTAAGCTACCGAACTTTTTACTAAAATATTATCCTATTCATATAAAAAGTGAGCTATTGCAGTATCTTTTGGATAAGTCCCCGCCTGATATGATAATTACCGCTGGAAGAAGAACGGCAGTACTAGCATTTTATTTAAAAAAGAAATTTAAAGATATCAAGTTAATACAAATAATGCAGCCTAATCTTCCTTACAATGCATTTGATGCCGTTATTCTGCCTTATCATGACCAACGTCATTGCGAAACCACAAAGTGGCTGAAGCAATCTCAGGGCTTTTTTACTAGATTGCTTCGTCAATACTTCGTATTTCCTCGCAATGACGACTTTAAAAACATCATCCCCATCAACGGAGCTATCAACAACGTAACTGAACAGTTCGCCGCAACGAACTTGGAACTCCAAAAACATTATCCTAATCTTAAACAGTTTATTGCAGTGATAATCGGTGGGAATAATAAAAAATTTAATTTCCATGAAGATGAAGCAGTTTTATTTACTTCATTATTAAATAAAATATATACTAATCAAAAAATACCTTTTTTCATTAGTTTTAGTAGACGTACACCACACACTGTAAAATCAATTATTAAAAATAATATGCCGTCCTCCACAATTATTTATTACCCGAACGAAGACGCAGGATATAATCCTTATATAGCTATGCTCTCCAAGGCAAAATATATAATCTCTACGGCCGACTCAATCTCAATGTGCAGTGAAGCAGCTTCAAGCGGCAAGCCTCTTTATATATTCTGCCCACCAAACTTTAATTCTTCAAAGCATAAGATTTTTATAAAGCAGTTAGTAGAACAGAAGATAGCAAGAATTTTTGATAAGTCGGCTATTGCTTTAGAAGAATATAGCTACAAACCCTTAAATGAAGCAGAAAGAGTAGCTGAAATTATTAAATCTTTAATCAAAAGCTGGTAATTATATGGATAAAGATATACAATCATATATATTCATTAATAAGCTAAAATCTTTATCGTTTGTCAACGAAATATGGCTTTTTGGCTTCTCGTGTTAGAGGGGATAACGATGAGCGTTCTGATATTGATATTGCAATTATCTGCCCTAATATTCCAAGATCAAGAATGGCTAGAAGTTATTTCTATTATAGAGAATGTCAACACGCTTTTAAAAATAGATTGTGTAAGGTTTGAAAATACTAAAATAAGCTCTGCACTTTATAAAAATATATTAAAAGAAAAAAATTATATATGTCAAAAATAAACCTTAAACTTGAAAAATTTCGTAAAGCTTTTATGACGCTTGAAGATATTTATTTAAAACCGACAACAGAAGATAGGGCTTATATTGATGCCACTTATACAAAGATTTGAATTTACTTTTGAACTCGCGTGGAAGTTTTTAAAAGAATATTTTTCTCAAAAAGGCACATTTCTTCACTATACTAAAGAAGTGCTAAAGGAAGCTTTTGTTGCCGGTATTATAAATGATGAGAGTTTATGGATTTATATGCTTACTGATCGTAATATGATATCTTATACTTACGATAAAAAGCTTGCTGATGAAATATATAACCGAATAAGAAATTATGTTCCTGAACTTAAGAAATTACTAAATATCATTGATTTAAAGATTTAATAATACCTTGCAGAGTTTGGACTTCAGGGGAAGAAAAACTATTTATACGTGTAAATATATTAGTGATATTTTGTTGCATAGCAGTTTTTTTGTCCGGAGCCTTGAAGAATCCGGCTTTATCGAGTTTGCCGAATAAATTTACTAAAAAATGCTCTATTTCTTCTTTAGTAGCTAATTTTTGAATGTTATGTACATCCTCTCTGGGCGTAGAATTACGAAACAACTCATAGCATATAATAATAACCGCTTGAGCAATGTTTAATGAGCTAAATTCGGTTGTATTAATAGTGATAATCTTATTAGCAAATGCGATTTCTCCGTTGCTAAGCCCATTATTTTCCCGTCCGAACATTATCCCGACTTTTTCAGAATTTGGATAATCTAAAGGTAAATTTTGTGAAAATACATAATCTTTATTCATAGCCCTTTTAATGCAAGTAGTAGCATATAAATATTCGAGGTCTTTAATGCTATCCTCTAGGCTATCAAAAATTTTTGCATGATCTATAATATTAACCGCTCCGACTGCATTACTACGTGCTTGCTCATTAGGCCAGCCGTCTCTTGGAGCCACGATTCTAAGCTCATTTAAGCCAAAATTCTTCATTGCTCTTGCAGTAGCACCGATATTCGCACCCATTTGCGGGGCAACTAATATTATTATTGGATTCATTTTAATAATTTTTTGTAACTAAGCAGGTATAGGCAATCGCTACGGCGTCAGCTTCATCAGAATTGGTAATTAAGGCAGTGCCAGGCAGCAAAAGCTTTATCATATGCAACATTTGGTCTTTCTCTGCATGCCCATATCCTGTTACGGTTTTTTTTACCGTATTTGGCTTAAACTCTCGCATGTCCAAATTATATCTACCGATCAGCGACATTATCGCCCCTCTAGCATATCCAAGCTTTAAAGAAGTCACGCTATTAGTATTAACAAATGTTTCTTCAATCGCTGCCATATTTGGTTGATATTCTAATATTACTTTTTCTAATGTACTATTAATAAAAGCAAGTCTATGATGAATTGCATCCTTACTATTTGTTCTAATAATACCACTAGCTAAATATTTCAACTGTGCGGTCTCCTTTGCCACTACTGCCCATCCAAGACTCCCAAGTGCCGGATCAATCCCAAGTATTATCATGATTATTTAATGTTATTTTTATTGGTGTCATTCCCGCTTTCGGGGGAATGACATCGAAAACTATCCAACAAAGCCTGTCAAGCCACAGGGTGACAGCTTTATATCTTCATATACTGATAAAATTCTTGATTATTCTCCCACAGCTCACGCACCTTAACGAATAAAAATAAATGAACAGGAAATCCAAAAAACCTCTCCATTTGCATTCGGGATTTTGCTCCTATTTCTTTGATTTTAGAGCCGTTTTTACCGAGTATTATAGTTTTATAGCTCTCTCTTGAAACTACTATAACTTGATTAATCTTTACGGATTTGTCTTTAAGATCTTCCCATTTTTCGGTTTGTACGGTTAATTTATAAGGGAGTTCTTTCTGCAAATTTAAAAATAACTGCTCTCTTGTAATTTCTGCTGCAATAAAACGCATAGGTAAATCCGTTATGTAGTCTTCCGCATAAAGCCAAGGAGAAATTTTGGCCTTACTTGTTATATATTCAAGTAATCCATCAATATTTTTGCCTGATAAAGCAGATATAGGAAAAAGCAAGCTATCAGGATGATTTTCTGTTAAAAAAGCTTTAATGTCATTTAGATATTTTGATTCGATGTCTATTTTGTTCAATAAAAATATCGGAACAATATTAAGTGAGCGAAGCTTATCTAAAATATTATGCGTTATATCATCAAACGACTTTAGACTATCAATAATTAACAGAACTAAATCCGCACTATGCAAACTAGACCACGCACATCTTACCATTGCTTTCTCTAAGCTCCCTTTCGGCTCAAATATACCGGGCGTATCGTATAAAATTACCTGTGTATCTTTTAAGGTAATAATACCGGTAATAATTGACCTAGTAGTTTGAACTTTTGGGGTAACGATTGAAAGCTTCTCACCGATTATTCTGTTTAATAAAGTTGATTTTCCGCTATTAGGTCGCCCGATTATACAAACCGATACCGTTTTCTGATTAGACATCTTCCCAAACTTCACTTCTAGAGGTAATTTAGACGTCGATCCAGTACTCGCATCCTCACGTACTGCGGCGGCAAGTGCTTCCGTGTCTCCTTTAAATTCCTCTCTATAAGCGAATTTGGCAAGATGTCTATTAGTCATTTTTAAGTCTATGCAATAAGCTGCGTGCTGCGTTTTTCTCTGCTTCTTTTATTGCGTGACCAGTGCCTGTTTGTTCATAATCTTTTACTTTTACAAGAACCGTAAAAGTCGATGAATGGGAGGCTCCTTCTCTTTTTATCAGACGATATATAGGTAGGTTATGATCACTAGCTTGAGCCCATTCTTGTAAAGCAGTTTTTGGGTCATAATCCGTTAAATTCTGAACTTTTATAAATTCTGCCCATAACTTCTCGATAATATCATGGGTTGTTTCAATATTGCTATCAAGATATATAGCTGCAATTAAAGCTTCCGTGGCATTTTCTATATTATTAAGATTATCACGCCCACCTGCTACTTCTTCGCCATGAGTCATAATTATATAATTTTTTAAAGTAAGTTTAGCTCCAACCATGCATATTGTTTCTTTGCAAACCAAATATGATCTAATTTTAGCTAAATTCCCCTCATTATAATTTGCAAAATTTCTAAATAAAATTTCTGTGATTACTAAATTTAATACGGCATCACCTAGAAATTCTAATCGTTCATAATCTTTATTATCCTTGTACTCGTGATGTTGCCTTAAAGACGGGTGACTCAACGCCTCTATTAAAAGCTCTTTATTTTTGAAACTATAGCTAAGTAGCTTTTCTAACTTCTCAAATGATTCCATTACGCATCCGTGTTATAAAGATTTCTGAAAATTCGATTTAACCTAACAGATTCAATCCATGGCTTTAACTTTAGTACTAGATTAATAACTCCTATATCATTATCCCACCAAGTTATTTTTGTTGAGAACCAAATAAATTGTGCTTTAGCAATAAAATTTTCAAACGGTACAAATCCAAGATTTACTCTACTATCATTTGACTGATCTCTATTATCCCCTAAAAAGAAATATTTCCCTTCAGGTACATAAAAAACATCCGTATTACCGTATCTATCATTATATATAACGCCATAAATAGGAGCAAGCTTATAAGAAAAATATGTTCTACCGTTTGGCAGTGTTTCTTTAAACTTTAAATATTTTATTCCTTCTTCGCTTATATAAGTTCCAACTTCCGTGCGTTCTATTTTTTTGTCGTTAATATATATTACGTCATTAATCAATTGAATTTTATCGCCGGGTAGCCCTATTAAACGCTTTATATATCTAACACTCATATCGTTAGGCGGACGAAAAACTACAATATCGCCACGATCCGGTTCACGAGCAAATATTCGCCCTTTAAAAAGAGGAATAAAATCAAAAAAAGATAAAGAATAATTACTATAACCATAACTATATTTCGTAGAAAATATATAGTCATTCTCAAGTATGGTTGCTTTCATAGACCCGGTCGGAACGGTAAACGGCTCCATAATAAGTATTCTAATAAGTAAAGCGATACATATTACAAAAGCAAAAGACCCCCACTCTTGCTTAGCTGTTTTATTAGTGTTTGATTTTGTATTATCTGTTTGCATAATCTCTTAATTATTTATAAATTGGAATCGTCATTGCGAGGAAATTACAAAGTAATTGACGAAGCAATCTCAGGAGTTTGTTATTATTTCATGAGATTACCACGCTCCTTTCTCCTTTCAGTCGCTCGCAATGACGGCTTAGTATCCACGCAGGCAATCTCTCCTCGCAATGACGATAAAAAGTCAAACCACACTATAACTCTTTATCCTTGCCTCAATCTCGCTTCTAAAATGGCGTATCAGCCCTTGAATCGGCCAAGCTGCCGCATCACCTAAAGCACAGATAGTATGCCCCTCTATTTCTTTCGTAACGTTAAGGAGTTCGTCTATCTCAGATCTTTTGACATTACCTTTAACTAGCCGCATCATAACTCGCCACATCCAGCCCGTACCCTCACGGCAAGGAGTACATTGCCCGCAAGATTCATGCATATAAAATTTACTAAGCCTTGCTATTGCATAAATAATATCGGTCGATTGATCCATAACTATAATACCGCCTGTACCAAGTCCAGAACCTGCTGTTCTTAAACTATCAAAATCCATATCCACTTCACATAATGACTTAGGAAGTAAAGGCACGGAAGAACCGCCCGGGATTATGGCTTTAAGATTATCCCATCCACCACGAACACCACCCGCATATTTCTCAATCAATTCTTTTAACGAAATGCCCATTGCTTCCTCAACATTACAAGGCTTGTTAACATGCCCTGATATGCAGAAAATCTTAGTTCCCGTATTGTTAGGTTTACCTATACCAGCAAACCAGCTAGCTCCTCGTCTTAAAATGGTTGGCACTACTGCGATAGACTCAACATTATTTATAGTAGTCGGACAGCCATATAACCCAAAGCCGGCAGGAAAAGGCGGCTTTAAACGAGGCATACCTTTTTTACCCTCTAAACTTTCAAGCAATGCCGTTTCTTCACCACAAATATAAGCACCCGCCCCACGATGTAAATAAATATTACAATCAAAACCCGAACCGCAAGAATTCTTTCCTATTAACCCTTCTTTATAGGCTTCATCTAAGGCACGCTGAATATTAGAGGCTTCATTATAAAACTCACCTCTAATATAGATATAACAATTATTCGCTCCTATAGCAAAGCTTGCAAGCAAGCAACCTTCTATTAATTTGTGCGGCTCAAACCTTAATATATCACGATCCTTACAAGTGCCAGGCTCAGACTCGTCGGCATTTACTACTAAATAGCAAGACTTCTCTAAATTTTTAGGCATAAATGACCATTTCATACCGGTAGAAAATCCGGCACCTCCTCGCCCTCTAAGCCCTGATTTCTTAACCTCTTCAACGATGAAATCTCTACCTTTATCAAGCAAAGCTTTAGTATTCTCCCAATCGCCTCGCTTCTTGCTAGATTTCAAATCATGGCTTTGCTGCCCATACAGGTTAGTAAAAATTTTGTCTTCTTCTTTTAGCATAAACTATTCTCGTTATGGCTTAAAAACGTCATTGCAAGGAAAAATTGAAAATTTTGACGAAGCAATCTCGTGCCAAAATCCTGAGATTGTCATGCAGGCTACGGCCACTCGCAATGACAATGAAGCCGGCCCAAGCAACAATGCCTGCTCGCAATGACGATTCTTTACCTTTCTATTACTTTTTTATTAAACTTCCTATTAACAAACATTGTAAGTATCGGAGCAGAGATAAAAATTGAGGAATAAGTACCGGCTATTATCCCAAAAAATACAAGTACGCTAAAACTACGGATTGCCTCACCGCCAAAAAGAATAAGGGCTAAATTGGCAAGTAGCGTGGTCATGACAGTTAAAATAGTTCTTGATAAAGTCTCATTAATACTTAAATTTATAATTTCCGTGATATTTTTTTTATGATATTTACGTAAATTTTCTCTAATCCTATCATATATTACTACCGAATCATTAACGGAATAACCTATAATAGTTAACACTGCAGCAATAGTACTTAAGTTAAAATCAAGCTTTGTCATACTCATAAACCCAAGAGCGAGTATTACGTCATGCACTAAGGCGATAAGTATACCAAGACCAAAATACCACTCAAAACGCACCCAAATATAAACCATAATCGCTAAGAAAGAGAATAGCATCGCCATAGCCCCCGCTTCTATTAGCTGCCTACCGACTTGCGGACCGACAAAATCTACCTTACGATATTCAAACTTATACGGAAAATTACTTTGCAAAGATCCTTTAATTAACTCAATATTTTTCATGAGATTTTCTTCACTACTACTACCGAATCTAATCGATAAATCACACTCACTACCGAAATTCTGTAAGACCACCTCACCTATTCCAAGCTTGCCTAGAACCCCACGCATTTTTGGCAAATCAGGAGTTTGATCAAGCCTTACTTCAATAACTATACCGCCGGCAAAATCAATACCGAAATTAAATTTATATATACCGATCCAAATAAAGCTAATGAGTGATAAAATAATTGAGAAAGTGTAACTAACTTTTGTAAAATTCATAAAATCAAAATCGATTTTATTAGGTAAAAGTCTTAAAGGATAAATTTGCATTATTATATATTTTGTTGAATAAGGATTATATTTGTATTATATAGTAAATTCAAAAAGGTTAAATGATTTTTTATGTCAGAAGTAGTAGTAAAAGAACAATTAGAGCAATATATAAGCAAAATAGAAAGATTAGAACAAGAAAAAGCTGATTTATCTCAAGAAGTAAAAGATATCTTCCAAGATGCTTCTTCACATGGATTTGATGTTAAAGCTATGAAATCTATATTGAAACTAAAGAAATTGGATAAAGATAAACTTGCCGAGCAGGACGCTATGCTTGAGCTTTATAGAGATACTTTAGGGATTTGAGTCATACGTCATTGCTAGGAAATTACGAAGTAATTGACGAAGCAATCTAAGGAGTTTGTTATTATTTCATGAGATTGCCATGCAGCTTACGGCTGCTTGCAATGACGTATTTAGTATTCACGTAGCAATGCACTCTTTCACAGTAATGACATAAGAAATACAAATATATTTAAGCTTTTGCTGCCTTAGTTTTAGCAATAGGGATATGTCTCTCTTTAATTCTAGCCGACTTACCGCTTCTATTTCTTAAATAATAAAGTTTAGCACGACGAACTACTCCGTATTTTACTACATCAATAGAGTGTACTATCGGCGAGTAAGTCATAAAGCGTCTTTCAACTCCTTCACCGTGGCTAATTTTACGTACTAAGAAAGATGAAGTAATACCGCGATTTCTTTTTGCAATAACTACACCTTCATAAGCTTGAAATCTTTCCGTTAATTTTTCCTTACCGTCTTTCTCAATCGATCTATCAATAATTTTAACAGTTACCTTAACTGTATCGCCGGCTTCAAAATCGGGAATTTTTTTATTTGCAGTACGCTTTGAAATATTTTCCTGTTCAAAGCGGTCAATAATATTCATTTTTTAACTCCTTAACTCTATAAATCTTTAAGTAACTCCGGACGGCGTAATTTAGTAATCATATGTGATTGCTCTTTTTTCCATTCATTAATTAGCCTGTGGTTACCGGATAACAAAACACTCGGTACAGCTCGATCACGCCAAATTTCAGGTCTTGTATATAGGTTGCATTCAAGCCCGCCCTTAAATTCCCCGTCTTCTTCAAAAGACTCAGAAGATAAGGTATTTTGGTTCATTAAAACACCTGGCAGTAGTCTAATTAAGCAATCGAGAATGGTGAGGGTAGGTATTTCTCCACCGGATAAAATGTAGTCGCCTACACTAATTTCTTTAACATTATACTCTTCAATTACACGTTCGTCAATCCCTTCGTAACGTCCACATAAGAATATGAGGTTTTTATTTTTTAACATCTCTTTAGCAAAGCTTTGGGTAAAGACTCTACCGCGAGGTGAAGGGTAGTACATTTCAGCATTAGGATTTAAAGCAAGAGCATGATCTATGCTACTGCCTAGAACATCAGGACGCATTATAAGCCCGTTACCACCGCCATAAGCCTCATCATCAATATTTTTATGCTTAGTTAAACCGAAATCTCGAATATTAATAACGTCATATGACCAAATATTTTTATTTAGTGCTTGTCCTGCTAAAGAATGTCCTAGAGTTCCAGGAAACATTTCAGGAAAAACGGTTAAGATTGTGGCATGAAGTATAGACATACGTTTAAAATAGTAGACAGTACCAATTAACGCAATAAAATTATAATTTAATTATTTATCCCACCCACCTGTCCTATAATCTTCTTTTCTTTGTTTTTTAGCAGCAGCTGTTGTACCACTCCTAAATGCTTCAGCTTTTTGTTGATGCGTTTTATGAGCTTGATCACTTTAAAATTTTTGAAATTCTGCTTTCTTAGCAGCTTCTATATTAATGGACTTGTTATTTTCTCTAAGCGTCTCATAGCATCTTTATCTAAACTAATACCTGCTTCTTTTGCTTGCTACTCTATTTTTAATGCTGTCTTATAACCTGTGCTGCTACGTTTTTAGCTATAACTTGCCTCTGCATCAACCCACTTCTAGAATCTTTCTTCATTGCATCATTATATGGATTTATCTTATTATTTTTAATATCCTTTATTTGTTTTTCTGCTTTCTTTTTATCAAAAAATCTTCTGGCATAACTTCCCCCAAAATTTAAGTTAAAAATATATCTATAGTTGCATATATTTCAAAAAAAGTTAATAAAAAAAATAGAGGTATAAGTAATTAAAAATTAACCAATTTGTGTTATAAAAACTTCATCACTTCCTCAGCGATGATTAGCTCTTCGTTTGTCGTCGACACAGCGAAAACTTTAACCTTACTGCTTCCAGCGCTTATTAGATGCTCATTTTTTTGGTTTTTTGTATCATCTATTTTAATGCCTAGCCATAAAAGTTTTTCAGTAATCATTTCTCGTATTACAGCGGAATTCTGTCCAACACCGGCAGTAAAAATTAGAAAATCAACTCCCTCAAGTGCAGCAGTTAGCTTACCTATTTCAAGTACAATGCGATACACAAATAAATCTATAGCAAATTTAGCATCAGGTGAGTTACTGGCAAGCAAAGTACGCATATCGGAGCTTTCACTGGACATACCGAGTAATCCTGATTTCTTTTATATAGTAACTCTGTTACTTCTTTCGTAGTCATTTGCTCATGATCGATAAGATATAACACTACTCCAGGATCAAGGTTACCTGTCCTTGTACCCATCATAACACCGTCAAGTACGCTAAAGCCCATGGAACTTGTTAAACTAAGACCGTTTTTAATAGCACATAGACTACTACTACTGCGTCCTAAATGAGCTATAATAGTCTTTGTAGGTAAATCTTCCTTTGTCATTTCGTTAAAATGGCTGCTAACATATTTATATGATAACCCATGAAAACCGTAACGAATTATCCCTTTATCATAATATTTTTTCGGTAAACCGAAAGCTTTTGTAATAGGAGGATTGGTAAAATGAAACGACGTATCAAAACAGCTATATGTGAGATTTCTTTATATTTTTGAAGAAATAAAAGCCAGTACCTGCAAATTATAAGGTTGATGCAAGGGGCTTAGAGGTATTAATGCTCTTAAATCTTCACTAACTTTTTCATTAACAATAACCGATTTATTAAAAATTTTCCCGCCATGGACAATACGGAGACCGGTTGCAATTAACTTGAGATTTTCTTGTTTTTTCCACCAATCTTCAAAAAGATCAATAATCATTTCAATAGCATCATCTTTAATGTCGGTAGCAGATGCCTGTGTTTTATTTATATGAAATAATATTTTATTATCATTTTGTCTAAAAAAATATTATAAATTTTATCCTTAACTTTTTCATTCTGAATTTCAAAAATAGAAATTTTCAAACTAGATAAACCGGCATTAGCTATTAAAATAACATTTTTCATTATTTACCTGCTTGGATATGTAGCTTCGCCTTAGTGTGATTATAAATAAATGAAGCAAGTACACAGGAAATAATACGCATATCCATAGGATCGGCTCTACTTGTTAAAATAATAGGCACACGGGCTCCAAGAACGATACCCACCATAACCGCTTGACCCAAATATTTTAGCTGCTTTGCAAGCATATTGCCTGATTCAAGATCAGGTACTACTAATATATCAGCATTTCCTGAAACTGAAGAGCTAATGCCTTTTGCTTCTACAGCAAATAAAGAAATAGCACTATCAAACGCAAGCGGTCCGTCAACTATAGCATTCGTAATTTGCCCTCTATCTACCATTTGCGATAAAGCAGCAGCATCAAGGGTTGTAGGGATTGCAGAAGTTACCGTCTCAACTACCGATAATACCGCAACTCTAACCTGCTTGTCTTCTCTGATCATATGCATTAAATCAATAGCATTCTGCACTATATCACGCTTATCTTCTAGAGTAGGACGAATATTAAAGCAGCATCGATAATAATGAACGGTTTTGGAAAGGTAGCAACTGCCATTAAGAAAGCATGGCTTATACGACGTTCAGTACGTAGTCCATTTTCCTTATAAACTACCGCAGACATAAGCTTATCAGTATGAAGCGCCCCCTTTGGCATAATAATAGCCGCAACTTCCCTTTTCTTCGCAAGCTCTACGACTTTTTTTGCTGCTTCGTGGCTATGCTCAACATTAATTACTTGATAATCCTCAAGATCGACATTATTAACTTTTGCTACTGATTCAATTTTATGTTGTGGACCAATCAAGACCGGTTTTATTACATTAAATTGTACCGCTCTAACTGCACCGAGTAATGATTCTTTATCGATCGGATGAACTACTGCAGTTTTAACAGGCTTAAAGCCGTCGGCTCTAAGTAATAGATCGATGAAATGCTTTGCTGCTTCACATCACAGTCAGGATCGTTGATTTCTTTTGGAGGAGTATAAGTAGTACCTAATTTCTTAGCTAGAATGGCATCTAAAAAAGTCTCGTTTATTATATGTTGCTTCTTCATAAAGCCCTTAATAAATTAATCACTAACTTAATTAGATAGTATATAAGTTAATTAATAAAGGGAAAACTAATTATTGTTTTTAGCGGGCATTTCTTAAATGCTATTAACACAACAGTGTATATGCGAATTCCGTGTAGGAATTGTTGCGTAGTTCGGAAAATACCCTTAATGTCATTCCCGCGGAAACGCGAATCCAGTAAAGCATAAAAAACTTGTTTTTTATATGCTTATTTTATCAAATATGTAACTTCTGTATCAATATTGAAGTTATTTTTCTGGATTCCTGCTTTCGCAGGAATTACATAAGAGCTATATATCAATCATTTAAATAATTTCCAATTTCATTCTTGCGGTGGAGAATCTTCTCTTCCTTCAGAAAAAAAATCATTAGTAGGATTTGAGCTTAGTTCTGTAAATAGTTCTTCCCAACTTTTTGCGGTTTTAAGCTTTTATCTGATGATAAATATTTGAGTTCTTCAGAACCATTTTTAGTTTGATCGTTCATCAATATGTTTGTTTTTACATATTCTATATACTATAATTGTTTAAAAAACAATTATTAGTTATTCTACTTCATATTTCTTAAATGATCTTCTAATTTTCTTAGCTTTCTACCCTCGTTTACTATAGGCTTTACATAGGTTTGCATTTTGGCATTTTCTCTATATTTATTAATCTTATCGATCTGAGCATTGACTTCATCGGTAATGGCTTGCTTTCTATCCTCTATTTTATTTAATACTTCAGTACTATATTCATAATTTTTAACATCAGCATTAAAGTTATTAAGCTCTTCCGTAATCTTTTGGTCTATTTCAGCTCCCTCGGCGGTATCTTTAACTTTTTGTGCTATTAATGCCGGCATTTCTTCGATCTTGATATCATCTCTTTTGAAATGATCTTTAAGCTCTTTATAAGTTTGCTCTAATTTTTCCTGGGCTTTCTCGTGCATAATATCATAATGCTCTTGGCGACGAATATATCGATCTCCATCTATAAATTCTGCATGTTTTCTATGAGCGTTATCTATCATATCGCGCATCTGAGAATCAGTAGCTTTCTCACGCATAAATCTGTCGCCCATCATTACCGGTTCACCTTCCTCAAATAACCTACCATGCACCTCATGAATAAGCTTTCTTTGAGCTAATTCTTGATAATATTCCACATCACTATGTCTACCTGCTTTTTCTAGTCTTGCTAGATATTCCGGTGATAATATATCTGCTTGAGCAGCTAGTGCCTCCTTATTAATATGCATTTGGAGCTCTTCATGTTCTCGTGCTTTTTCATCATCTTTTAATTTTTCGCTATAAGTTCTAAGCCTTGGATCGTTATATTCAAAATCATGCCATTCGGCACTGGTTAGATTACCCTCATAAGCATCACGTAAATCTTTACCGACTATTGCAGTTAAAGCTCCTCTTTTTATTCCTGTATAACCTGCATATATTTTTTCGCCTATACCTACACGCTTTTCTTCTTTTAATTTACGTTTTGTATCAACACGATGCGCTATCTCTTGCCAACTTCTAAGCACTCCTATATTCTTACCGAACAGACCAACACCTCGCCCGGACATTTCTTGGTGAGCATTTTTATAAGCATCTTGATAATCTCTAGTAAAGTTTGCATCGCTAGCGAGTTCACGTAAGTTAGCATCTTTTAATGACTTATCAAGCTCAGCTTTTTGTTCTTTACTTAAAGCAGCGTAATCTTTCACTCCATATTTATTTGCAGCAATTTTATCTCGAAGCTGAGTAAACTTCATGTGCGATAGTTCTTTTGCTTTTAATTCATTCCCCTTAGGTAAATTCTTTAATAATCCTGCAATACCGTTTTCATAATCCGTAATAGCATTCATTTTTACATCTTTAGAATCTATACCGTATTTTCTCTTAACTTCATTTTGTACGGTTTTATTTGCTGAAGAACCGAGAGCTTGCTTTTCAAGCCTTCCCATCATCATATTTTCAAATTTCTCGGCAAAAAACATACGAACTTGCTCTTTCCCTGCACTTACACGGCTAGTTACAGGTGCACTTACCGTCTTAGCCACATAATTTAGCGGTCTATTCATTTGTTTCGCTGCAGATTCATAAGATTGCTGATTAACTTTTTGTATTTCTGTTAAATTACCTGAAGTACCGGCAATAAATTGTGCCGTCGATATAGCAGTATCGTTAAATTTACTTAGCAAATAAATAGACACAAAAATTAGTAATATCCCGTCAAGTTGGACAAAGTTCCCATTTATAAAATTACTAATTCTTTTTGCATCTTTAACTAAATCTAAAAACGGTAATTCAATATAGCGTTCATCTATACACTCATACGCAGCACAATGCTTACATTTATCAGGGTCATTCTTACAAGAATCATCTACTATTATATGATCTTTAGGAACTAATATATTTGCTTTGTGGAAATTATTTATACCGCCTTTCATCGGTACTGGGAACCACCAATAAAATATTGAATGACCCAGGCTTGGATCTATATCCTCAAGGAAGCTACCGAATATTTCATTTATCGGACCTAAATTAGGAAAATCATGTTTACATACTGCAAAACCAAGCGTTGAATATATTTCGGTTCTGATGATCATTGAAATAAAAGCGATACCGGTAAATAAAATTATAGGCTGTAATGCATATGATATTAATTGTCTTAACCAATTCTCAAATAACGAACGAGTTATATTAAACAACATGAAACAAATAAATATCGGTCCCATAATTATAATCATACCGATAGTTATAAGAGCGGTTAGATAGATAATAGTGGCTTTAAATATAAGAAAGAAAATAAAATATAAGGCTATTAAATATAGAATGATATATATAAAACCAAGCCAATCAACAAATAGTAAAGAAAATAATTTAGATAAAGTTTGAGGAGAAATAAGTAACCCAAGCAAGCTTTGAGAACCGGGACCGATAGCCGAAGCTTCATTAATTATTTGCAGTATTTGCTGAACCCCATCAATAAAAAATACGAATAAATAATCATGAAAAAATGTCCAAGCTTTATCCGTACTTAATAATATTGAGACTATACTAACTTTTAATATTCTAACTATAAGTTCGACATGAGTAAGGTTTATATTACCTATTAAAAAGGAAAAGCCTGTAAACATTATATATAGAGTTAAAATAGCCGAGACACTCATCCTATAACCCGACGTATCAATTATTTGTTGATAAGTTTTCTTTATAATCCCATCCTTACCAAATAATACTCCTTTTATTAAATCCGTTAAAAATTGTAGCGGATCGGGTCTAGTATCAGTAACTCCAGACTTTATTACTAATCTATATTGCCCGCTATTATCATTATAAAATTTATCTATAATCTTAAAATAAAGACGAGATTGAGCATATTTTGACTTATCTTCACCTTTATATTGATAATTTATACCGCCGGCTTCCAATAATTGTCCTGTACTACTAGTACTATAAAATTCATAGCCCGAAGTAAGCTTTTCTCCTAAATGCTGAGTTATACCTTGCGGTTTACGCTGTGAGTCCGGTGAAATATTGGGATCGGTATTTTTAGCGGCAATAAGAAAATAAAGCCCGACACCGTTTGTCATTATACATGGAGCATTACTAATCATTGCATCATTTTGATTTGCGGGATTAGGAGTACACATATCAAGTCTAGTATTATCCCAAAAAGTACACGGTTGTAGCTTAACGCAAAAAGCAGCCAAAGTAGTTGTGTTATTTTTTTGACCATACCATGGACACCATGCAGATAACTGACCTGAAGTATTTTTATCGCCAAGTATATAACTCCACGGTCTTACCATAATGGTTAAAGGATAGCCGTTTACTTTATAAGCACTATCACGCCATGGTGCTACCTGATTACCTTCCTGTCTTGAAGTAATTTCTTCCGGATCATATCTAGCAGAGACATCGAATTTGATAAAACCAAAATCATCAGGGTCAATACAAGTATCGCCGGTACAACCGGAAAGCAGCAATAGCGATATTAATAATGTAATAAAAATATTTTTGTTCATTTATTATGTGTTATTTCCATATGTCTTAATTTCAATGTCATTGCGAGCGACCATAGGGAGCGTGGCAATCTCATGAAGCAGTACTAAATTCCTGAGATTGCTTTGTCAATTGCTATGCAATTTCCTCGCAATGACGGTAAAAATATTTACAATTATTCTTTCTTCTCTCCTTCCTCTTTCTTCACATCATTACGCTCAGCAAGAAATTTATTTGTAAATTCACCACCTACTTCCGGTTTTCTAGCTTTATAATTTTGATCAATTATCTTGTCTTTGAAAACTCTAGCCGGAGCCATTGCAGCCTTTTTAATCGGTTTTGTTACTGAATCTATATCCTGCATAACGGCTCCCACAGGATCAGAACGTTCTTGATAATTTCCTGATATTCGTGCCGGTGTAACATTTGTAAGCATTCCAACTACTATATTTACAAAAGTTACTAAACTATATGACATCAAGCAATATGAATAAAATAATAAAGCCGTAGTAAATAATACTAAGAAAGTATTAGCATTGTTCGTTAGAATATTCGAGCTACTAATTTCTGGAACATCCGGTACATAGAAAGGTATTCCGGGTAAGAACGGTAATGTAAAAGAGAAATGAATCGGAATACCAAGATTTGTTAAATCAAGCCCTATTTTTATTGGTATAAGCGTATCCCAACAGGCTCTAACTACCACTTTTAAAAGCTGCTCAGATAAAACCTGATCTATCAATAAAAAGAAAATCAATAATATTGTCGGCTGCACTACATAGCTAAGCAATATCGATATCCAATTATCAAATAAACTTTTAGTTTTTTCAAATAACATTAATATTATAAAAAACGGTGCCAATGAAATCATAACAGTTACCCCTATGAATGCAATAACATAACCTATTATAACTTCTAAAATAGCTCTAAAATAAGTAATAAGTGAATAAATGGTTATAATAGCGATAAATGCTAAACCATTATGTATTTGTAATAATTCAATAAATAGTAATCCCCAAATCCTACCGTTAGTATATTTATCAAATATAGGATCAATAAAACCAAAAATATTAGATCTAGAGCTTGTAGCACCTACTACGTTAGTTACAAAGAAATCAATACCGTCAGTAAATGCACTAAAGAAGTATGTATTAAAGAAGCTCCAACTTTCTTCTCTAATTAAAAAAGCTACTATAGCTATTTTGCATATACGTGTTATTACTTCTACGGCAGTTAATTTTAATGCTCCTGTAACGAACATTAGCCCAAATATAGTAACATAAAGGGTTAATGCAGCTTTAGCTAAATTCTGCACTGCAGAATTTTTAACTAACTTAATATAAAAGTTTTGACTAAAAGTTCTAAACTGATCGGTAATAGGTTTAATAGCACCGTTATATATTATATCAGAAAACCAAGTTGTACCGGTATAATTAGCATAATTTACACTAACTACCCCTTGTATATTACTATTAGGATTTACCACCCTTAACCATAAATATCCATCTTGCGGGGCATCAGTCGCAAAGTTATAATCTACCGGCGTACCACGAACAGATGGATCAGGTAATGTACCATCAGACGTTATTAAATATTCTAACTTTATATTTTGTTGATTATCAGGATTAATTGAATTTGCCCCATTACCTATTTCAACAATCATCGAATAACAACCAAAATATAAAAAATTAGCTGACCAATCATTCTTATTTATATAATCTACAAAACTAGCATAATTTGAAAAATTTCGGCTCCAATCACTCATTAAAACTGAATTACTAAACATGTTACTAACTTGCCAATCGCTAGTAAAATCCATAGTACCACCGCTAGTGGCTTGATAATATATAAAGCTACTTTGAGTACTGCCTGAATTTACAAAACTCTGATCTCGTCCCTTAATAACCTGCCCGCCTACTTTAATTATCATCCCTCTACCTTGATCGTAATAGCAAGCAGGGCTAGTATTTATACCGGCATTAGCAGGACAAGCCTTAATTAAGCCCATGAAATACTGTACCGTTCCCGTTATCATAGGCTTACCGACTATTACTCCATTATCGGTATTTTTATACTTTGTAGCAGTACCCGTGCCGCTACATACACTTTTTCTTTCCTCATCTATCATATTACACACCTGCTCTGCAGAAGAGTAAATTATTCTATTATCAAAATCTCCAAGGTTACTTTGAGTATAAAGTGCAGAAGCAGCGAATATCGAGCTATCAAGTTCCTGTGTTAAAATATTATCTACGGTATTAGGAAGTTTTAGAGTATTAGGGCTAAAAAAATTATCTTTACCAACTAAACTAATATTTACTACATCGCCGGCCTTAACTTCAATTCTCGAATTACCGTTAGAATAGTTAAAATATTTAACAAAATCAGACATTTTAGTAAATGAAAGTGCATCAATGTCTTTATCAGGCGGTATAGTCCCCGGTGTTTCACTGTTATTGTCCGTAACAAAACGAGGAAATCCTAAAGCTTCAAATTGTAATTTAGAATAATTATAAGTTTTAATGAAAACTTGCGGCATACTAAACCTTGGATCAATTCTATATAATACTAGATATTTTCTAGGTTCAGGAGTAATACCTGAAGTAGACCAATTTATTTTTAACAATTTACCTTTCTGAACAGTATTACCTGTTGATTGCCAAATTCCGGCTGTAGATAAACTAATTCCTATATTACCCTCTTGAAAACTTGTAAATTCAGGCACTTCTAAACAACCGAATAAGCTTTTTAACCCGCCAAAACTGGTTGACATCCATGAAAAAGCATCATCGGCTTTAGCTGGCACCGCCATAAACAAAACTAATAAAACTAAACTCTTAAGAATTTTCATAATTTTAAATTGTTATCCAACACGTCATACCGTGGCTTGTCCATAGTATTAAATAGTAAACCCGTCATTGCGAGCAGCTGTATGGCTGTGCGGCAATCTCATGAAATAACTCCTGAGATTGCTTTGTCAATTATTTCATAATTTTCTCGCAATGACGATTTTCGATTCACCCTCTACTTCGGTGTTTCAGGTTTAGGTGGTTCTTCATTTGTCTTCTCGCCCCCTTCTTTTGGCGTATTTTTCCTATTTTTCTCAGCCTGATCTAATGTCTTATTGCGTTGTTTTAATCGTGCTTCCGCTCTGCCGGTAATACCTTGTCTTGTTTTATCATCCATTCCTATTGAACTTAATGCTTTTTGTCCTGCATCATGAGACATTTTACCACCAATTTCAGTAGCCGAAGGCCCAATAGCACTAGTTAATTTTACTACTATACGTCCTGAAAATTCGACATAACCGTACATACCGTAAGCAATAATAACTAGAGCTACGATATTTTGCATATTTACTCCCATCATACCCGACATATAATCCATTCCCCAAGGGGCAAACCAATTAATACAGAAGATAGGTACATTCAGCAAGGCAATAGGTAAAATAGTACCGATAAACGGAATTTTTATCGGTAAAGCACATTTCCAACACACGCTATAACCTAAAACAAAATCTAGATAAATGGTAAATAGTTGTGTTAGCACTATAATACCTGCCATCATAACTACCGGTTCTATCATATAGCGGATCGTAAACCTCACCCAATTATCAAATAAATACCTAGTAAAATCAAATAATAAGAAACTAATAAATAAAGGGGCTATACCGATTAATATACAAGTTGCCATAAATGCCATAATATAAACGGCAACAGCTCTAAGCGCCGTAATAATTACTATACCAACCGCAATAAAAGTAATTATAAAATATATAATACCGCTAAGCCCAAGAGAAAGAAGTGCAAGTAATTGAGCGATAAAGGTTTGACTAAAAAATATTTTACTCATTACTGCATCTAAAAACATGAAAGGATTAGAAATAGTATTAGTAGAAGTAAACAAACTATATCCACTCATATTAGCAATAATTGAGTCTGAAAAATTGGTAATTGCATCAAAAAGATAGTTATTGAAAAATTCAAAGGTATTACCGTTCATAAGTCCGCTAACTACCCCGATTTTTGCTATTCTAATTACTAGCTCTTTTTGGTTTATCTTAGCAAAACCAAGCAAAAACATTGCTCCGTAAGTCATCACATACAGAATTAAAATTGCTTTAATATAGGTAAAAAAGTTAGTACAGGACGAACTATCATTAGCTTTATAACATACCATATTTTTAAAAATAGAAGTAGCAGCCCCTTGCACTTTAGTTTTAAATAACTGAAGTAACGGATTCATTACTTTAATAGTAAAACTTCCTACTTTTAAGGATGTTGAGAAATGTACTTTATAGCTACCTTCACTATCTTTATAGTCCCTTAAATTATTACCAGGATCATTTAGAATTTTCATCCATATATAACCCGCCTCATTTGCGTTAAAGCTATATTTACCTTCACTATCAACGCTAATTCCTTGAGGTGAATAGGTTTTACCGCTAGTATTCGGGTTTTCCGAAGGCTTTACTATGATGTATTGCACTCGCCCTCGATCATCAAAAGTATCGTTAAAACTATTACCGTTTTCTCTATAGCATTTAGTCTGTTTAATATTTAAAACGTATCCTCCCGTATTCTTACTACTATCTTGTGAGGTAGGAGACCACAGCCTATATTGTAAATAACTTTTTGCAATATTACTGTTAAAAGGTATATTATATATAACTTTATATAAATATTTACCGTCTTTATCTTTATAGTCAGACGGTTGATCTGTATCTGCAACAAATTTAGCAAATTTTAGCTTAGAAGGCAGAGCTTGACTTACAGAACCCGCATCATTCATTTGATATATTAATCCAGTTGGTCCTTTGCCTCCTTTACCGTCCGCCGTATACCAAAATCTCCGATTCTTTTGAAAATCTCCATCGCTACATATGCCCGAAGTACAATGTACACCTCCAATATAATCTTTATCTTTTGTACTACGATCTTGAACAATATCAGGACATTGATCAGTTGGAGGAATATTAGCATTATAAGAACATTGAAGGGCTGAATAGTCGATAAATAATTTACCTGTGTTGTCAGACCACGAAAATGTAAAACTCTCATCATCTAGGTAGTTTTCTGGTGCTGGTCTCGTTATATTAACCCAAGCCATACATTTGTCTGTACATTCTGATATCTTATCACAATACTGATTACAGCCCAATTCTCCCCAGTCGCAACCTATTTGCTCATGCCAGGTAGGGCACCTCCATGTGACGTGACAATTCCAATACCTCTCTTTTAACTCGCAAGCATTGACATACTCACCTGAATAAACAGAATATTTTCCACAAATTGGATTATAAGTAGTTTTATTCTCTGAACAATCTTTCGTAACTTCAACACCTTTAAAAGCATCTTTAACTGTCGCATCCGTATTGGCAAAATTAGGAGATACGGAAACTAAAACTCTATCATTGGCGTATAATTCGGCAATATTACGCCATTCATTATTTTTTGCATCCATTATTAGAGAGACAGGTGGATTATTTGTATCGTTAATACGAGGAATCGGGATCATTTGACCGTTATCGTCTAAATTAGATCCAGCCCCTGTACGTTGTAAATTATCTTTCGGTATATAAGCTAAACACAAACTAACCTGACCGACCACTTGTAAATTCACCGGTTGGCTGTTTTCTACTAGCACCTGAGTATTTAGCCATTCACCGTAACGAGTAGGATCAGGAATAAGCAGAGTCGTGCCGTCGGACAACATCTTAGCAGTGTTTACATAATTAGCATTAGCATTAAGGGTTATAGTACCGGTTATTGAATCCGCCCCTCCTTGACCGTCCGACGCATATCTCATGTAGCAGCCGTCACCGACTCTTACTGCTCCTATCATACCAAGTGCTGCAAAAATAAAGCAAACTAACATTGCTACTATAGCAAGTACTCCTAAAACTTTTAATAAGTTACCCTGCATATTCTATCATTTACCTCCACCCGAACCGCTTGCTAAATCCCCGCCTTGCTGTTCTCCCTCTTTACGCTTACCTCCAACACCCGGCTTATCTCCTACCAGCGGCTTACCTTGCGAAGCCATAGCAGCATCCTTAAGGAAAGCTGCTCCTTTCTTTACTAAACCAACGATTTTAGTGGGACTTGCCGTTACTGCATCCATATTAGGACCATTAGTTAAATCAGAAGCAAATCGCCCTATAGATTTAGAGAAGTAATAAAAAATCACCGAAAATACTAATACGCATAAAAGTTCTGCTAAAATAGATACAACATCTCTAACAATTGATTTTATTGGAAAAAGTATCAATAAATGCTCTTCCCAACCTTTACCTGCATAATATTCTAACATTTTATATCCAAAACTTTCCTGACATTGATCTGCCCCGCTCACAGGAAGCCTTAACTCAAAAGTACTAAATCTAATATCCCCTTTTTCATAATCATATCTAAGGAATTCACAATTTTTAAATATTGCGGAATCATACATAGTTATTAATAAAGCTATAAAACCTGCTACTACTGCCGGCTGCAATGCACATGAAATACATACTTTTAGCCACCCGTCAAAATAAGCTTTTGTACGAGTAAATAGAGCCATAGGAATGAATATAGGAGAAATATATGTCATAACGTAAATAGTAATCATGCAAACTAAATAATGCGTAATAAAATATAAAAGTATAGATAAAAATATTACAGAAAATACTAAACCTGCTGCAAATATAATAACGTTTCCGGCCATAAAGAATCCAAACATAACAGTAAAAAATCTAAGTGCTCCTGCTTTACTTAAATCCTTCGGTCTGTCATTTTTGCCTTCAGGATCAAAATTAGGTATAGGTGTATTATTACCACGGGGACCATTGCCGACCACATTCCCTAACACTCCATTCTTATCTATATTATAAAGTAAATCCAAGCCAAGATAATAACCTATACGGCAATCAATCGCGTCCCATAAACCGTAAAATTTATAACCATCCTTATACTTTGAATTATCAAATTGACATAATCCTCTAGAACCTGCTGCATTAAAGATCATCTGTGCAAAGTCCGGTGCTGCTCCTGTCAAAAGAGGTAATCCATATTTTAACATACCGTTTTCTTTTGTCGGCTGACCGCCGCTAAAATCTAAAGGTCCAAGACCGATAGAAAAATAAGCAACAAATAAGAATTTTATTACAAAAAGAGCTATTTTTTCAGTACTTGCATATTCTGTATTTAGAGCCATATTAAAGGCAAAAAACATAGTATAAAGAATTAATGCCGCACCTATAATTCTCTTTAAATAACCTTGAAACGTAGAAAAAGCAGCAAGATTAGTTATTCTAGAATTTTGATCTTGAGCACTACAACTCTTTCCAGCAAAAAATATTTTATTAAGCGTTGCGCTCAAACACTGAACTGCAAGACCGGAAAAATTAATTAACGATTGACTATAATTTGCTCCCGTATAGCAACTTTTTCCTATATTACAATTCTCATCCTCAGGAGGAGGTGGAGTCGGTGTAGCACTCAAAGATTTACATGCTACCGGCATCGGTCCCCTTGACGTAGGCATAACTAAACATAGATCATTATCCCATTTTTTAACCGTTAAAACGATATTCTTTAATACAGGATTTGCTCCAAGATCAGGATTATTATCGGTACTTAAATCACTAATCTTTTTAGAGTCACCTTCATTTAAAGTATACATGGTGCAAGGGCTACTACTACCTTCTACATTTTTAAAACAAAACGTTATACTAGACGCAACTGAGTTACAATTACCTCTCGGATCTTTCATATCAATATTACGAATTATATAGCCATATGCCGTGTCCGTTTCTAAATACCCATCTGAAGTAGTCGGTAAACTAGAACATGATTCTCCAAAGCCGGCAAAGCTAGCTAAGCTTACAGACGCTATACAAACTATAATAAATATCTTTAAGGTTTTAAGAGTTTTCATTAGAACTATTATCTTTTTTTTCTGTTACTACGCCGCTTTTTACTAACTCATCCCATGCCTTTTCAGCATTTGCACGTCGTTCTGATATTTCTCCTCCTTCTTGTTCTCTTACTCTTCCTCCTCCGCTTGCTACTAGTTCATTCCATGCTTTTTCTACTTTTACACGTTTATCTCGAATCTCTGCATTTTCCCGTATCTGTTTTACGCCTGTCGGATTATCATGTTCCTTTAAGTTAAAACTATAATCAATTACTCCT
>NZ_AJTT01000007.1:0-62153 GCF_000263055.1 Rickettsia honei RB | reverse complement strand
GTACCTTTACTTGTGCTGTCAACTTTTTCTTGTGGAGCTGCATTATTAACTGTTTCCTGTGAAGGCGGAGTATTATTAATCTCTTTTTTACTTTCTTGATTATTATCTCTTATGATTTTTCCAACACGTGGTGCAGGTGTAGAAATAGAAGTTCTAATACTAGCAGGCGGTGGTGAAACAGCTTCTGTAGGAGCAGGAGGAGTAACAACATCTGATCTTGCTTCACTACTTACAGTTTTTGGGCTAGAAGTTGCTACAGAAGACGAAGCTGTCGGCGTTTTTACCGCAGGTGCCGACGTACCTCCGCTTGTAGCAATATTATCATTTGGTAGTCCGCCTTTCCCTACCTCTAAATCACTTGCTCCTCCACCTTGACCAGCTTTTAAATCACCAACTCCTCCTCTACTTACTATCTGATCGCCCCCCTTAGTTGCAGCACCCGCAGTAGCAAGTACTGCCATAGCTGCCTTAAATATTGCTTGCGGTTTTATAGCAACATTATTAAGAGCTACTCCTTCCGTCATATCTGCAGCAAATTCAGCTAGCTGACTACTAAAATTATACATCAAATACAATGTAAAACATGCCATAACTAACGCAAGCAAAATATTTTTAATTTTCTCAAAAAGCACTTTTGGAGACATGAAAAACATTCCGGGCCCTAAAACTACTCCTGATAAAAACTGGAATTTAGCAAGAAATTTATCGGTAGGGGTATTACCTGGTTTACTATCGACAATTTCACTGACACTATCTTTTGTAAAGTTAAATACCGTGGTAATAGGGTTATTTAACATATAACCTAAACTATTTTGACAGCTTTCTACGGCATCTTTATCAGGATACTGTGACGTATCATCCCAATCATTATTAATGTAAAATATTAAAACATCCCTCTTAGAAGTAATGCCACCTTGAATTTTGTCTTCTATACTATTGTGAATTAACTTGCTCTTATATTGACATTTACCGTAGAAACCATAATCATATACCGAAAACATCGTGATCATAAAAGTAACTACCACCATAGGTTGCAGCAAGAACGAGATCATTAGTTTAACCCAGCTCTCAAAATAATTTCTTGTATATGCGAATAAAAACATAGGTACAAAAAGAGGAGCCAAAATACCAAGTATTACTATAGATATCATACACATAATCGTTGCATTAACCATAAAGGCAGCAACCGAAATCACAAGTAACGGATAAGAAAGAGCGAGTGACACCAACATCATATTACCGGAGATTATCGCCGGAATTAACAAATAAATATATGGTGGAGCACTAAAACTAAAGAAATCAAAATTTAAAAAATCATGACTGCGATAAGCATTTTCGACAAGTAACGTAGATAATATATCAAGCCCTAAATAATGAGCTACCCTACAATCTAATGCATCCCATAATGCAATATAAGAAACGGTACCGTCATAAGAAAGATTGTTAAATTTACATAAACCGGACGGAGCAGCATTCATAACCCAACTTGCTAAACCGTTTATACCGTCAAGTAAGAAAGGAAACGCCCACTGAATCATGCCGTCTAACCGGTCATACGGAGAACCATTACCAGGGGTTATATTAATTCCTATTGAAAAATAAGTTACGAATATCATTTTCAATATAAAATTTATATACTCACTTTTTGGCGGCACTTCACCTGCAAGTAATAGTTTAAAGCCAAAAAACATAACATATAAAGTTAGAAAAGCCGTAACTATTTTATACATTCCTACTTGAAACTGAAAGAATGCACTATCTTGCCTTGAAACCAAATTAACCACTTGGCTTACATTATCAAAACTACAAACATCTTTACTAATTAGTAATCTAGAAATCATTTGCCTCATACATTCTATAAGAGGAGAAGTCATGACTACTGCAGTTTTTGAAGCATTATAAGCTTTTTGATAACATCCATCACCCGCTGCACTACAGGAAACTAAAGCTAAAGGATCGGTAGGAGTTTTATTTGGATCCTCAATAAAATCCTTATCTGCTACATCCATAAAGCTATTATACATGGATTTTGGAAACGGCTCTTTCATATATTTACAGCCGACGGGAACGTCTCCTGTAAATCCTTTTGTCGATACGCATATTCTATCTTTATCTTGAATAACTTTCCAATATATTACAGGAAATCCTAAATCAAATGCAAAACCATCATCACCGGGCTTACCAGTATATGGAACATGATATTCCTTTTTTTTATTTGCCCACGCTGTCTTTATATCATCCCAAGGGTCGCTCCCTGTTAAGACGGCTTTAGCAATAGCAAGTGCCGATTCTGCAACAGATGTTGCCCGAGATACAATTAATTTAGCATTATTACATAAAGCAAAGCGTAATTCTGGATTTTTAGGATCAATTCTGTTTTCACGAGTACATTGACCTCCGGGAAAATTCCCAAAGTTACTATCGTTAAATAAATCACTGTCGTTTATTTTAAGCTTTAAAAACGTATTCATGTATAAAACGGGAGAGACAAGATTCATTACCGCAAAAGTAAAGAACGGAGCAACAATACATGTATGAGAAAATTCAGTACGCAGCAAATCGCCTACGCCTTGGGTTTCGCAAGTTAAGCCACTCAAAATATCTACAATGCTATCAAGAGTATCTTTAGCATGAGTTTTAGTAACTATCCCTAAATTTAGGGCAAAGCTTAATACTAATGTTATAAGTATACTACGAGGAAATAATTTCATAACTAGTTACTTGCCTCGCATTGTAAAAATGTCATCCCGTGGCTTGTCCACGGGATCTCAGAATACAGTCTGTGAGACAAGATCCCGCGGTCAAGCCGTGGGATGACAGACAGGCATTTATAATGTTTTAACTGCTGCATAAAATATAGGTAACCATTTATCCGGATCATTGCCGTGTTTCTCTCTAATTTGATCGAGCAATATTACAGTCTCAACTCTACCGGATAAAACACTGATTATGTTATCCATATCATCTAAGCTAACTTTTGCCACTACAGCATCTATTCCTTGTTTTATTAAAAAATAACGTGTAGTAGGGTCGGTAGTTTTAATTAAAATATATTCTCGCTGACTTAACATAAATGCACTACGATAAATATCCGTAGCTTTCAAATTAGGTAAAAAAATCTGCGTAGCTGTTTGTTGAATCAACGTATCACTAATTCTACTTTTTGCAGCATCTTCAACACTCTGCGTAGCAAATATAACAAAAGTATTTAATTTTCTCAACACTTTTAACCAATCTTTGATCTTAGGTGCAAATACCGGATTATCGATTAAAGCCCATGCTTCATCAAGTACTATCATAGTTTTCTGCCCATCTAAAGAGATATTAATACGATGGAAAATATATAGTAATACCGGTGCAAGGCTTACAGGATCTTTAAGTAATTCAGTCATATCAAAACCGAATACTCTTGCTTTTTGTAAATCAATATCATCTATTTCATTGTCAAATATCTTAGCGTGTGAACCTTTACCAACCCACATTGCAATCCTACTTGCCAAACTATTTGGTGTATCAATACCAAGAAATGCTATAACATTACTAAGCCTTCTATCTTGTTTTGCTAATCTAAAATTACCGCTTACCGCTTGAGATAAGATTTTATTATCTTGTGCAGTTAAACTTTCACCGTTAGAAGTTACAAGCACGCGAAGCCACTCTAAAATAAACGTTCTATTCTCACTAGTATCTTCAAGCTGTAAAGGGTTAAAGTTGCATTTTAAACCCGGATCAATTACTGTATAAACTCCGTTTAAAGCACGTATAAATATTTCTGCTCCTCGATCTTTATCAAAAAAGAACATACGAGGTTTGAATTTTTGTGCTTCAGCACATAAGAAATTCATAAGAACTGTTTTACCGGCACCAGTTGGACCGATAATGAGAGTATGTCCAACATCCCTTACATGGAAATTAAAATAAAACGGTGTACCTGAAGTAGTATCAAGTACTGTGACATATTCTCCCCAATGGTTATCTCTAATTTTACCGAGCGGATAATTATGTTGTGAGGCAAAACTAGCCATATTAAGAGTATTTATAGTGGATTTACGCACTATATAATCCATATTTCCCGGCAACTGTCCCCAATAGCTAGGTTCCATGTTAACTTTTTCTCTAACCGGCTGAATTCCTGAATTAGAAAGCTCAACTGCTGCCATTGACAATATATCTTCCAAAGCTTTAATATTATTTGCGGAACATAAAAGCGATAAATGATGCTCACCGAAAGCGATATCACCGCTAGTGGCCATATCAAGGGCCGTATTAATTTCAACAATTTGTGAAGTAGCTTTATCACCGGATTGTATCATTCTATTTTGCTGTAATTGCATTTTACCGATCGCTACTGTTCTATTAACAAAGACAAAGCTTTGCGTCATAACAAATTCAAAAGGCATTTGCAGGAATCCGTCAAAAATTCCTGCCGAAGTATTAGGACCGTATTCAAGTATACTGATCATTCCAGCATATTTCTTGCCAAGCGGACTTCTTGCTTCAATAGTACGAGAATCAAAAAATAAGCGATGAGTAGGTAAATATTCGTCAATAGTACCACGCGGTAATGCTATAGGACCCGGTGAATCGCCGCAATTGATTAAAGATGAAAGGAATTCTAAAATTTCACAATAACTACCTGACTGCGTTTGACGAACTCCAAGCAATCTTGCTCCGTAACTTCTGAATGTATTAATCACTCTAGTTGACATTTCTTGAAGATTTTCTTTCATCTCTTTCATGTCGTTTTCCCAAGCGGTTTTATTAGATTTTTGTCTCAGCTTCTTTAGAAAATACTCAACTATAGCAACACCGCCAGTATCAGGCTTATATAAAATACTAACATATAATTCATTAAAAAACGACCTAGCCCCAGCATGTTTCTTACGCCATTCTGCACCTAAATAAGTAATAAAATCACTAGGGACTTTTACAGTAGGATCATAAGTAAATTCCGTATCGTCAAATATTACTGCTTTACGTCTTCTAATAGTATGGAAATACATAACGATATTTCCCGAAGCCATATTTTTAAGTAAGGCATTTCTGATATTCTTTTTAATGTCTAGATCTTCATCATCAGCAGTTTCAAAAGAAAATCCATTTATTTTAATAACTTGTAATAAAGAATTATCTTTTGTTAAAATAGTATTACTATCCCAATGACATTTATAAGGAATAAAATGCGAAGTGGGTCTTTCTTGTTTAGACCTTAATTCTTTAGCGGCTCTAGTTCTAAATAATTTCATTACCTCACCTGATTTAACTATTTTGATTTATTTTGTCAGTTATACCTCTTTTTATGTCATTCCCGCGTAGGCAGGAATCCAGATTTTTTGTTGTCATCCCGTGGCTACGACCACGGGATCTTGTATCACAGACTGTGTCCTAAGATACCGCGATCTCAAGGCGCGGTATGACATTAAATGTTACTGGATTCCCGCCTACGCGGGAATGACATAAAACTCAAATATTATATGAATTTGCTCCGTAGTAAAATTTATTAGGACATTGGCTAGTTCTTGACATTTTATTTAAATATAGCTCTATGAATCTCGGTTCTTTAAAACATATAATATAAGCTACCAAATGCAAAGCAGCTGCAATGAATAAAATCATAATGCCGTTATTCCAAATAAATACTATCATCGTCATTATCATATTTAATGCAGCAAACTTAATACTTACTCCAAATATCATCGGCGGTCTAGTTAACCCTACAAATAAAAGATCGGATGCTAATGCTCCTGCCATAAAAAACCTCTATTAATTTATATTAATATCAAACATAGTTGACAATATTGAATGCGGTGCTTCACTATTCACAAAATGTACGTAACCATTATTATTTTCAAGGGCATTAACTGCTATCTTAATTAATGCTTCTTCGATGAAATTATTACTATCATCTAACATTGATTTCAACAAGTTAATATCTCGTATTTTTATATTATACCGAAACGTCTCGGATACCTGTAATATCTCATATGGCAATATTAAATGTTCTGCACTTAATGCAGAAGCAATTGTTGCTAACGTTAAGTTAACATTTAATAAATGCGTTTTCTCCTGATCGTCGCTCGCAAATGGTGCTATCACGGGTATAATATTATTATCTGCAAAATTTAATAAAATTTCTGGATTAATCATAATAGGCTCGCTTAAAAAACCAATATTTATAACATCATGATTGACAATTTTTCGGTAAGATAGTTTTGATTTTTTTGCTTGCAGTAAATTAGCATCCTTACCTGAAATACCAACTGCATAACAACCTATACTACTTAACTTTGTTACTATAAGCTTGTTAACGTAACTGGATAAAATTTCCATAATAATAGGATTATTTAGAGAACTATAGTCGCTTATTTTACTAATTTTTTGACTAAAATTTTCATCCATTTGTGATATTAAAGACGAACTTCGTAAATCAATATGATCATGTACTATATATATTTTAGCACCGCACATCTCAAGCAATCTAACAGATTCAATAAAAGCCGTAAATAATTTATCGTCAATAATAATAGTAGCAGGTAATTTTAGAACTATTGCTTGATTCTTCAACTCACTACTACACTTTATTATATTCTTAATTATAGCAATGTTATTTAATGAAGAAATACTATCTACCTCTTTATTTTTGAGGTTTGATGCATTTTGCCAAACTAGCTTTAAGTTCTCTTGCACCTTCTTTACTCCTATTGCTTACATACATAACATTACATGAGTAGTTTAAAGTTGCAAGAAAATTCTGTGCTTCATCGTGAAGGTTTTTATGATCCGTAACTTTATCGGATTTTGTGAAAATAATTTGAAATTCTTTTTTATTTGCAAGTAATAGATCAGCTACTTTCTTATCATTTTCTTTTATACCCCTTCTTGAATCAATCAATAAGTTAACTAACCTTAAATTATAACTATTTCGTAAATAATAACTAATTAACACTCCCCACTGCTCTTTGACTGATATAGGAACATTAGCAAAACCATAACCGGGAAGATCAACTATAATAAGTTTATCTGCAAGGTTAAAGAAATTGATTTGCCTAGTACGCCCTGGAGTATTAGAAACTTTAGCAAGATTTTTATTATTACATATCGTGTTTATTAGGCTTGATTTGCCGACATTTGATTTACCGACAAAAGCAATTTCCGGTAATGAAAAATTGGGGATTTGATTTATATTCATAGCACCGGCTACAAATTTAGCTTGATGACGAAAAAGCTTACTGCCATCAGTTGATTTTGTAGGTACTATTTTCTGAGTAGTCATAATTTGCTTTCGTATTGAATGTAAGGCATTGCCTGCATGAATGCCTTATCGCAATGACAGGAAAACCAAACCATACAACAACACTGAGTTAGGAATGGCATCAGCAGGCTTCAATAACGCTATAAGTGAGCTAGCATGACATTAAAAAATATGGTAGCGGGGGCTGGATTTGAACCAACGACCTTCAGGTTATGAGCCTGACGAGCTACCGAGCTGCTCCACCCCGCAATAATTGAGAATTGACGATTTATCTGTGTTATATTTTGTTGTTAGTGTCATTCTTGCGTAAATACCGAATAGTCGTAGACTGCACGGCAACCCAGAAAAAATAATAAAAAAATTCTATAAATCAAAATTGTTTACTGGATTGCTTCGTCAATTGCTATGCAATTTCCTCGCAATGACGATTTGTTATCCACAAACAAAGCCTAGCTAGCTTCTTTCTTACTACCGAAAGAAAGACCTGAGAATCTTTTATTGAAATCACTAACACTTTTGTTCGATTGATTTACTACATTTCCGGAATCTTTATTCCATGCCGGATGCTTTCTAAAATCAACATCCATTAAAATTTCACCTGTAGGATGAGTAGACATTGTTTCAAAAACATCACTTCCTACTTTAATCAAAAACTTTTTATATTCTGGATGTATACCGCTTTTCATAATGATTTTGCTGTTTTAGTCTGAATTATTTTTTTCTTAATAGCTCTAGCGTTACTTGATAAAACATTATCATCGGCTTTTAGAATATATGCATCAAAACCCCCGGCTTTTTCCACTGAACTAATACATCTAGCATTAACCGATAATCTATATTCCCCGGCTGTTATATCACTTGTAAACTTAACCGATCTTAGGTTAGGTTCAAAACGTCTTCTAGTTTTACGCTGAGAATGTGATACATTGTTGCCGTATAAAACACCCACACCTGTGAGTTCGCACTTACGAGACATAAGCTAAATACCTTAAAACTTATAAAATATACTTCAAGTAAATGAAGAGTCATATACGAAGATCAACTTCAAAAAGAGCTAAGAGTTCACACGCCGAGGAGCGGAGCGTATACCTTAATACCTGAGCACTGCAGATCTTGTAGAACGACGTAGCCAATTTTGAAATTCATCCAGTATATACAATAGATTAAAGAATATAAAGCAATACTCCCCTAGTGTCAAGAGTAATTATTTTGTAGCTAAGTATTAGCTAATGCTTGATTTTTATTAAATAACAGAGTTTTATATAAAAATATAAATTAATTAAACTATTATAAATCTATGCTTATTAGTGGGAAGCCAGTTCAAGGTAATATCACCGGACTAATTAAAAAATTAGGCGAGTTGCCTTCAAGTTTTCCTGAATATATTAGTAATCTTACTCCAAAACCATTAAGTACAAAGGAGCAAATTGATCATAATCAAGCAGCTTTTTGTATAATGAAGGATTAAAATTATATAGCAAAGATAATCATCTTGTTGCTCTTAAACAACTACAACAAGCTGAACAAATTGCTATAGGTCAAACTGACAGTAATTTTCTTTCCTACTTTCCTATATTAATACTATGATAGGACGTAGCTATCAACAGCTGGGACTGTTTGATAATGCTATTCAACAATTTCAAGATAGCATAGAGAATTCTTTTGAAGCAAAGCAATATTATAATGTCGAAAATTCATACAAAGAATTAGTCACTGCACATCAACCACAAGGAACATTAGCCAAGCTAAAGAATTAATGGCAAGATTAGCTTTAGGAGCTGCTTATAAAACTCAAAACCGTAAAGAAAATTCAATAGCGCAGTATGCATATGCTTACTCATTACAGCAAGGTATAGTTGATTATGAAGCTGTTCGTGTGGAACAGCATAAAGTTGGTTTTTCTGATAAAGAAAAGATAGACACTGATAACATTCAATAATGCGTTGCTGTAATTTTACATGATCCATTAACTAAAAAAACTGCATTAGCCCATGTTGACAGGTTTACTAATGCTGGTTCTTTAACACATGATGTAATAAGCAACTTTCCTCCTAATACTCAATTAGAAGCTTATTTAGTAGGAGGACGTGATAGATCTGCAGTATCAATTGCGGTATCAGATGGTAATATTCGTAAAGTAACACAAGAATTAACTAACCACTTTAACGTAAATATAAAATCTGCAGATATAGAAGACAAGGGAGCCCCATTAGGAATTATATTTGATCCAATAACAGGTAACTGTTCCGGATAGAGAGGATAAAACAACCGCTGCTAGACAAGTACATTTAAGTATAGGAAGTAATACTCCTGTACTTTATAAAGCTTTTGATTTCACTAAAAATAAAAATATACCTAATCGCTCTTTAAATGAAATCCAACAAAAACATATTATTCAGCAATATTTATTAGGATCTAATCAAAATCCTAATTCTATTGACACATGGCAATCTCATCAAATATCAAGACCACTTACTAAAGTAGCAGATGAAATTCAAAAAACTAATCCAAAATTAGTAAAAAATGTAGTAACTAAAAATATTAGTAATCGAGTTCACGAATTGAATCTAAAGGATCAAGAACAAACAAAAATTGTAAATAATTTAATAGCTAAAACTGATTATTTATTATCTAACAATTTAAATCCGTTGGAAAGTGTACGTTCAGAAATTAATAAAACATTAGCACTTACTCATTCTACCTACCAACAAGATAGTAATATTAAAAAATCCTGGATACAAAAAAGTGTACAAAAAATAAAAGATTTGTTCATAAATATTTTTAGTAGTAATAAAACAAAAAATGAACCAAAATTAAACTTAACAAGTGATAAGATATTGAAAAAATATAAGTACTAAGACAAAAATAGCTGCACCTAGCTATACTCTTCCCAATAAAAATATTGCTTTACACAAAAATAATCAACAAAGTAAATAAACTATGCAAATTGAAATTAACTCACAAGAATATAAAATTTTTGATATAAATAATGATTTAGTAATTTATACTAAAGATTTAAATGAAGAGATTGCCTGTAGTTTCTTTTCCGTAAAATTAAATAGCATTAGCTAGAAATATTAATTCACAACAGTTAGAGCAATTAATTACTGACTTTAATCAGAATGAATTGATAGAACAAGATTTAATAAAAGTACGAATAATTGGAGGTAATGATTCGCCTGAATCATCTAAATACTTGGAAGATATTCGTACTACTTATAAATGGTATTGATAATAATACTAATATGATTAATATAATAGGTTTAGATGTATGTAAAAATATACATCCCAATTCTTTTGAATTAGATGGCTATCACGGGGGAGTTAGAGCTTTAGATTAATTGTAGAATATTAAATTGATACTATTAGAAGAGAAAATAGCTGAGATGTGGGGCGTCACTAATAGCAATATTTATCTTTATGGTCCATTTAGTAAAGAAATAAAGATAGGTACGATGTATTTATACGTGAAATAGGCACAAGACAAGCCTAACATAGTACCGATAACGATTATACGGAATTTTGCAGGACTAAAAATTAAAATAACTATTCCAAGAATAATTACTATTTTTATTATATCATCTGTCGTATAAGAGCTAGAATTTATAGCATAAACATTTAGATTTATACCTAGAAATATTATTATACATAATAAGTTCTTAAACATTTTATACCTCTATAGGCCCAGTAGTTAATCCATTTATAAATTGTTTTAAATAAGGATTATCACTATTACGCATTTCATCTTTACTACCGTACCATTTAATTTTTCCTTGATAAATCATAGCTACTTCTTTAGCTATTTTTGCGGCACTAATCATATCATGAGTTATAGTAATCGTAGTTGCCTCTAACTCTTCTTGTATTTTTATAATTAATTCGTTGATAACATTTGCCATGATAGGATCAAGCCCTGTGGTCGGTTCATCAAGCAATAAAATCGACGGTGTACTACAAATAGCCCTAGCAAGGGCTACTCTTTTTTGCATTCCTCCCGATAATTCGGCAGGGTAAAGCTCGAGTATTCTAGGAGATAAACCAACGGCATTAAGCTTTGCACCGGCAAGGTCGTTTTTTTCTTTCTTAGATAATTTTTTAATCTCGAAAGTAATATTATCACGTATATTTAAGGAGTCAAATAATGCTCCGCCTTGGAATAAAAAACCTATACCATCCATAATCTCAAATTTTTGTTTACTTGAGATATCTTGGATTTCTACATTATCAATAAAAATTTTACCTTTATCAGGTTTAATCAATCCTACTATATTTTTAATTAGAACTGATTTGCCACTACCGGAACCACCTAAAATAACTAATGAACTGCCCTTTTTTACATCCAAATCTATTCCGTCTAACACCTTATGATTAGCAAATGATTTATATAATGACCGAATTTTAATTTTAAATTCTTCTACACTCATGCATACTCCAAATAAACAAAAAAACTGTATACTCGTTTAATTTGGAAAAGAGCTAGGCGTTTTATATTTTTTGACCGCAGCGTACATAAACGTACGTGAGGATCAAAAAATATAAAACAACAAAACCAATTTTTCAAATTAAACGAGTATACCTATACTTTAAAAAATAATTCGGTTATTAAATAATTACTGATTAAGATAAGGATAGAAGAATTCACTACTGCCGAGGTAGTTGCTCTTCCAACGCCCTTAGCCCCTTTACCTGAATAATAGCCGCTATAGCAACTTATTATAGAAATAATAAACCCAAAAACTCCCGCTTTAACAAGACCGGAAATTACGTCAATCGGTTCTAAATACTGAAAAGTACTGGTTAAATAAGCTGCACTATTAAAATCAAGTTTATATACCCCTACCAAATAACCGCCCATAACACCAATTATATCCCCGATTAAAACAAGACAAGGCATTGTAATAATAGCTGTTATTACTCTTGGAAAAACTAAATATTTAATAGGATCGGTAGATAAAGTATATAAAGCATCTACCTGCTCCGTTACTCTCATTGTGGCTATTTCGGCGGCGATTGATGCCCCAACTCTTCCCGCTACCATTAGTCCAGCTAAGACAGGTCCAAGCTCTCTAGTCAGCGACAATACTACTACCGTTGCAATAGAGCTTTCAGCTGAGAAACGGGAAAAACCGATATAGCTCTGTAATGCAAGTACCGCCCCTGAGAAAAAAGTCGTCATTGCAACAACCGGAAGCGAGTGAAACCCGATAAATAATAATTGTCTGATGATTACACTCAAATATAAAGGCGGTCTTATGATACTGCTAACGGCAGCAAAGCTAAATAGAGAAAAACTACCTACACTTTGTGCAAACTTTACAGTACGTTTACCGACCGAATTAGCTATATTGAATAACATTTGTATTTTTTCTATTTAATTTAAGTACGCTATGTCATTTCTGCGCAAGCAGGAATCCAGTAACATCTAATGTCATCCCGCGACTTGATCGCGGGATCCAGTCTTTTTTAATTTTTTCTGGATACCGTGGTCAAGCCATGGTATGACACAGATATCTACCCGATATACTTTCTTTTGTATCTACTACCAAGGGTAGTTAATACCTCATACCCGATAGTACCTATAATACTCGCTATTTTATCGGGCGTGCAATAATTTCCGATAATTTCCGCTTCCTGCCCTAGAAAAATCTCGGATGGTGGTAGATCGGTAACATCGATATTTATTAAATCCATCGATACTCGCCCTACTATAGGAACGCTGCGACTGTTAATAAATACTTCGCCTTGATTGCTAAAATTACGACTAAACCCATCGGCATAACCAAGCGGTAACGTTGCAATGACACTATCACGCTTAGTTGTAAAAGTCATATTATAACCGATATGGCTATCTAGTGTCAAATTCTGTAAGTGAATTATAGGAGCTTTTAAGGTTACGGGATTCTTTGTTAAGGGATTAAGACCATATAAGGCTGCCCCTGGTCTTGCTAAATCAAAATGGTAATCCTGTCCTAAAAATATGCCGCCGGAATTAGCAAGACTTGCTTTGACGTTTGGGAAATATTGTAAATAAGCTTTAAATCTGTTTAATTGTTCTAGATTATAAGGATTATCTATTTCCTCGGATATAGCTAGATGGCTTATAATATATTGTAAATCTAGCCCTTTTAACAAATCACGATCATTAATGAGCTGCTCTATCTCATCAGAGCTTAAGCCAAGACGATTAATCCCCGTATTGAAATGTAAATAACAAGGCAATAATCGGTTTTTCAAATTACTAAATTTTTGCCAAATTTCTATTTGTTTTAAGTTATTTAGGACAGGTGTTAAATTATATTCTATCAGCTCTAAAGCATCATGTTCAAAAACACCGTTAAGAACTAAAATATTAACATCTAATCCTAAAGCGTTGCGTAAATTCACTCCTTCTTCACTTGAGGCCACAAAAAAATGCCTACAATTTTCTTCTATTAAAGCTTTAGAAATTTGTACTGCTCCAAGACCGTAACCGTTAGCTTTAACGGCAGCACCGACTAATGAGGTTTTGCAAATATCTTGTAATAAAAGGTAATTATTTTTTATTGTAGATAGATTTATTTCTACAGTACACAAGCTCATAGTATATTTATTAACTCTTTTACGATGATAGACAATACGGGTATTATATGAAATTTTGTAGATGAGTCACTTGTTTCTAGTATCCGTGATAAAAATATTGTCTATTAGACCTCTTGCATAACTTGCTTCTAAAGGTAATTTGTACGTCAATCCAGTACTCGCATCCTCACATACTAAAGTGTACGCTGCGGTGCTGCGTTCCGTGTTTCCTACAAATTCCTCTTTATTAGCTTCGTTCTCCAAGAGGTCTATTATCGAATTTTTAGAACCGGCAGAAAGCACTACATGAGTTATAAAAGCACTAACCGATAAAGCCGAATGTTCTTTTAAAAATCTCGCTGCTTTTACGATTGTTTCTCCACTATCTATAATATCATCAATTAATATGCAATTTTTGCCCTCTACACTACTTGTTATTGATATCATCTCGCAATTATTATTTATATCCCTTTCTTTGTTTATATAAGCTGAATCTATATTTAGTAAATTACTAATTTTTTGAACTCGATTGATACTTCCTTTATCAGGTGTAACTATAACGAAATTGCTATAAGTGCTTAAAAACGGGATATATAAATTTATAGGTTCAAGATTAGAAACAGGAATATTAAAAAATTTCTCTATTGTATCTGAGTGTAAATCAATAGTAATTACATGGTTTACTCCGAGCTTCTCTAAAAAATCTGCTATTAACTTAGCAGGAATTATATTTTGAGAATTTATATTATCTTGCCTTGCATAACCAAAATAAGGCATTACTAAAATTATTCGATTTGTGCTCCCGCTTTTTTTGCTGCATCTACTAGCAAAAACAACTCAATTAAGCGATCATTAAAGGGTTTTGATGTGGATTGTACTATGATTATATCTTCATTATGAACCGATTTTTGAATTTCTACTTTTATTTCGGAATCATTGAAATAGGTAATTTTCGGCGCAATATATTTAATATTTAATGCTATAGCTAAACGCGTTGCAAGTAACCTATTACTAACTGCCTGCTAAGATTTTCATGTGAGTGATTTATGTTGTTTAACGCTATTAGCGAGCGGGCTTTGTTGCGTGGATATCTAATCGTCATTGCGAACAGTCGTAGACTGCGTGGCAATCTCATGCAATAATAACAAACTCCTGAGATTGCTTCGTCAATTGCTACGCAATTTCCTCGCAATGACGACGAGGTGTCTACGCAACAACACCTCCTCACAATGACGATTTAAGATGACAGTGAAATACGACTTTCTAATTTTTGTATTAGTGCCTTAAAGCCTTGATTTTTTAAAGTATCGGTAAACTCGTCTTGTTGAGCTCCAATAAGACTTACACCTTCCGTAATTATATCAGAAACTTTAAAAACGTCTTTTCCGTTTCCTTTCATTTCACGTACAAGATATTCTACTTTAATAGGGTCTTGCTCTTTATTACTAATGATATTCATAGCAACCATAAAATCGGTTGAGCTTAAAGGACGAACTCCTACTATTTTAGGCTGTTTGCCTTTATAATCTTTTATTAAATCAGTATAAGATTTAGTAACATATTTAGAGTAAACTTTGATGAATTCCTGAACCTGCCCACCTGATAAAGTTTTTATCCCATTTCTGCCTAATGTATATTTAGCCATCCAATCAAAATCTAGGTTCTGAGACATTAACTCACGTGCTTTAGCAATTTTTACTCGCTCAGATAACTTACTATCGTTTAATATACTAGAAGCTTCATTTACTAAATTAGTAACGTAACTGTTCAAACCGGCAGGCACTTTTTCATTAGAATAAGCGGAAAACGTCATAACTAATAAAAATAAACCTGTAATAATTTTTTGCATATAATCCTCTTTAATTTCATTAATTCTTGGGTTTAGGACATTTAAAATTTTCAGGATATTGAACCGATGCTTCACGAACACGATGTAATGCTGATCTAATAGCCACATAAGGATCGGTAGAATTCTTCATCACATAATCACTAAACGGTAATACAACATATCGATCGTTTATTTTACTAACTGCTAGTACTCCTAAATCAAAATCATTATGAGTGTAGTACATTAATGGATTAAGAGCATAATTAGTAATTACCGAATCCATCATATCTCTTGCGTTAGTACTACCGATTATCGGCAATACTAAATAAGGACCTGGGGCAACTCCATAATGTGCGAGGGTACTACCGAAAGTTTGACGATCAGACGGCAAACCTACTTTACCTGCCACGTCAAATAAACCGCCTATGCCAAGCGTCGTGTTAATGAGAAACCGCCAAACGCTTTTCATAGTTTTATCGTAATTTAACTGAAGCCCGTAATTTACCGCCGTAAGCGGCGTATCGACATTACTGACGAAACTATTAACGCGTGCTTTTACGTAATCATTCGTGATGTTCTTATAACCTATCGCTAAAGGACGCAATATTATATAATCTAACACAGAATTAAATACAAACACTTTACGGTTAAATTTTTCATATGGATCATAAACTTCCACGCAACCGTTTTCATTGCTTCCACCATTATAGTTATATATTTCATTATCAACATATTCAAGATCAGCTCTTATCGATAATGAACATAAAATAATGGATAATATAATTAATATTCTCATTGATTTATGCTGTTTTCTTACAAACAATAATACTATATTTATTGTTTTCCGCTAGTATTATTTCTTCCGAAGTTAATATAGTAAAATTATTTTTTTGTAAAAAATTATTTATTTCATTCAAGTTAAAAATAAATTCTTTGCGTTTTACTGAAAATTGTGTCTTCGTCGCATTCGGTAAACAAAGGGCAAAATACCCTTGTTTATTAAGAGATGAGTATATTAAATTAAAATATTCTATTAAATTGTTAGTAAACGATAATCCGCAAAAACTAAAAATAATATCAAATTTATTAGAGTTTTGTTTTAAAAATTCATCGATAGCAATATTATATATTTGATCGTAAATTTTAGTGTTCGGGTAATATGTTGCTTGTAACTTATTCATTAAAGCAGAAACTTCTACACCGGTTAAAGTAAAACGTTCCGGAAAACGTTTTTGTATTTCATAACCTACAAGCCCTATATTACTTCCAAGTTCCAAAATAGAGTAATTATCCGGTAAATCAGATATCTGCTTAAGTGCTTCATTAACAAACCTATACGGAAGATGGATATTTTTATCGTTATTAAAAATAGTAGGATAATATTGTGCAGTTAAATCACGATATTTTCCACAAATTTCTTGAGGTATTTCAGTAATATCCTTATAATTTGTCAAAAAATTTATAAATATAGGTTTATATTTTTCATTAGATTTTTCTAAATATTCTATAGCTTGCCTGTAATTATTTTTTAAAAAATAAACCCATCCGAGTTGAGAATATACTTTAGAATCATTAGGATTAAAAAATTTATCGACTAGTTTAAACCTAAGTAATGCATCATTTAAATTACCTCTATATAAATGATCGAGTCCAAGTTGATAATTAGTTTCGGTTAAATGAGAGAATTTATATTTACAATCACTTATATAATTTTTAAATTCTAAAATTTTATTCTTAATAAAATTCGGTACATTTATTATAGTTAAGCAATAATGTTTGATTTTGTCTTTTATTTTACCGAGCATAGTTTAATTACTAAATTAATATTACTTACTATAATAAAGCATATCTTGATAAATTTTTAAATAAAATAATAATTTTACTTGTGAATTAATGGTATTGAAGCTAGGATGTACATGTTATATGTACATCAGTAGGTAGCTCATGAACTCAATTAGCGGCACTTCATTTAGAAAAAACTTAAGCTCTGTACTAAATACCGTAGAAAACGATCATGTCCCTTATCTTATTAAAAGTTAAAAGAAAGAATCATAAGAATATTATTCTTTTAACCGAAGAAGAATATGAATCTACAAAAGAAACATTATATTTATTATCTAATCTGGCTAATGCGAATCGAATAAAAAAATCTATCGAACAAGCAAAAAGCGGAGAGTTTGCTAAAGTTAATTTAGATGATTGAGATTGAGTGTACACTAGAAGCAGCGGAGGATTTAGCGCATTGGAAAAAATACGATATTAAAAAATATGAACGTATTAAACTTCTAATAAAAAATATCCAAGAAGCACCGGTTACAGGTATAGGTAAGCCCGAACCTTTAAAACATATATTATCAGGTTTATGGTCACGTAGAATTAACCACGAACATAGACTAATATATTCGTTAATACTAAACAAATTATAATATATAATTGTAGATTTCATTATAAGAATTAATATTTATTTCTTGAAATTACCGATTTTACTATAGCTTTCATTTAATACGGACTCAAATTATGTCAATTATTTCTACGAGGCTAAGTTCTATAAAACCGTCGCCGACCCTTGCAGTCGTTAAAAAAACTCTTGAACTTAAAAAAGCGGGAGTTGATATTATCACACTCGGTGCCGGTGAGCCTGATTTTGATACGCCTGACAATATTAAGGAAGCGGCGATTAAAGCGATTAAAGACGGCTTTACTAAATATACTAACGTTGAGGGTATGCCTCTTTTAAAGCAAGCAATAAAAGACAAATTCAAACGTGAAAATAATATAGATTACGAACTTGATGAAATAATAGTAAGCACCGGCGGTAAGCAAGTTATATATAATTTGTTTATGGCATCTTTAGACCAAGGGGATGAAGTAATTATTCCAGCACCCTATTGGGTTTCATATCCTGATATGGTTGCACTTAGCACAGGAACACCTGTTTTTGTAAATTGCGGAATTGAAAATAACTTTAAATTAAGTGCAGAAGCTTTAGAACGTTCAATTACGGATAAAACTAAGTGGCTTATTATTAACTCACCTAGTAATCCAACAGGTGCAAGCTATAATTTTGAAGAACTAGAAAATATTGCTAAAGTTTTAAGAAAATATTCACATGTAAACGTAATGTCCGATGATATTTACGAGCATATTACTTTTGATGATTTTAAATTTTATACATTAGCCCAAATAGCACCTGATTTAAAAAAGAGAATATTTACCATAAACGGAGTATCTAAAGCTTATTCTATGACGGGTTGGCGTATAGGCTACGGTGCAGGCTCTAAAGCTTTGATTAAAGCAATGACTATTATTCAGTCGCAAAGTACTTCAAACCCTTGTTCAATAAGTCAAATGGCTGCTATTGAAGCATTAAACGGTCCTCAAGATTATATAAAGCCTAATGCTTTAAATTGTCAAAAAAAGCGTGATCTTGCTTTATCAATTTTGAAAAGAGTAAAATATTTTGAATGCTATAAGCCGGAAGGGGCGTTTTACTTATTTGTTAAATGCGATAAAATATTTGGGCATAAAACTAAATCAGGAACAATTATTGCAAATAGTAATGATTTTGCCGAATATTTACTTGAAGAAGCAAAAGTTGCCGTAGTACCTGGTATCGCTTTCGGCTTAGAGGGATATTTTAGAATCTCTTATGCTACTTCTATGGAAGAGCTAGAAAAAGCTTGTATTAGAATTGAGAGAACAATCGATATCATTCCTGCTTAAGGCTTTGCATGGATACCAAATCGTCATTGCGAGCAGCCATAGGCTGCGTGACAATCTCATCAAATATCCTGAGATTGCTTCGTCACTTACTTTGTAATTTCCTCGTAATGACGGAAAAGTTAAAAAGCCACCTAAACCAACAAAAAAATAATGCGGAAAGTTTTTAAAAAATTTTTAAAAAATAATAAATACGTACTTAGTATAATTACTATTTTACTATATTGGTATTTGCGTTTTGTTTACTTTACTTCAAAGCAGAAATTTATATTTTACGATAACGGCAATAAGGAAAAATTCCTAAACGAACAAGGGGTAATCTTTGCATTTTGGCATAATATGCTTGCCTTAAGTCCGTCTATGTTTATAGGACATAGAAATATCTATGCTTTAATATCACCGCATTTAGACGGAAAAATTTTAAAAGATCTAGTAGGAAAATTCGGTTGCAGAGTGATAGTAGGTTCTACTAATAAAAATCCAATTGGAGCTTTACGTAATATTATAGGTAAGTTATCTCAAGGTGCAAATATAATAGTCACACCGGACGGTCCTAAAGGACCGGTATATAAAGTAAATAGCGGTATTACCGAAATTGCCTATAGATATAACACAAAACTTATTACTATAGTCAGCTCCACTTCTAGATGTTTCAGATTAAAAAGTTGGGATAAATTAATAATACCTCTACCGTTTGGTACCATTAAAATCATAGTTGGCTCGCCTTTAGAACTCACAAATGATAAAATACAAAACCATATAAGCCTTGAAAAACAATTAGCAAGCTTAACAGAAAGTTTAAAGAAATGATGTTATTATATTATGCTTTAAGCTTTATATTATTACCTGTTTATTTTATCATAATTCTTATACGTTTATTAATAGGTAAAGAAGATATAAGACGCATCCAAGAGCGTTTTGCTATTGGCAAACACAGACAAGACGATTCATTAGACTTCGTGCAAACGTCCACTAATAAAGAGGAGTTTAAAGGAGACACTTCACTGCGAACCACAGCGTATACACTAATACGTGAGGATGAAGGATCGACGTATAAATTACCTTTAGAAGCAAGTTATGCACGAAGGCTGATATGGATTAATGCAGCAAGCATTGGCGAGTCTATGGTAGCTTTAACATTAATACATAATATAAGTAAACGCTACCCTGACGTTCGTTTTCTAGTAACTTCTTGGACTAACAGCTCCGCTAAAATATTAACTGCCAAATTACCTAAAATAGCAGTTCACCAATTTTTACCGATAGATAATATTATTTTTACTCGAAAATTTTTAAGAAATTGGCAACCTGATTTAGGCATTTTGATAGAATCGGAATTATGGCCGTGTACTATTAATGAGGGAGCAAAGCAGTGTAAATTACTACTAGTTAATGCTCGTATTTCCGATAAATCGTTTAAAGCTTGGCTAAAAAGAAAAAGCTTTTTTCAGCTTATTCTCAAAAATTGCAGTAAAATTATCGTGCAAAGCGAACGTGACTTACAAAAATTCAATGAACTTGGTGTATCAGATGCAGTGAATTTAGGCAATATTAAATTTGCCAACGCAAAACTTCCGGTTAATCAAGAAGAGTTATCAAAATTAAGCTTACATTTAGACAATAAGCGAGTCGTGCTATTTGCCAGCACTCACCCCGAAGATGAAGAGGTGATTTTGCCTATAATCAAAAACCTAAAAGAGCAGTTTTTAGACTGCTATATTATCTTAATTCCAAGACATCCTGAGCGAGTTAAATCAATTATCGATAATTGTAAGTCACATAATTTATCCGCTACCGCTAAGTCGCAAAATGATTTACCTGTTTTAAGCGATGATCTTTATATAGTTGATAGGTTCGGCGAAATGGGACTATTTTTTTCTGTAGCTACAATTTCTTTTATCGGCGGTTCTTTTAAACAAGGCGGGCATAATATTTTAGAAGCAGCATATTTTTCTAATTGTATTATATTCGGTCCCGATATGAGCAAAAACACTGATATCGCTAAAGGCGTACTGCAAAATAAAGCAGCTATCCAAATCAAAAACGGTGAAGATTTACTAACTAAACTAACATATCTACTCAGGTCTAATAATGCTCTAGAACTTACAGCTTACCGCAAAAATGCTTTAAAATTTGTTAAGGACAACCAAAAAATCCTAGATGAATATTTAAAAGTAATTACGAAGTTTCTTTGATAAAATTTAACTAAAAACTCTTATTCTCCTAAAAGCTCTATAGTAAATTCAGGGTCTACGTGACTGATTTCTATACTTCCGTTATTTTCTAGTATTTTCTTATTCAAATACCTATAATACCTACTACTTATAGGCAAAGAACATAATTCACCTTTACAAACGGTTAAGGCCGGATACCATTGGTTATGAAAAATTATAGGTGGGTTTGGCAACGATAACTTATTTAATTTTCCGTCTCTACCGTAATGTATCTTTAAAAAAGCAGGATCTACTTTAGGCATGTTTGCCCCATCAGAATATTTTAAAATTAGCGAAATATCAAAAGTTTCTCCTGTATCTTCATCAGGGACAATCATGCTTCTAAATTCTTTAATCTTAACTATACGCTTGTTATTTAATCTTAAGGAAGCTTCAATTGTCTCTTCCAACACAATACCGCACTTATAACCGTTTTCGGTTTTAAATTCTTTTTGAACAACTTTACGCTTAGTAGGTTCAGAAAATATAAATCCTTACCGGTGCTGTTAAAAATCACTTCCTGGACCGACGACTTCTATTGTACCGATTGTCACTTTATAAACGTTTGAAAGGGTTTTAGCTCCAATCTTTGCACTATCTACCAGTTTTTTTCCGTATATTTTAGCCTTTTCTCTTTTAGAGGTAGGAGTATTAGGGGGAGTTTTCTCTAAAGGATCTACACGATTAGTTGTCATCGACTGAGTGGGAGTACTCGTATTACCCGAGACGAAGGATGCTTTGTTATATAAGTTATTTTACTTTCGGCATCAGTACCGAGTACTGCTATTTGTCCACTTCCTATCTTATAGGCGTTTTCTATAATTTTACTTCCTGTGACGGTAACTTTTACTGCCCCTTCTACTGCTTTATAACATGCATAACCGGCACATACTATAATAACTTCAAGCAATTCGGCATCATTATCACTATAATTAGCTTGTCTCCTACAATGCTCTTCGGCAGCATAAATTTGTGCAGCATTCCTCTTTTGTCCTTGACATAAAATGCTCTTCATTTAAACTAATAATAACAATTAATGTAAGATTTTCTAAGTAAAAAACCGAAAATTATTTATTAATAGATAGTTGATTGTAGTTAGAGAGATATTATAAATACGAGTTTAGAATAAGCACTTATCCTAAATTCGCCTTTGTTTGCTTTGAAAAGGTGTGAGTGAGTATTCACGAGTTTTTTACTGTCACCTAATTCAATTGACCACGGTATTCATAAAAATAACTAGTATTAGGTGTTTTTATATTTTTACTGGATCCCGTGATCAAGTCGCGGGATGACAACAGGATAGAATTATGTCTGCACAACAACGTATGCTCGCAATGACGATTTGGTATCCACGCGGGAATGACATTGAAGCTATGAAACACGCCCATTAACCTTGCGTAATGGCAGCTACTTCATCGGCAAAGTTTTTTTCTTCGTATTCTATACCTTCACCAAGTTCGTATCTAATAAATTTGGCAATTTTAATTTCTGCACCGAGTTCTTTTTCAGCATTTTTAATTACTTCCGCAACGGTAAGTTTAGGTTCAAATAAGAAATTTTGCTGAAGTAATACAACTTCCGAGAAGAATTTACGTATTCTACCTTCTACCATTTTTGCTATAATATTATCAGGCTTTCCTTCTTCTTTAGATTTTTCAAAAAATACTTTTCTCTCACGCTCTACGAGTGCTTGATCCAAGCTTGAATCATCTATACTTTGCGGGTTATTTCCTGCTACATGAACAGCAATTTGTTTAGCTAAAGCTTCTAGTTTTGCTTTATCTTTTGCGTTAGACGCAAGACCTACTAATACGGCAATTTTTCCTAAATTCGGTATAACTTCATTATGCACGTACGAACCGATTGCTCCTTCAGATATCTCTAATATATCCATACGACGTAATGTTAAATTTTCACCGATTGTAGCGATATTTTCTATAATTTCTTCTTCAACTGATTTACCGCTTTGCATTTTAAATGTTTTTAGCGTGTCTATAGTTTTTGCAATTACTGCAAGATTTGCAATATCCTTAACTAGATCCTGAAACTGCTCATTTCTAGCAACAAAATCCGTTTCGGAATTTACTTCAATTACCACTCCGGTAAGCCCATCAACTTTTGCAGCCGTTAAACCTTCAGAAGCAATGCGTCCGGCTTTCTTTGCAGCAGCAGCTAAACCTTTCTTACGAAGAAAATCAATAGCTTCTTCAAAATTACCGCTGGTTTCTATTAATGCTTTTTTGCAATCCATCATACCTGCACCAGTTTTTTCTCTTAATTCTTTAACTGCTGCAGCACTTATATTTATTTCACTCATACCTTACTTTCTCCTTAATTATTATATTTGGCTTGGGTTGTAGCTCGAAGAACGACCCCGGTGTCACCCCGTGGCTTGCTCCTGGGGTCCATAAAAACAATTTAAAATACTAATATATTATTAGTATTTTAAGCTGGATCCCGCGATCAAGTCGCGGGATGACAATGGGAAATCCGATCCATGCAACAACCATTATGCATTATCAGAATTTTTATTTTCATCGGCATCATTTAATGCTTGCTCAAATTCTGTATTTGTCTCTTCATCAATCTTTTTCGTTTTAGAGAATTTTTTAGCTTGTTTTAATTTAGAAACATTTTTAGAAGTTAACCCCTTATCTGTATGCTCTTGCATAGCACCCATATCAACTCCTGAAGCTTTCATTGATTCTTCAAGTCCTTGTAATGCCGCATCTGCAAATAAACTACAATAAAGTCTTATTGATCTTATAGAATCATCATTACCCGGAATCGGATAATCTACATTATCAGGATTAGAATTAGTATCAACTACTGCAACTATAGGAACATTAAGCTTTACCGCTTCATTAATTGCGATATGCTCTTTATTAGTGTCAATAACTACTAGAAGATCAGGTTTAGAATTAAGATTTCTAATACCGGCAAGAGATAGAAGTAATTTATCTTTCTTACGGCTCATATCGAGTATCTCTTTCTTAGTATAACCCATAAGTGCTTCTTCGTTTTCTAAGGTTTTGTCTAACTTATTTAGCTTTTCTATTGAACCCGCAATAGTTTTCCAGTTAGTTAGCATACCACCAAGCCATCTATGATTTACGTAATACTGCCCGCATTTTTCGGCATATTCCGCTATAATATCGCTTGCCTGTATTTTAGTACTTACAAATAATACTTTACCGTCTTTTTTTACGGTTTCATATATTGCATTCAAAGCAACGCTCATTAAAGCGACACTTTGTCTTAAATCGATTATATGAACATCATCACGTTCACCATATATATAAGATGCCATTTTAGGATTCCAGCGTGAGGTCTTGTGACCGAAATGCACGCCCGCATCTAATAATGCTTTAATGTTAACAGATGGTATTTTTGACATTTTTAAATTCTCCTAATTGTTAGTTTATACCTCCGTAAGATGTCCATTCTAATGAACTAACATATATCTTACGTGTGAATTTTTTGCTTAAGTTTTGGATAATCGTCATTGCAAGCAGCCGTAGACTGCGTGACAATCTCATCAAATATCCTGTGAGATTGCTTCGTCAATTATTACATAATTTCCTCGCAATGACGACTTACAAGCCCATAAATTATATACGCATATTGCGTAATTTACAAGCTTTTATTCTTTTCGCCAAATAGTAGTACCATCAGGTTGATCTTCTAGAATTATTTTTTCCTCTAATAACTGGTTACGAATTTGATCGGCTAATAACCAATTTTTTTGTTTTTTTGCTTCCAAACGCTTATTTACAAGCTCATTTATATAGAGTTCATCCACACCGCTATTAAACCACTCGTGTGGAGTCTTATTCATTAAACCAATAAAATTAGCACAAGTAATAATAGCAGAGGCGTTAAGCTGCCTTTCTTCTTCAGTTTTAGAAATAAAAACACCTTTAGCGTAGTCATTAATGATTTTAACGGCAAGCGGCGTATTCATATCATCAAGTAAGCTTTGCATGAAATCATGAGGTAAATCTATTTTCTGCACATTAATATTTTCTATAGCTCTATACCAATAATCTAAAGTTTTCTTAGCATCTTCTATAGCTTTATCATTATAATCAAGAGGACGCCTATAGTGACTACTTAATAAAAATAACCTTACTACTTCTCCTTGAATTTGTTTATCCATTAAATCCCTTACAGTAATAAAATTACCAAGAGATTTACTCATTTTCTCACCGTTAACCGTTAGAAACCCATTATGTACCCAATATTTAGCATAGGTAGAACTTGGAAAAGCACATCTACTTTGAGCAATCTCATTGGTATGATGCGGAAAGATTAAATCTGCTCCGCCGCCGTGAATATCAAAATTCTCACCTAAATATTTGTAGCTCATGGCTGAACATTCAATATGCCATCCAGGGCGACCAAGTCCCCATGGGCTTTCAAAATTCATATTTGCCGATTCATTTTGCTTTGCCGGTTTCCATAATACAAAATCTTGTGGATTTTTTTTGTTTTACTATTTTCTACATGCACTCCCTCAAACATTTCTTCTAAATTTCGGTTAGATAATTCCGTATAATTTGGCGCTGATAAAACATCAAAATAAACATGATTATCAGCAATATATGCGTGATCTTTTGCTATTAAACGTTCTATTATTGCGATCATTACATCAATATGCTTTGTAGCTTTCGGCTCAATACTAGGTAGCATACAACCTAAATATGCCATATTTTTATGAAACTCTTTCGTAACTTTATCAGTCAACTCATCAATAGTAACACCAAGTAGTGCAGCTCTATCGATAATTTTATCGTCAACATCCGTAATGTTACGTACATATTTTACTGCCTTCTCACCGAATATTTTTATAACTATACGATAAAGTAAATCATATACTACTCCCGACCTACTATTGCCTATATGAGGATTATAATAAACAGTCGGTCCACATACATACATTTTTACGTTAGCTTGATCTTGAGGATTAAAAACCTCTTTAGTACGACTAAGAGTGTTATATAAGTGAAATTGAATTTGCATATTTTATATTTACCAAAAACTGAAGTACATTTCTTTCAAAAGTAGTATTACATACTCTTTTTGAAAAAAGTTTAAAATTCGGAGTATAAATTAGCTTGTGATATATTAAACACATTTTGGCTAAAAAATTCATTGGTTAACAAAAATTAGTAATTAATAGTTCACATAAGTTAACAAAAATTATATAACTCGCCTCGTTTGTATTTAAAAAATAATAACTAATCGAGGTTTGAATGAATTTACAAAATTCCCACTCAAAAAAATATGTTTTAACTTTTTTCATGTCAACATGTTTGTTGACTAGTAGCTTTTTAAGTACAAGTGCTAGAGCGGCAAGCTTTAAAGATTTAGTTAGTAAAACCCCAGCATGGGAAAAGCACAATTCAACACAGCAACAAAATATTTGGAAAGATTTGACTCCAAATGAAAAAATCAAAAAATGGCAAGAAGCAGCTTTAGTTCCTAGTTTTACTCAAGCACAACATGATCTAGGAATAAAGTATAAGGAAACAGATTTATCAAGTTTTTTAGATAATACTAGACATAAAGCAAGACGAGCAAGAGCTGAAATTTTATTATACATCGAAAGAGTAAAACAACAGGATTTTGATACAAAAAAACAAGAATATATTAATCAAGGTGTAGTTCCTACAGATATAGAAGCAGCAACAAATCTTGGAATAAGTTATGACCCTAGCAAAATAGACAATAATGTAGAACACGATCAAAAGGTACGTCGTGCAGAAAAAGACAAACAAGCAGTAATCGAACTATATATCAGCTCAATAAACAGAGATATTAAATACAAACATTATGTTGATAATGATATTATCCCTGAAATGCAAGAAGTAAGGACTGCTCTTAACATGAATAAAGATGATGCACAATCTTTTGTTGCTTCAATAAGAACTGAAATTATGGAAAACGCAAAGGGACAATATATAGCCGATAGCCATATTCCTACAGAAAAAGAGTTAAAAAAGAAGTTTGGTATATCTCGTGATGATAATAGAGACGGCTATATTAAGTCAATAAGACTTAAAGTTATGGAAAACGCAAAGGGACAATATATAGCCGATAGCCATATTCCTACAGAAAAAGAGCTAGAGCAGAAATTTGGTGCTGATAAAGGTGCGGCAACAAACTATATCGCATCAATAGCAACTCAGATGATGCTTGGTAAAAAATCGTACTATATAGATAATAATATTATCCCTAACGCTGACGAATTAATGAATGAATTTAAGATAGGGCCAGTAAAAGCAACTGTTTATATAAACCAAATAAGAGCCGGAATAGAAGCAAACCAGTTGCTAAACAACAATGATACTACTAAACCATCTACCGGACGCTCTCAAAAAAAGAGCGGAAACAAAAACGACCATTGGTATATGTCAAATCAAGGTATAAATAATACAGGAACATCTTCACGGATTTTCACGGGTAGAGAAAAGAAACAACGATATTTTTTTGATCCTATAAGTACTTTTAAAACTTACTTTAATACTAAAGCAAGTAAGGGTAATTTAACGCAGTCTCAACACAATATAAATAGAATAATACAACAAGAAGAAAATATTGAAGAATTTAAAAATCTTATTAAAACAGATCCTATAGCAGCATTAACTCTTCAAGTAGATAGTAGTTATAAACAAGAAGCAGTAACGACTATCTTAAGTGATTTTAATGATGATACTATTCAAAGGGTATTATTTAGCAATGATAAGGGACAATTAGATTTCAGTACCAATATTGACGTTAAAAATAGACCTATTTTACAAGAATTATTAGAAAATAGTTATTCTGAAGAAAAAACTAAATTTGCTGAAAGAATTCAAGACTATGCAACACGAAATATATCTAATAGTAAATTTGAAGAAAAGGCACGATTAGATCTTATCAAACTAGCAGCAAGTAAAGATAAGAGTTCAGTAGAAAACTTTTTAACTCTGCAATTAGAGTTAAAAAACAGAATGCAACCCTATATTGTAAATAGCGTCTATATTTTAACGCCAGAAATAGTAGAAGAAATAAATATAGAACTAAAAAATAAAGGGCTAATAAGAGATAGTTTAACTAAAGACTATATGATTAAACTAGCCAAAGAAGTAAATAACCACACATTAAATTCAGTAATTAAAGTAATATTATCTGATAGTAACATACTCAGCAATGAAACCAATAAAATTTTAGGGTTAGCAGTAGGTAATAATGCAAATAATTTAGAACAAACACAAAGCGGCATTCCTAATCCACCACCTCTACCGCTAAATGGGGGTATTCCAAATCCGCCTCCTCTACCGCTAAACGGAAGCATGCCACCACCACCGCCCTTAAATTCTCAAGGCTTTAGTAGCAACTCTAAACATTTTGATTTAAATCAGTTACAAGCAGAATACCCTCACATACATTCATTATATATTCAGTTTACTCACAATACTACTGTTCAATCAAAAGCACCACTTCAACCTACAGCTTCTAGTGCAACCAGCACAGGCAGAAGCACGCCAGAGACAGCTTATGCCAAACTATATGCAGAATATAGAACTGAGACAGGAGGTACAAAAGCTAATGATTTACAAGATCAGCTTATAAAACGACAAGCTGATCTTACAAATGTTATACGTCAAATATTAACAGAATCATACGCCAACCAAGGAGCTGACGAGAAAACTCTTGTAAATTTATTTAGCATTTCAACCCCTGAAATCGCAGAAAAAGCTAAAGAAGCTTTTAACACCCTTGTTCAAGACCAGTATATAAAAGATATAACCGTAAATGGTAAGAAAACAATAACAAGCGAAGAGATAATTAAAAATCTTTTCAATGAAGACACTGATGATGCAGTAAAACGTATTTTATTATCGTCATGTAAAATATCTGAAGAATTAAAGAGACCTATTAAACTTGAATTCAATAAATCAGAATTGATTAGAGAGTTACAGGGCAAACAAAATCCGTTTGAACAATTAGAATTTGCCTATATTAATGCAAAAAACTTCGATCAAGATATATTTGGCAATAGAGTCGAAGAGTTAATTAACAACCCTAATATATTAACTATAGTACAACAAGCTACTTTTTTAATAACAGAAGATACAAACTTAAGAAAAACAATTAATTCTGATCAAGCACAGGCTAAACTTGATGATTTAAGAACAGCTATTTTAAGCACAATAAAATTTGAAGAATTAATTACAGCAAATTTACCTCAACATGATTTTATTGCTATAGTAAAGGAAAAAGACCCCGAATTATTAAAAGAGTTTTTAAAAGCTACTACTATCAAACTAACAGATAATAATAATTTAGATCAATTAAGATTAGCTTTGCCTTCATTTACAGGCATGAGCAATGAACAAATAAGAATTCTTACTAGTAAATTAAAGATGCCTATAATATTAAAAGCTCTTAAAGAGTGCTCGCAAGAAAAAGCTAAAAAACACATCCATACCGGAAACATGCCACCACCACCACCGCCACTGCCTGATTCACAAGATTTGGAATTAGCTTATCTAACAAGTTTAGGGATTACTAAATTCAATGCAAATACATCTACTTTTAAAACAACTCCAAAAACTTATCACTTTAGCTCCGATATAGCTTTAAGATATAAAGAATTTACTTTATCAGGACAAAAATCAGCAGGATATAAAGCAAAATACTCCGATGCCGATTTATTGAAAAAAGCTATAGTGGAATCAGTAGCATTTGAGCATTCAAAAAATTTATCTAAAGCTCATCAAAATAATAAGTATTTTGAACAAATCCAAGAAGCAGTCGACACTATGCAATCTAGCTTTATAGGTCCTAGAACTGAAATAGGACAAAAAATACATAATATTTATACTTCTAAACTTTTGGAATTAACAAAAGATAAAGAATTTATTAAATATGTTGAAGATAATATTATACTTAACAAAAAATTAACGGAGGCGTTTACTTCCGCTGACTCTGATTTTATAGATTCTAGAACTGAACTAGGACAAAAAATACATAATATTTATATACAGCAATTGACAAAATATCCAGAGGAAGCGGTAAAAGAGGCATTTAATACTGCTCACCCTGATTTTATAGGTCCTAGAACTGAAATAGGACAAAAAATACATAATATTTATAAATCTCAACTTTTAGAGTTAGCAAAAGATAAAGAATTGTTTCTATTTGTTCAACAAGTACTAGTAGAGTCTACTGAACTAGAACAAAAATATGGTAGTGATATTCAATCAGAAAATAGTAAAAATGAAAAGAAAGTAGGGCGTTTAGATAAGAAAAAATTACGATTATTCCCACAAGAAAACAAAGCTACAAATGACGAATCCTCAACAAAGGATGATACACAACCTGAAGATAGCAATAAAAAGTCAGAGCAATCTGATTCAAAAACCGCTTTATCACCGAGATTATTGAGTTCTAACGATAGCAAAAATGATAAATCATCAGATGACAAAAAATCACTTCTAGCATTAAGATCTAGTGATGAAGACGATAAAGGGTATGCAACTGATGAAGAAGAATTAGAAGAAAGCAATAGCACCACTGACGAAGAATTAAAAAAAGATATAGTTTTAGAAAGCGAAGATGAAGCTATTGATGTGTCATTCAAAACTGAAGCAATTACAGAACAAGATGAGGTGACACAGAGACAACAGGTATCTGATGATACTAGTGGAAAAGTAGCAATATTAGTTCAGGCGACTTCAACTCTTCACAAACCTGTTCACTATAATATAAATGATAGATTAACGGTTGCTGCAATAGGGGCCGGTGATGAAGAAACTAGTATAAACAGAGGGGTATGGATTAGCGGCTTATACGGCATCAACAAACAAAGAATTTGGAAAAATATTCCAAAATATCAAAATCGTACAACCGGCATAACCATCGGGACTGATGCTGAATTCATCAATAGTCATGATGTTATAGGAATAGCTTATAGCCGTTTGGAATCCCAAATTAAATATAATAAAAAACTAGGGAAAACAACAGTTAACGGTCATCTTTTAAGCATTTACAGTCTAAAAGAACTAATTAAAGGTTTCTCATTGCAGACTATAACATCTTACGGTCATAATTATATTAAGAATAGATCTAAAAATATTAATAATATAATTGGAAAATATCAAAACAATAATTTAAGTTTTCAAACTGTATTAAATTATAAATATCGTACAAAATACGATTTACATTTTATTCCTAATATCGGTTTTCAATATGATTATTCAAGAGCTAGCAACTATAAAGAGTATAATGTAGATATAGAAAATCTCATGATTCAAAAGAAATCAAATCAATTATTTGAAAGTAGCCTTGGCGGTAAAATAGTGTTTAAGCCTATAGTGACCACAAACAATATAGTATTAACACCAAGTTTGTATGGTAATATTGAGCATCACTTCAATAATAAAAATACAAAAGTTAATGCAAAAGCGACTTTTAAAGGACAAACATTACAAGAAACAATTATTACACTAAAACAACCTAAGCTTGGATATAATATCGGTAGTAATATACTTATGAGTAGAAAAAATATCAATGTTCTACTTGAGTATAATTATTATACGCATAGAAAGTATCAAAGCCATCAAGGACTTATTAAACTAAAAGTCAATTTGTAAATCACCAATAGAAAATTTAAATAAGGATAAGCTTTTCCTAAGAGCTTATCCTTTCTTAATGAATAAACTTACCAAACTCCTGCATAGAATACTGGAGTACTAAATATAGTAAAAAATAGTTTAAATGAATAGCTATTAAGTACAAGATGACCTAATTGGTCAAAAGGAAAAATATTAAATAAGCTCATAATCCCAATTACAATAAAAGTATCGATAAATAAAGAAATTGCCGTGCTAAAATTATTTCTTATCCATAAATAGATATTAATATCAACAAGTTGAGCTATATAACAGGCAAAAGTTGATACTAAAAAAGATATTAGTAGCTTCCAATTTATCCATGAGACTTATTATTAAACTACTATTATATTAAAAATAATAGCAAGCTTTACACAAAAATTGGCTCTTTCTTTACCGTAAAACTCAGCTATTAAATCCGTTAATAAAAAAGTTAACGGATAAAAAATTGCTCCTATAGATAATTCAAGAATATAAAAATTAAAAATATTAAGGTAAACAAATTTTTGCTATATTAAGTTTCCTACTATAATAAGGACTGTAAAAAACGTACATAAAATGATATAAATTTTTTCTTTTATATTAAATTCTATAGACATTTCTAAAATTATTTTAGGTGCAAAAATATTGCTGTACTCTAAATAATATATATTGGGAGTTCTGAAAACTATACTAAATTCTCTGATGTCATGCCATTGATCCATAGGTGTTGTTACATGACTCCTGTTATGTCATTCCCGCAAAAGCAGGAATCCAGTACTTTTATCTGTCACCCCGTGGCTTGACCACGGGGTGACACAGTGGATTTTACCGATCCACGCAACAATACCAAAGGTAGACAATGACAAGTATGAGAGATATTACTAAGATAAAGCTGTAACTATTTAGCTATAGGTAAACTATTTTCTGCTTGATTTTCTTCAATTTCATTAATCTTAGAAACTAAATCAGATTTCTTTTTTGAGGAAAGGTTAGCAAGTACTATTGCATTTATTAAAAATAATGTTGTAAGTATTATAGTGCTTTTAGTAAGAAAATTACCGACTGTTTTAGCACTGACTACTCCCATATTATTACCGCCGCTTATACTACTAATTCCATCCGATCCGCTACGCTGCATCAGAATAACTATAATTAGCAATATTGCAATAGTAATATGTACAAAAAGAAGAATGTCTATCATATAATAAAATAATCGTTACCGTATTTTAAATGTAAATCATACATTAGTTTTATATTATTTGCAACTTAGCTTTATAAAATAAACATAATACTATAATAGTATCTGACAGAAACTAGACTAAAATCAGCATATGAGTTTTTCAAGAAAGGTTAAAAACTCACAAAGCTTAGGATGTGTGGTGGTGCTACTAGGGGGAATCGAACCCCCGACCTCTTCATTACCAATGAAGTGCTCTACCCCTGAGCTATAGTAGCAAGATTATTTCAAACCCTTTTTGCCACATATTTGTCATTAAATCAAGAAAAATTTTAAATTCGTTTACTCTTTACAAAAAAGCTCTTATTCGATCTCTTCATTCGCTCCACTTATATGTACCCCATCATAAGATGCTACTGTAGTTTCATTAGCATACATCCCAAATTCTTTCTGTAAATAATCACTTAAAATCTTTAGTGTTTTTTCTTTGGTTTGGCATGCTAATATCATTTTATTATCTTGTACTAACTTGTGTAATTTGGGTATCTCTTCTGCAGTAACAAGCCTCATTGCCAAACAACCATTTTCTTCTGATTGTAGAAGGTCAGCCGTTACACTCGTAGTAACTCTATGACATGTACCGAATAAGTCTAGATCTATCCTTGAAATTGTTTCGTCACTAGTTACTTCTTTAAAAGTTCTGGAATGATTGATGTATCCTCAGAGATACTGGCAAAGACTAATCCCTTTTCAGTTATTTTATGTTCACAAGCATCGCCATAGTAATAACTCTTAGGTTTAAAGACTACAATTTTGTTATTAAATTCAACTAGGTTTGCAGGTTTTGTAATTTTTTTCATATTTTATCTAAACTTCTATTTTTGTAAAAAGATAAGGCAATCAATGCAAAAATACAGCTTAATATGACATAATAAACTGCTGAGGTTACATGCCCTGTTTTGTGTACTAAATATTCAAAGACAAGAGGCGTAGTACCACCAAAAATACTTGTAGCAGTGTTATATGAAATAGAGAGAGCAGTGTTACGTATATTTGTAGGATACAATTCTGCTTGTAATGCCGGTTCAGGACCGATATAGCTAGCAGCAAGTATAGCAAGTATTAATTGTGAGATAATTACACTTGTGAAGGCCCCATTCTCAAAATTATTAAGTAAAAATGGCGTTGTTACAATAATTATTATCAGATTAATTACAAAAATTTTCCTGCGACCTATAATATCGGATAGATAACCGCTTAATAAAGTTACGGCTATCATAATCACGTAACACACGCTAGCAAGGCTATTTACCTCATTTTCAGTAAAGTTGCGGCTGATTTTTAAAAACGATACCAAGTAAATTGTAGTTAGATAGAATATTATCGAACCGGGAGCGTTGATAAAAATCGAGATTAATATATCAAACCAATAATTGGTAATGACTTTTTTTAACGGTGATTGTAAAATCTTTTTCTGCTCTCTTAGATTTTTAAAATTCGGTGTTTCGTGTGTATTTTTTTTAATATAAAATGCTGCAAAAAGAATAAAAAAACCAAGTAAAAAAGGTATTCTCCAGCCAAAACTATCAAATTGTGAAGCTGTTAGGATATTCTTAACGATATAAGAAACAAAAGAACCAAGCAATAAACCGGAGCATATACTAGACATTGAAATACTACCGGTGAAACCTTGGTGTTTATGGCTAGTATGCTCAATAACAAAAGAAATAGAGCCGGTCAAAACTCCCCCCATTGATAGGCCTTGTAGAATTCGTACACAAATCATTAATATAGTCGCAGTTATACCGATAGTATGGTAAGTTGGTAATATTCCTATTAATACTGTTGGGGCAGACATGCAAAATAACGCACTAGTTAAGGCTACTTTGCGTCCAAATCTATCACCGATAACACCAAAAAATATGCCGCCCAACGGTCTTGCCAAATAACCTATAGCAAATACTAAAAAAACTTGCAGTAAAGAAGTATTAGCATCATCATTTGGAAAAAATTTTGTTCCTATTATGGGTGCAAAATAACCGAATAATACATAATCATACCATTCAAAAGTGTTAGCGATACCGCTTGAAAATACTAGTTTACTGCGATTCATGTTTTCTATTCATAGCTTTTTTTTCGGAATATATTATAAACAAGGTGGTAGGAATTATTATTACTGCTCCATGAAGTGTGCTTTTATCAGGAAATTCGTTAAATATGAAATATGCCGCTATTACCGAAATCACCAGCTCTAAATATCTATAAGGAGCGGTAGCGGTTGCATCTACCATGGAAAAAGCTTTAAGCAGGAAGAATAATATTAAGCTTCCGCTACTACCGAGTACAAACAATAAAGCTAATTCAAAACTACTAGGAGTTAACCAATACTGCGATGCTACAGGTAACGACACTATAGCAGTTACTATTGCCGAATAAAATAGCATGCTAATCATCGATTCTTTTATTACGAATTTTTTATTAATAATATCAAGCATAGCAAATGAAATAGCTGCTAATACAAAATACAAAATTTCTGGGTTAAAATCCTCGGCATGCGGTTTAAGCGTAACAACAAGTCCTATAAATCCTACTACGGTAACTACCCATCTTGGCCAAATAATATTTTCGTTCAGAAAAAATACGGCAAGTATTAAAGTAAATAAAGGAATAGAAAAACTTACGACTGTTGCAGTAGTAACGGGAGCTATGGTAAGACCGTAAGTCCAAGAAGTCATACCGAAAAATAATAATAACCCTCTTAATATATGTACAAAAGGACGACTTGTTTTTAAAGTATTTTTACCATAATAAACAACAAAAGGTAGTAAAACTATGCTACTAAAAAAGAAGCGGAAAAAAGCTACTTCAAAGCTATGTAAACGAGTCCCAAGATATTTAGATATTACATCATTGGCACTACTACTTACTAAACTAAGTAAAAACCAACCTATACCGGTTAAATATGTTTTTAATGCATCATTCATTAATATGCTCCAATAATTTCTATAATTTTACTTAAATGTCTTGACTTTTATCATAAAAGAATTCTATCTTTTATGATAAAATGGTATAAATATATAAACAAAAATTTTATATAATAATACGGTAATCAATTTTAAGCAAGTAAAGGTTATAATTATATGTTAAGAATAGTGAAAAAATTAGGGATAATTTTGTTTGTATCCACCATAAGTATTAATAGTTTTGCTAAAAGCATGTATGATGATGTAGACTCTGCTGCTGACTATGATAGTACACCGTATTACGAAAACGAAGGCAGTTTAGTTTTCAAGATGCGTCTAGGAGGTGTTGTTTCAAGTGCTAAGCAAAAAGGATTACCTACTCCTACCTCTCCTCAACCTGTTTCAGTAGGAGAAGTGGCAAAAAACGGTTATGGAGGTGATGCGTCCACTACTATATTCTTTAATAATTATTTAGCTACTGAATTATCACTTGGCTTTAATGTTTTACGCACTAAATATACATCCCTTGCAGCCGTTGCTCATAATTATGGCGTTGATAATGTTAAACTAGGAAAAAACAAACCTATTTATATGATCCCTGCGACAGTTACCGGACAATTTCATATAGCTCCTTACGGTGGAATAAGACCATATATAGGTATAGGTTATCACGGTTCTTATATGCTTACTCAAGCTACCGGTCTTAAAATTAGAAACGGACACGGTGCCGTAGGACAAATAGGTGTAGATTTTTATGCTAAAGACGATACTTTAATCAATATTGACGTAAGACAATTTTTCTTAAATCCTAAACTTGAGTATAAACCGAATTTAGTAGGTAATAAAACCATAACCTCTAAAGTTAAACTTAATCCTTTAATAGTTTCTATAGGTATAGGATTTACTTTTTAGCCTTGTTGCATGGTTCTTGAAGCGTATTTGTCATCCCGCGACTTGATCGCGGGATCCAGTTTTTTTATTTTTTTTGGATACCGTGGTCAAGCCGCGGTATGACACTAAATAGCTAATAATATAAACATACATTCACCTATGTCCCTACAAATTATCCAGTTATTATACTTAGTTACGGCTGTTTGCTTTATTCTATCACTCAAATTCTTATCCTCACAAAAACAAGCACGTTTAGGCAGTACCATAGGTATTTTGGGGATGGCGATAGCAGTCATCGTTACTTTTTTCCTACCGGATTTTACTCATAAATTACCCATTATAGCAACCATATTATTAGGTGCTGTAATCGGCGGGATTATCGCACTTAAAATCTCCATGACGGCAATGCCTCAATTAGTAGCGGGATTTCACTCTTTTGTCGGTCTTGCTGCGGTATTTGTAGCTTATGCTACAGTACTTGCTCCTGAAAATTTTTCTATAGGAATAGCAGGAAGTTTACCGATTAATGCATTAATAGAAATATCAGTAGGCGTCTCTATCGGTGCTTTAACTTTTAGCGGTTCGATTATAGCTTTTCTAAAACTACAAGGCTTAATGAAAAGTAGCCCGTTAAAATTCTACGGTCAGCAATATATATGCTTATTAACGGCAATAATATTGGTTATTCTAGTAATATCGTTTATTCGTTCAGAGAATATATTTTTATTTAATCTAATAGTCTTTTTATCACTGTTAATCGGAGTATTCCTAATAATACCGGTAGGCGGTGCAGATATGCCTGTTATAGTCTCAATGCTAAATTCTTATTCAGGTTTTGCGGCAGCAGGTATAGGCTTTACGCTTAGCAATAGCCTACTTATTATTACTGGAGCATTAGTCGGTAGTAGCGGCGCTATACTTAGCTATATAATGTGCAAAGCGATGAATCGCTCATTAATTAAGGTTATTTTTGGGGCGCTTTTGCCTGCACCTACTGGAATTAACAAGGATATAGACGACGATAAAATAGCAAAAACAAGCTGCCCTGAAGATGCAGCACATTTACTACTTAATACATCATCAGTGATAATTGTTCCCGGTTACGGTATGGCAGTAGCCCAATCTCAGCATATCATAAAAGAGATGGTTGATATATTAGAACGTTCAGATATTAATGTACGTTTTGCCATACATCCGGTAGCAGGTAGAATGCCGGGGCATATGAATGTTTTACTTGCAGAAGCTAATATAGATTATGAGAAAGTACTTGAGCTTGAAGACATTAATAGAGATTTCGCTACCACTGACGTAGTGCTTGTGATTGGTGCAAATGACGTAACTAATCCTGCTGCTAAAAATGATCCGAACAGTCCAATTTACGGTATGCCGGTACTCGATGTCGAAAAAGCACGCACGATTTTGTTTATTAAACGTTCTATGGCATCAGGATATGCAGGTATAAAAAATACGCTATTTTATCACGATAATACTTTTATGTTATTCGGCGATGCTAAGAAAGTAGTTGAGGAGATAGTTAAGTTTCTAAATGAAGATTGACTTAAATAACTCTATTTGTTATAATTTCTTAAATTAAGCCAAAAAACAATTATCATGAATTCGCAAAAAACATTACCGCTTCTGCCAAAAGCCACGGCTATATGGTTAATTGAAAATACTTCTTTAACTTTTAAACAAATTGCCGATTTTTGCGGTATTCATGAATTTGAAATAAAAGGTATGGCTGACGGTGAAGTAGCACAATCTATAAAAGGTTTAAATCCAATTGCAAACGGTCAGTTAACTTTAGAGGAAATTGAGCGTTGCAGTAAAGATCCTAATGTTAATTTACAAATTTCATATAGCCCTGCTGATGAATTGATGAACAATCAGAAAAAACAACGTGCTAAATACACTCCTATAGCAAGACGTCAAGATAAACCGGATGCTATATATTGGTTATTGTCTAATTATCCAAACATCCAAGACCATCAAATAATTAAATTAATAGGTACTACTAAAATTACTATAGATGCTATTAGAACCCGTAGCCATTGGAATATGAATTCTATTCGTCCTCGTGATCCCGTATTACTGGGGATCTGTAGTCAAATAGACCTGAATAAAATAGTAGAAAGCCTAAAGCCTCCACAAAATCCTACAAAAGAATCATAAAATTATACTAACTGCTATCCTGCGAAAAGCTTGCTTACGTGAATTATTTTTGATTGTTACCCCACCTTGATCAGCGTTATTGCGTGGCTCGTTTATGTCATTCCTGTATAGTCAGAACATTGCTGGATGGACCGGTAAAATCCACTGTGTCACCCCGTGGCTTGACCCACGGGGTCCATAAAAAAATCTAAAATACTATTAATAGTATTTTAAGCTAGATTCCGTGATCAAGCCACGGAATGACAACGGATGCGTTTTTCAATCCACACTGACAATACTTTTCTCACAAACGGATTTTTTTATGGATTAGAAAAGTGATTATTGCCTAATAAATCGTTTATCGCTAGGTAAAGTATAACTTTTATCGGTAGAACGATAGGGACAAATATCAATTCCTCCACGCCTAGCATATACTATATAAATAGAAAGAAAATCAGGACTTATAGCGTTTTTAATATCTGTAAAAATACGCTCAGCACACTGCTCTGCAAATTCATTACAATTTCTAAAAGATATTAAATATTTCAGAAAAGAATCATATTTTAACTTTTTTCCTTTATATTTTATAACGATTGTACCCCAATCCGGTTGACCGGTTACTAGGCAATTTGATTTGAGTAAATTAGAATTAATCTCTTCTTCTACCAAAACATCTTCATACTCAATTAAACTATTATCGGGTGCACCGTAATTATTGCATACTATATCTAAATCATCGATATTTTTACCGCTTGGAACACCAAATTCTACTTTTGTATCTATAGGAAATATACGTCCTGTTACTTTAGCGTGTGTAACATTACTTAGATCCTGCAAGATAATTCTTTCTAGTTCTTTTACTGATTCAACAACAAAGTTATTAAAAGAATTTAGATATAATTTAAATGATTTTGATTCTACTATATTTTCAGAATCCGTCGGTATATAAAAAGTACCTACTCCAACCCATGGCTTACCGTTCTTATTAAGACAAGATAGTTCATATGTATTCCAAACATCTACACCATAAAACGGAAGATTATTACTATTTATTCCAAGTTCGTTTCGATTATTTATACGTGGAATTTTAAATAATAAAGTCACATCATAACTATCTTTATAAGTACTTTTTTTACCAAGTAAAGAAGTAGATAAAGGCATTAATTATGCTCCTTGTGCTAAAATTTCTTTTTGTTGTAACTCATCATATTCTTTTAGCATATAACCACGTCCCCATACTGTGTCGATATAATCTCTACCGCCGGCAGCATCACTTAACTTTTTACGAAGTTTACAAATAAAGACGTCAATAATTTTCATTTCCGGTTCATCAACACTACTATATAAGTGATTTAAGAACATTTCTTTAGTTAAGATAGTTCCTCTTCGGAGTATTAATAGCTCTAAAATAGCATATTCTTTGTTCGTCAAATGTACTTTTTTGCCGTCAACTTCTACACTTCTAGTATCTAGGTTTATGCTAACCTTATCAAACCTAAATACTGATGCTGCATGACCTTTAGAACGTCTAACTATAGCTTTAATTCTAGCAATTAATTCCTCTCTTACAAACGGCTTGGTTAGATAATCATCGGCTCCGGAAGAGAAACCAGTAATCTTTTTATACGTATCCGTTAAGCTAGATAAAATTAAGATTGGGGTTTTTATTTTTGCAGCACGCAATCTTAGTAATATCTCAAAACCATTAATATCCGGTAACATAAGGTCTAAGATTACTAGATCATAACCACCAACTTTACCAAGTCTTAAACCTTCTACACCAACTGAAGCTTTATCGCAAACTATCCCTTCTGAAGCTAAAGTTAGTTCAATTAAGTTAGCCATTTCCGGCTCGCCTTCAATTAACAAAACTCTCATTATTTTTCTCCATAAAATTCAATTTTTATATTGTGCTATAATTTAATTACAGTTAATTATTGTTAACTAAATTATAATTTTTTATCTAGTGCTTTATACATTACATTAATAACATAAGTAAAGAATATTTAATCAAATTGATAAAATTTTTACTATTAAGCTCTATCTGTAGTTTAAAAACCATGGCGTTTAAAATGAAATTTATTAAATAATTAAATGATTTTCTTAGTTTTGATGCTCTGACATTTTCTTATGATATAAGGCACCAAAATCTATAGGATCAATCATTAAAGGCTGGAATCCTGCATCTTGAGTACAGCTAGCTATAATTTTTCTGGCAAATGGAAATATCATTGCCGGACAATGAACGGATAATAAAACCGGATGTTGTTCAGAATCAATATTAATTAAATTAAATACTCCAGCATATTTTAATTCTATCTGAAATAATTTATATTTCTCATTTCTTGCAATTGCCTCAATATTTAACTCTACTTCATAGAAATTTTCTTCCGATAAATTAGTAATATTTATATCTAGAGATAAATCAATTTGAGGGCGTTGATCCAAAGCCGCAAGAGAAGACGGGGCAGAAGGGTTCTCAAGAGATAAATCTTTTATATATTGTGCATTAACGGAAATATGCGGCATTGTCTCATTAGTATCGGTGTTTATTGTACTCATAAAAATCCTTATTAAAAATTTAATATAATTTTCTACATAAAAAAGTTATGTTAGCGGTAAAGTTACGCCTACTTGTTTCATATATTTTCCTTGACGATCGGCATATGAAGTATCACAAATTTGATCACTCTTTAAAAATAAAAACTGACAAGCTCCTTCATTTGCATATATTTTAGCAGGTAATGGAGTAGTATTAGAAAACTCTAAAGTTACATGTCCTTCCCACTCCGGTTCTAACGGAGTCACATTTACTATTATACCGCATCTTGCATAAGTGGACTTGCCGACACAAATAACTAATACATCACGCGGTATTTTAAAATATTCTATAGTTCTGCCAAGGGCAAAGCTATTAGGTGGGATAATACACACATCTACTTCTCTATCAACTAAATTATATTCACTGAAGTTTTTTGGATCAACCGTAGTAGAATTTATATTGGTGAATATTTTAAATTCATTAGATACTCTAGCATCATAGCCGTAAGAAGATAAGCCGTAAGAAATAATCTTTTCTTTATTATGCACTCTTACCTGCTTTTCCGCAAAGGGCCTTATTATACTGTGATTTATAACAGCTTCTTTTATCCACTTATCTGACATTATAGCCATAATCAAAACTTGATTTAATTAATAAACTAATGATTATAACTCATAATTATTTACAATACAAAATTTTTCTTTAAAACTATAAGTCTGAGACTATTGAATAATGATAGTGATAATAATACAACATTATATACTTAAAATTAAATTATTACAAATTAAAATAGTTTTTTATTGTCAATTCTGAAAAGTATTATTATATTATAGTAGTTGATTTATATTTATTAATAACTAAAAATTTATTTTGTATAGTAAATTTTATTTAAGTTTATAGGAGCTTTATTAAAGTGAAAAAATTATTATTAGCTGCAAGTATTATTTGCCTTGCATCGGCTGGTCTTGCTGAAGAAAATCCAACACCTGTTATTTCTAATTCTGATACTGAAATAAAATTAGAAGGATTCTATTTATTTGAAAACGGTTATATAAAACAGGATCATTTAATTTTATTTGATAAAAATGTAACTGATAACAGAAAAAAGCTAGGGTTTTACACGGAAGCAGCGTTTGCGGCCACTATTGCTAAAACTATCAATGATGTAATAGCAGGTGCTAAAATAGTGCTTCAGCCTACTACAAGAGCAAAAACCTCTACAAGTTATAATGGATCACATATATTTATTGAAACTAGTTACGGTAAAGTAGAACTAGGCTCTCCTGCTGATGCAAGCGCTAAGTTACGTATTACCGGTAGTCAAGTAACTGCAGGTACCGGAGGATGGTCTAGATATGCTCTACTTGACGGTCAATATATGCGATATAATGGTTTAAAATCAGATTTTGATACTAATGCTAGCTTTTATCTTGAGTCATACTCTAATTCTTTTGATCAAATCAATGATAAAGCTGAGAGAGCTAGAAGATTGAATTTTTTCACGCCTAAAATGAAAGGCTTCCAAGCCGGAGTTTCTTATACTCCCGATACTGCTAATACAGGCGGTAATAGAGATATAAATAATTTAACGCTTGAAAGCTCAGGCAGAAACGGAGTTAGTGTTTCTAAAACCGGAATAAAGACGGTTAAATTAGAGAATAACGAAACCATGACTATTAATCAGAATATTAGGGATGCTTTTTCTGCCGGCTTAACTTATGAACATGAAATTAGCGAAGATGCAGACTTAAAACTATCTGTCACCGGAGAATACGGTAAACCTGCTCGTCGTCTTATTCATGCTAAAATGGACGGAACTACAATTCAAGTGCTTAATACCTATAAACTTTCTAATTTAAAAGCATATAATCTTGGAGCTGTATTTACTTACGGTAATTTCTCTTGTGGTGCTTCTTACGGTAATTTAGGTAAAAGCTTAACCTCTAAGGAATATTATAAAGTCGGTCGTGATACCTATTATTACAATGGAGCAGTTGCTTATGGACAAGGACCTATAAAAACAAGTCTTGAGTATCTTAAAACTTCAAGATATAAAAACACCGTTGATGCTGTAAGCCTCGCTACTGAATATAAGATCATGCCTGGTTTATTACCATATGCTGAAATTTCTCATTTCCAAGCTAAAGGTAAACCTGTATATTACCCTGAAGCACCTAGTAAAACAACACGAGGTACTGTTGGTCTTATAGGTACAAAACTTAAGTTTTAATTATTTACAAATTAATTGCCATCACTATTATAATTAAGGCTTAGAGTAATCTTATGCCTTGATTATTACATTTTTTTTAATTGAACTATCAATAAACTGTATAGTTCCGTCGTTGTAATAATCTTGTTTTCTCTTCTGTTAAATCTTTAAACCATTCTATTAGCTTACAGTGCTCTAATTCTTGTCAAATTATGCTTAGCTTTTGTACTTCAAGTACCGGCCAAACCTTGAAAAATTTATGCTATACTGCCTTTTGATTAAATAAAATTATATTATTTTACTTTTTTTATTTTTAGATATTGATTTTCTCTGATTACCATATATTGTGATATATGATTTTTATTATTTTAAAACAGGAGTAACACTATGAATCATGCCCAATTTACAAGCTCAGGATATTCCTTTGTAAATGGATTAAAAGCAGTTACAAGATATGCAACCGCTTCTAAATTATTATTTAAAGATGCATATAATTTTGTTTCTAGTTCCAACTTAAAAAATATTTACAATATTACATGCTTTAAATATTCAGAAAGTCTACACAAAAGACAGGGATTTTGAGGCAGCATTGAAGTTTTTTAATATGCAACAGGATAATTCTCTAAAGATATGTAACTCAGAACATCGAAAACCAGCATCAGAGGACAATGAAAATCTTTTCCCTCCTATATTAATATGATGAAAATCTATTATTTTTTGGGAAGCCCATAGGAGGTAATTTACCGGTACTACCTCTTTTGCCTAAAAATGCAACAATGTTTTTCTCAAGTTTTACTTTTCCATTGTTATTCCAACCTAAGCCGTCTTCTTTATTGAATATTTTAATATCTAGAAGCTTAGCATTCTTAAATTTTTGCAGCGTTACACCTTGCCCTTTTTTCATTTCAGGTATTTCATCTATATTAAATACCAGTAATTTACGACTTTCACCGATACAAGCAATACTATCACCGTTTACAGGTAAACAAGCTATACATACATGACCATCCGGTACATTCATAATTTGCTTTCCTGTTTTTGTTTGAGCCATTACTTCATTTGAATTAACTAAAAACCCCTTACCTACACTACTTGCAAGTAATAAAAGCTGATCAGGTTTATAGACTAAAATATTCGTAATATCGTTATTACCTATATCCACAAGTAGCTTTATAGATTCCCCTGTTCCTTTACCTTTGGAAATATTATCGGCAAGCAAAGTAAAAAATCTGCCTTCTGAACTAACTATTAATATTTTATCAGTCGTGTAAGCTTCTAAAATAAATTTTTCTGCATCACCTTCTTTATATTTGATAGTCGATAAATCGGTGTTATGACCTTTTAACGAACGCACCCACCCCATTTTTGAGCAGATAATAGTAATCGGCTCTTTAGTAATGAAAGCCGTTATATCAACTACTTGATTCGTAAGCGTTACTTCCTCAAAGCTTGTACGCCTTGCTCCTATTACCGTATTTAATCCAAATTTCGTTTGTACTGTTTTGATTTCTTTTTTAACTATTTTCCATAGTTCTTGAGGATTATTTAGAATTTCTTCTAATATAGCTTGTTGCTTATGCAAATTACTATGCTCATTAATAATTTCCTGCTCTTCAAGCTTGCGAAGCGAGCGAAGACGGGTATTTAATATCGCTTCTACTTGTATTTCGGTTAGTTTAAACCGCTCCATCATTATCGCTTTTGGCTCATCTTCTTCACGAATAATTTTAATTATCTCATCAAGATTTAGATAAGCTATCCTAAGCCCTTTTAGAATTTCTAAACGATGCTTGATTTTGTTTAAAAGATAAGTTGATCTGCGAGTAACAATATTTTGTCTATGATATAGAAACTCTTGTAAAATCTCTAAAATATTCATTACTCTCGGCACGTTATTACTGCCGATCACATTCATATTTAACTGAATGCGGCTTTCTAAATTCGTTAGCTTGAATAGAGATTCCATAACTATTTGCGGATCACATCCCCGATCTCTCGGCTCTATAACCAACCTTATAATATCTGTTGATTCATCTCTAATATTGCTAACAAGGGGAATTTTTTTATCCTTTAGTAATATTGCTATTTGTTCTATAAGTTTTGATTTCTGAACCTGATAAGGTATCTCGGTTACGACTATCTGATATGTACCGTAACTTAGCTCCTCTTTTTCCCATCTGCTTCTCACTCTAAGACTACCGCGTCCAGTAGTATATGCAGCATTAATAACTTCAGCTTTATCAATAATTATGCCGCCGGTCGGGAAATCAGGACCTTTGACAAAGTTCATTATATCGTTAATTTCAGCTTTCGGATGGTTGATTAAATGTATTAGAGCATCACAAAGCTCATGTAAATTATGCGGCGGTATATTGGTTGCCATACCGACTGCTATCCCTTCAGAACCATTAGCTAGTAAATTCGGAAAACTTGCCGGCATTATTACCGGTTCTAAATCGGAACCATCATAAGTAGGGCGAAAATCTACCGTATCTTTATCGATGTCCTCCATTAATAACGTACATATTTCCGTCATACGTGATTCGGTATAACGCATAGCTGCTGCATTATCACCGTCGATAGAGCCGAAATTACCCTGCCCATCAATTAAAGGATAACGCAACGAAAAATGCTGAGCAAGACGTACCAAGGTATCATACACTGCCACATCACCGTGCGGGTGGTATTTACCTATTACGTCACCGACCACCCTCGCACATTTCTTATAGCCGGAATTCGGCTCAAGCCTTAACTGTAGCATTGCGTATAATAACCTACGATGTACAGGCTTGAGTCCGTCACGTACGTCAGGAAGCGAACGTGACATAATTGTTGATAACGCATAAGCAAGATAACGCTCTGATAATGCATTACCAAAGTCAATATTTTCTATTTTAGCTTCTTTCATAAGTTATTTAGTTTTTATTTATAGTCGTCGTTGTTGCGTGGTTCTCTATGTCATTCCTGCGAAAGCAGGAATCCAGAAAAAAAGTATAAACACAGCAAATTCTTAAAATTAAAAGCTCGATTTATCTCGCTTTATGATGGATTTCTGCTTTCGCAGGAATGACATAAGAGTATACAAATATCACTTCAACACACAACTCTGCTTATTATAAGCTAATTTCTTACAAACCGCTTTAGCTTGACTAAGACTACCATAATCACCGGCTAAGATTAAATAGAAAAATTTGCCGTCGTCATATTTAACTTTTTTGGTTGTGATAACAACATTTTTAAGAATTTTTGGGAATTGCTTTTTTATTCTTTCCCCTTCTTTCATTGCTTCTGCTTCAGATTTTACCGAACCTAGTTGTACTTTATAACTTTCATTATTTTTACAATTTTTAGCATTACTAACCTTATCTTTACTTCCTTTTTCAAGCTTTATTATATTTAAATCCGTTTCATTTTTGGAGTTATTATTTGGCTCTATTAATGCAATAAGGTTAGATATTTCATCAAAAGATTCATCGCTTTGACTTTGGTTGCGAGAATCTATACTCATAGGTTTCTCAGGGTCAGGAAGCAATTTTACGGTTTTAATATTTGTATCTTTAGCAATAAGATTTTCATATATCGTACTATGTACTGCGGCTATTTGGTTATTTTCTATTATAGACGGTTTTATTTTTGTAGGCAGCTCATCAGGATAAATAGTAATTACCGGCTTGCTATTCTGATAATATTGATAACCAAAATAAATAGCGGATATACATAATAAAAACACTAGAAATATTTTAATAAAAATATTATTGATCATATTTAGTAATTTGATAATAGAAAAACGTCATTGCGAGGAAAAATTGTAAGTTTTGACGAAGCACTCTCAGGAGTATTATTTCATGAGATTGCCACGCAGCCTACGGCTGCTCACAATGACGACTCGGTATCCACATGAGCAATCCCTCCTTGCAATGACGATGAAAACCTAACTACATTTTGTTCATTGGTTCTACACCTATCACTTCGAGACCGCTAGCTATAACTTTCTGTATGGCACTTGCAAGAGCAAGGCGTGCTAGAGTTAATTCTTTATTGCTCTCAATTACAAATCTATAATCGCTATTTTCTTTACCGAAATTCCACATAGAATGAAATTTTGAGGCTAAATTTATTAAATAAAATGCGATGCGATGCGGTTCAAAATATTTTGCAGATGCTTCTAATGTTTTTGTCCAGCTAGCCAAAAGTTTTATAATCTCAATTTCTTCTTCAGAGGATAATAAAGATAAATCATACTTACCTGATTCAAAGTTATTATAAGATTCAGGCATTAATTCTCTAGCTTTTGATAAAATAGATATTGTTCTCACATGTGCATATTGTACATAAAAGATAGGATTTTCTCTTGATTGTTCTTTCACTTTTACCAAATCAAAATCAAGTGGCTTATCATTTTGTCTAGTCAACATCATAAATCTTATGATATCTTTCCCCACCTCATGATTTACGTCTTGCACACTAGCAAAGCTCCCAAGACGTTTTGACATTTTAACCGGCACACCGTTTTCAACGAAATTGACCAATTGACAGATTTTAACGTCCACTTTAACCTGCTCCTTACCTAAAGCTTTAACTATTGCCTCAATTCTTTTAACATATCCACTATGATCGGCACCAAGTACATAAATTAAGTGATTCGCTCCCCGCTCTATTTTATCCTTAGCATATGCAAGATCAGAAGCAAAATAAGACCAACTTCCATCAGCTTTTTCTATAGGACGATCTTGACTATCACCGTACTTAGTAGATTTAAATAATTTTTGAACTCTATTATCCCACTCTTCGTGAATTTTACCTTTAGGGGCAGGTAACGTACCTTCATAAATTAGCCCCATACGCTCCAGTAGTTTAACTGTTTCCTCTATCTCACCTTTATCATGCAATGATTGCTCAGAGAAAAATATATCATGTTTAATCCCTAAATCTGCTAAATCTTTTCTATTTAAATCAAGCATTTTTTCTACGGCAAAACTTTTAATTATTTTGAACCTTTCAGCATAGTTCATCGTTAATAATTTATTGCCGTATTCTTTCGCTAAAATTTGCCCAAGCGGAATTAAATACTCTCCCGGATATAACCCGGCAGGGATAGTAATTTGCTCACCTAAAGCCTCTTTATAACGTAATAATACCGTACTAACTAAATCATTTATTTGTGAGCCTGCATCATTAACATAATATTCTTTTGTAACGGAATAACTTACCTTTTGCAAAATCCTTGCTAGCACATCACCATATACCGCACCCCTAGCATGCCCTATATGCATTGGACCGGTGGGATTTGCCGAAACATACTCGATGTTAATATTTCTGCTTTTATCTATATCAATTTCAAAAAACTTTTCTTCATGCTGTAAAATATCCTTTATTGATGCCTGCCAACTATCAGCTTTTATAGTAAAATTAATAAAGCCCGGTCCTGCTATTTCTATACTTGCAATATAAGGTAATGTTATAAGGACTTCTTTAAATTTTAAAGCCACTTCCCGAGGAGCAATACTTTCTTTAGCTGCAATAATCATTGCAATATTACTTGATAAATCACCGTTAAAACTATCTTTCGGTATTTCAATAGTAGCAGTATTTGCTATTTCTTGATTATTATATAATTGCCTGCTTGCCACAATTATATCTTGTTTCAATTGATTAAATATATTCATAATTATTAAATGTTATTAAAATTCAGCGAATAGAATTCTTACAAACGCTCGCTAATAAGGAGGAATTTGTAGGAGACACAGAACGCAGCACCGCAGCGACGCACAAATTACCCTTAGAAACAAGTTATGTAGGAAGTCGAGCAGAGCTGATTATATTCCTGAATGGCAAAACGATCAGTCATCCCTGCTATATAATCAGCAACAACTCTAGCTTTACTATATGTTTCATTAGAGTCTATTAGCATTTTCCAATTAACCGGCAATAAATTAATATCATCCATATAAACCTTAAACAGACCTTGTACGATTTTAGTACATTTAAGGCTGATGGCCGTAATTTTATTACTTTTATAAACTCGCTCATGAAGAAACTTCTTAGTTTCCTTAATATTTTTATTAGTTTTTTCCGTAAAATCCACTATCTGATAATTTAAGTTACGTATCTCATCTATGTTAGTAATTTTTTCTTTATTTAAATTTTCTTTTGTTTGCCATAATAAATCGGTAATTAACTCATGTATTAGCTTACGTACTACCTCATAAATCAGACATGAGGAACTAATATTTTTAAATTTTGACTTGAGTTCAACAACATGTTGATCAATATATTTAAGTTCAGCAAGACTATTAAAATCGATAATTTTAGCACCGATACTATCTTCCAAATCATGCGAAATATAGCTAATATCATCGGCAAGAGCTGCTATTTGAGCCTCTGCTGATGCATAGGTACTAAGTTCTAAATCATTTTGCTTATTATACTCTGCTATATATTCATTTATCTCGCCTAGTATAGGACCGTTATGTTTTACTATTCCTTCTAAAACTTCCCATGTTAAATTTACTCCATTATAAGCCGCATATCTTTTTTCAAGTAATGTTAGTATCTTTAAAGATTGAGCATTATGAGAAAAGCCGTTATACTCTCTCATACATTCATTTAAAGCCCGCTCTCCCGCATGACCGAAAGGCGTATGCCCAAGATCATGAGCAAGTGCTATTGTCTCAGCTAAATCATTTGATAAATTTAAAGTACTAGCAACCGAACGTGCAACAGTCGAAACCTCTAGAGAATGAGTTAGCCTATTTCTGTAATGATCTCCCTCGTGATTAATAAAAACTTGAGTTTTATATTGCAAACGCCTAAATGCATTAGTATGTATAATGCGATCACGATCACGTTCAAACTCGTTTCTATAAGAGGTCGGGATTTCCTTATATAATCTTCCCCTACTTTTAAGAGGATCAGAAGCGTATGAAGCAAGCATCTTTATCCTTTATTTTGAAAGACGTTGTTGTGGTTCTAACTTTTCGTCATTGCGAGAAAATTGCATAGCAATTGACGAAGCAATCTCAGGAGTTTGTGATTATTTCATGAGATTACCACGCAGCCTACGGCTGCTCGCAATGCCGATTGGGTATCCACACAACAAAGCCAACTTGAAAAATATCAAGATATACTATATAATTTATGAGACTTTTACAAGGTAATTTTAAGTGACGATAACAATTACGGATAGAGCTTTTGAACGGGTTTGCGAGTTAGTAAAACTAGAAAAAGATAAGAATTTAGTACTGCGAGTTTCGGTTGATAGCGGCGGTTGCTCAGGACTTATGTATAATTACGAACTAGTCTCAAAAGATAATATAGAGCAAGATGATTATGTCATTACTAAACATAATGCTACAATTATTATTGATCCTATCTCTCAAAAATTTATGCTAGATTGCACTCTTGATTTTATAGAAGAACTAGGCAGTTCATATTTCAACGTTAGTAATCCGCAAGCTAAAGCAAAATGCGGCTGCGGTAATTCTTTCTCGGTGTAAATGCAAGTATTGCGAGTGGGCATTGTTATTAGAATGCCGATGTCATTCCTGCAACAGCAGCAATGACATCGCAACGTCAAACTTTTAATGTTAATCATTAAGTTGCATAGTTGCTCCACCTACCTCAACTTCGTCATTATTATCATAAGGAAGATGCTCTACTTCATTACTATTAACGTTATTATCTTTATCTTCTTCGTTATCTGAAGCATTACTATCTAATGTTAATATAAACATGTTGTTCTTGGACTTGTTGAGAGCTATTAAACTTTGTTTTAATGTTTCAGCTTGAGATTTTCTTAAATTTAGTCCTTGTCCTTTACATTGCTCCGTAGAGAGAATTTTAAGGCCTTGAGATTGTCTTATTAAATCATCGCATACCAAAACTCCGTAGTCCTAAGTATTTCCTTCTTCTTGTTGTTGAGTTTTTAAATCCATTATTTCTGCATCAGAGCAAACCTCGGTAATAAGTTTTACTAAGTCAGGACGATCATTTAACGATCTGCCCAAAGGATCATTATAAGTAAATATTATCTTATTTGTATCATTATCTCATATTTACCCAATGCCTATGTCCTGTATTAATTGGCATTTGTTTACTTCTTGTTGATTATTAGTCAATTGCTCATTTTGATTTTGTTGTACTTCTGGCCACTCCTTGGCTTGCAGCTCCGGCAGTGAAACAAAATCATTTATTATAGTCTGTGTATCACTTAAAAATTTTGTTCCGTCAGCCTCTTTAGTAACTATACTCAGATCTTCCATCTTACCTTTGTCAAGCATTGAGCGTATAAAAGCAGTATTTTCCTCCCATCTCCGTACTATAAACTTTATGAGCTTTTAACAATAATTTTGTTCTTCCTGAGGGCTCTAGCTATACTTGCAGCCTTTAAATATTCAAAAGCAGCTAGCGGTATTAAATTTAATTTAAATAAAAATTCTTCTACGGAATTGTATCATGGTTATAGAGAAAGTTAAAATCTTTCTCAATTTCCAGAGCACTAATATATTCTCTTATTGCTCTAAACCAATCTAATTCCGATTTACTATTTTCATAGATCATACCTAAATAATAATGAGCATTGGCTTTTATTTCATTTATAGATATAATAATATGCTCAGCTTGCAATCCCGTAAGTTTATCAAGCCATTCTAATGCTTCTTTATAATATTTTTTTTGTTCTTTATTAGATTCTACATTATCGGTTACTTGATAAGGTTTTAATTTTATATTATTATTTACTCTGTCAAAAAATCATTTATATTTTTTAAACCTCATTCCTGTTTAGGACTACCAAGCAGTATACTGCCAACTGCTTTTATTTGATTCCATATAATAATTATACCTATAAATTATTTGCATTTATACAAATAAAAACATTTTTGATCTATAAGCTGAATAAATCAATATTAATACTATTTAAAAAAATTCTAAAGTAAATTTACAACAAAGATTTAAAGGCGAATTTGTGAAATTCTAACGATAAGAAAGTTCTATTTTTTATATATTGTAAAAAATTATTACTTCTATTTTAAAATTGAATTAATAGGGGATATTTATATATATTTTGAAAGGTAAAATTTGAAGTTATTTTTCTTTTGTAATTTTATCATATTTTTTTAGTTTGATAAGAATAGACTCTAGATTACCCAACTTCATCATACATGGACCATCGCTTGGAGCGTTATCGGGGTCTTGATGTACTTCCATATACATACCGGCGATACCTACAGAAGTTGCTGCCTTTGCAAGTAACTCTACATATTTTCTTTCTCCGCCGGTACTGCCTCCTAGCCCGCCCGGTTGCTGAACGGAATGTGTGGCATCAAAAACTACAGGTACATTTAACTCTGCCATTATTGCAAGACTACGCATATCAGATACCAAGTTATTATAGCCAAAACATGATCCTCGCTCTGTAAATAATATATCCTTTACTCCAAAAGCTTCTAGTTTTGTTTGTACATTTTTCATATCCCACGGAGCTAGAAACTGTCCTTTTTTTACTTTTACTATTTTACCTGTTTTTGCTGCAGCTTGAAGCAAGTCGGTTTGTCTACATAAAAATGCCGGAATTTGTAAAATATCTGCTACTTCGGCTGTTTCAGTACATTGACTCTCTGAATGAACATCAGTAACAATAGGGCAATCGAATTCAGATTTTACTTTTGATAAAATTTCTAAACCTTTCTCAATACCAACTCCTCTAATCCCATGTACGGAAGTTCTATTAGCTTTATCAAAAGAAGATTTATAAATAAATGGAATCTCAAGCTTGCTAGTTAATTTAACAAGTTTTTCTGCCATAAACAACGCATGATCTTTTCCTTCAATCTGACAAGGCCCTGTAATTAGAACAAACGGTAAATCATTTCCTATTTTGATATTGTTAAGTTTTACTACTTTTTGCATAATTCTTAAATTTAATTAATTGAACGAGGCACGGATTAGTGTTTCTCTGTTATATCAGGTACTGATTCATTTTCTATTAAGTCATTATTAATTATTAGTGTATAATATTTTTCTTTTATTGTCGTTAAATCATAACTACCATGATAATAACCTTCTAGGTTAATAATTTTTTTTAAATAAAAATTTACCTGCTCTGTTTCTAACGGTTCATCTATATTTTTTACAATAGATGACTTAATATTAATTAAATACGCTTTTATTTTTTTTAATTCTTTAATAATTATAAAAATATCATGCGGTTTTGTTACCAATATTCCTACAAACAAAATTAATAATATTTGCGTTAAAGACATATTTATATTAATTTCTTATGTTTATATTTTGGATTTAAAATACTTTCCCCGTTAGTACTTAGCATATATTCATGATAATCTTGATAATTTCCTTCAAACCATGTAGCATTATTTTCTTTATCATATGATATAATATGAGTGGTTATTCTATCTAAAAACCATCTATCATGACTAATCACTAATACACAACCTGTAAAATCTAAAATAGCATCTTCAAGTGCTCTTAACGTATCAATATCTAAATCATTAGACGGCTCATCTAATAATATAACATTTGCTCCTTCTTTTAGTAATTTTGCCAAATGTACTCTGTTACGTTCTCCACCTGAAAGTTGTCCAACTTTTTTTTGTTGATCACCGCCTCTAAAATTAAAAGCTGCACAATAAGCTCTACTTTTAATTATTCTATTACCAAGTTGTAATTCATCTAGACCTTCTGAAATTTCTTCCCATATAGTCTTATTATCATCTAAATGATCCCGTGATTGATCGACATAACCTAATTTTACCGTTTGACCAATTTTAATAGAACCACTATCTGGCATTATTTTACCTGTAATAATATTAAATAAAGTAGACTTACCTGCTCCATTCGGTCCAATAATTCCTACAATAGCTCCACGTGGAACTTTAAAACTAAAATCTGATAATAATATTTTATTATTAAATTTTTTAGCTATATGTTCTGCTTCAATAACAAGATCACCTAAACGAGGTCCGTTAGGTATAATTATTTGAGTAGGATCAGTTTTTTGTTCTTGTTGTTTATTTAATAACTCTTGATATGCTGTAATACGTGCTTTATTTTTTGATTGTCTAGCTTTTGGAGTTTGACGAATCCATTCAAGTTCACGATTCAATTGTTTTTTTCTATCATCGTCTTCTTTACTTTCTAAAGCTAATTTTTTTTGCTTCTGCTCAAGCCAAGAACTATAATTTGATTCCCACGGTATACAATTTCCACGATCTATTTCTAATATCCATTCTGTAACATTATCTAAAAAATAACGATCATGGGTAATTACTATTACAGTACCTTCATAATGCTTTAAATAATCCTCAAGCCAAGAAACTGATTCTGCATCCAAATGATTTGTAGGTTCATCAAGTAACAACATATCAGGTTTCTCTAAAAGCAATTTACATAAAGCCACTCTTCTTTTTTCTCCACCAGAAATTTTTGTAATATCTGCTTCTTTTGGTGGGCAACGTAAAGCAAGCATTGCGATCTCTATTTCACGTTCTAGATTCCATCCATCACAATTATCTATTTTTTCTTGCAATTCTGCTTGTTTATCAAAAAGCTTTTGCATTTCTTCATCAGTGATTTCAGCAGCAAATTTGTTACTTATATAATTAAATTCATCAATAAGTTTTTTCTTTTCATGAAGACCTTCTATGATATTATCAAAAACATTTTTACTAGCATCAAGATACGGTTCTTGAGGTAAATATCCTACTTTTATACCAATTTTAGCTGTTGCTTTACCTTCAAACTCTTTATCAATACCTGCCATTATTTTTAATAAAGTCGATTTGCCTGCTCCATTTGGACCTATTATACCGATTTTAGCTTTTGGTAAAAATGATAAATTTGTTTCTTTTAAAATTCGTTTACCATTTATAATTTTGCTTAAACCAACCATTTCATAAACATATTGATATGACATAAATTACTTATTTCCTTATATTATTATTTTACACCGATATATATATTTACTACTGTATTGTATGAATTTATTGCTCTATGATCATATAATTCAAAATTAGACATTGTAATTTCTATCATTGTTTTTCTCGTTTAGATATTTATTTTAAGAAATAAAATGCTGTATATATACTTTAATTTTAGCAGCCTGAGGATTGTGTATACTTTTATACTTATAATTTTTCGAAGCTTATTGATAATTTTTCCATATACATTTTAATTTAATTTTAACAATATCAAGTCTAATTCTTCCAAATCTTTATAATGAAATATTAATTTTCCGCCTAATGGATAATTTTCTATTGTTATTTTTATACCAAATTTTTCTGATAAAGCTTTCACTAATAATTCTAGATCATTATCCGTAGAGTTGTACTTTAAAAAACGCTTTCCTATTTTATTATTATTGTTCGGGGATTTTGTATACTCATTTTTATACCATTGTCTTACTAGTTCTTCTGTTTGACGTACATTTAAATCATTATTTATAATATAATCGGCTATTACTTCTGCATGTTCATGATTTATTAAACACCGAGCTTGACCCATACTTAGTATATTTTCATTTACTTTATCTTGAATAGACTGCGGCAAATTATTAAGCCTTAATAAATTAGCTATATGACTACGACTTTTACCAAGCCTTTCAGCTAATTTTTCTGCCGTATAATTAAAATTGTCTATTAAATATTTAAAGCCACGAGCTTCTTCCATCACTGTTAAATCAGTTCTTTGTATGTTCTCAATTAATGCTATTTCCATACTCTCTCTAGCATCTAAATTTTTTATAATTACCGGTATCTCTAAAACTTTTGCTAATTTACATGCACGCCAGCGTCGCTCTCCTGCTATAATTTGGAAATTATTATCAACAATAATAGGCTGTAATAAACCATTATTCAATATAGAATCTGCTAATTCTTTTATTTTATCATATTCAAAGTTTTTTCTAGGCTGATTCTCGTTTGGTCTTATTTTATCAATATTTATTATTTGTACTATTTCTGATTCTATAGAAATAACTTCTTCTCCAAGTAATGAAGATAATCCTCTTCCTAGTCCTTTATTTTTCACCATATCTTTCTAAGATTTCTTTTGTAAGTTCTATATATGCAACTGCTCCCGAACATTTATAATCATATATAATAGCCGGTTTTCCATATGAAGGAGCTTCAGATAGTTTAATATTTCTTGGAATAACGGTTTTAAATACTAATTCTCCTAAGCATTTTCTAACATCATCTTCTACTTGTTCAGTTAAACGATTACGCCTATCATACATTGTAAATAATATACCTGCAATCTTTATCTTAGGATTTAATTTTTTCTCTACAATTTCAATTGTTTTTAACAAATGACTTAATCCTTCTAAAGAATAAAAATCACATTGCATTGGAATCAGTACTTCATCGCTTGCAACTAAAGCGTTTACCGTTAATAAATTTAATGAAGGAGGGCAATCAATAATTATATAATCATATAATATTTTTATTTCTGCCAATAGCTTCATTAAAATATATTCTCGGTCCTTTAATTTTGTTAAGTCTAATTCAGCCGCAGATAGATTAGTGTTTGAAGTAATTATTTCTAAATTTGGTATATTTGTAGAAATTATTGCATCTTGCAATTCTATTAAATTTGTTAATACTTGGTATATAGTATTTTTGCGTTGTTGCTGACTAATTCCAAAACCTGTACTACTATTCCCTTGAGGATCAAGATCTATAACTAAAATTTTTTTATTTACAGCAGCAAAAGCTGTAGCTAAATTTACAGTAGTTGTAGTTTTAGCTACCCCTCCTTTTTGATTAACAATAGCAATTACTTTCATATCATTTTTGTTAAATTACTAACTTCTAGAATTTTCCCTTCTTCACAAGTAATACTTTGATGTATTAAATAACCAAATAACCATCTCTCTTTAGCTTCTACTATTTCAGTTAAATAATTTTTTCCTTTTAATAGCAAAAATTTTTCTCGTACTGAAATATTTTTTATGCAATTAAATATTGTATTTAAGTTAGAGAAAGCTCTACAAGTTAATATACTACAATCTATTTCTACTTTTTCTATTCTTTGATTGATTATTTGTATGTTATTATTTGATATCTTTGATGCTTTTTCTAAAAATATACATTTACGTAAATCAGCTTCTATTAAACTTACTTGCGCTACCCCCGCTATAGATAATACTATACCAGGCAAACCGGAACCGCTTCCTATATCAACCAAATGTATTTCTTTATTATCAATATATTGTATTAATTGTAATGAGTCTAATATATGACGTTGCCAAAAATTATGTATAGTATTATCCGATACAAGATTGATTGATTTATTCCATTTTTTAACTAACTTTTGAAAAATTTCTAACTTTTCAATTATTTCACGTGGAACTTCCATCACTATATTTAGTTTTTAAATAAATTATAATAGCCGTAATTGCTGCAGGTGTAATCCCTGGAATTCGACGTGCTACACCAATAGTAGTAGGTTTATGGGAAGAAAGTTTTTCCTGTATCTCTAATGATATACTTGGTATTTTAAAATAGTCAATATTTTTAGGTATGAACTGCGCCTCTTCACTTTGAAATAAATTAATATCTGCGTGTTGTCTAGTTAAATATGAAGCATATTTTGCTTCAATATAGAGTAATTGCAAAATGTTATTATTTTGTGTTTCTTTAAGCATAGGAAAAATTTTAATAGCTTGTTCAACATTAAAATTAGGTATTTTAAATAAGTCTAATACTGTTTTATATGTACCATCCTGTGCAACCTGTATACCCATTTTAGCAAGTTTACTAGTAGTTAAAGACAAGGTATTTAATAATGATTTTATTTTTTCTATATCTTCACATTTTTTTGTGAATATTTTTTTACGTTTTTCTGATACGACTCCAATGTTCATCCCTAATTCCGTTAAACGTAAATCAGAGTTATCTGCTCTTAAAGATAATCTATATTCTGAGCGAGAAGTAAACATACGATAAGGTTCTATAGTACCAAATGTTGTTAAATCGTCAATCATTACTCCAATATAACTGTTTGCTCTTGTTAACATAAACGGTGCTTGATCTTTTACTGCTAAAGCAGCATTTATACCGGCTATTATACCTTGCCCTGCGGCTTCCTCATATCCTGTAGTACCATTAATTTGCCCGGCCAAATACAATCCAGCTATTTTTTTTGTCTCTAGCGTAACACTTATTTCACGTGGATCAACATAATCATATTCTATAGCATAACCTGGACGTAAAACCTTTACATTTTCTAATCCTGGTATTGTTTTGATTAATTTATGTTGCACATCTTCAGGCAAAGAAGTAGAAATACCGTTTGGATAAATCGTATAATCATCTAACCCTTCAGGTTCCAAAAATATACGATGTTCTGATTTTGTACTAAATCTGACTATTTTATCTTCAATAGAAGGACAATATCGCGGTCCTATTCCTTCTATTTGCCCTGAATACATTGCGGATTTATCAAGATTCTCACGTATAATATCATGAGTTTCTGAGGTTGTTTTTGTGATAAAACAATTTATCTGAGAAACATTAACAATATTTGTTAATTCAGAAAAAGGACGAGGAATTTTATCGCCGGGTTGTAAAATTGTTTTACTATAATCAATAGTACGTCCATCAATGCGAGGCGGTGTACCTGTTTTTAAACGAGCCAGTTTAAAACCTATTTGTTTTAATGTATTTGACAATCCATACGAAGGCTCTTCATCTACTCTACCGGCAGGAATTTTTTTTTGTCCAATATGAATAAGACCTGATAGAAAAGTACCTGTAGTTAATATAATTTTTTGACAAAGAATTTTGCTACCGTTATTTAAAATAACCGCTTCAATTTTAGAAGATTTAATTTCTATATCTTCCACTTTTCCATATAATATATCTAGATTAGGATAATTTGTTAATATTTGATACATTGCTTTTTTATAAAGCTTTCGATCAGCTTGAGCTCTAGGTCCCCAAACTGCTGGTCCTCTAGTCTCATTCAGCATTTTATAATGTATACCGGCTTGGTCTATAACATAACCCATTAACCCATCAAGTGCATCGATTTCTTTAACTAATGTGCCTTTTGCAATGCCACCGATTGCTGGATTGCAAGACATTTCGCCTAAATTTTCCGGTTTTAACGTAATTAAGAGAGTAGGCACTCCAAGACGTGCAGAAGCAGCGGCTGCTTCTACGCCTGCATGTCCACCGCCTATAACTATTACGTCATATTTTAGCATTAATTATTCTATAATTTCAGATTTATTAAAGAAAAATTCTATTTCTCTTTTCGCACTATTTTCACTATCTGAACCATGAATACTATTAGCCTCAATTGATTCGCCTAAATCTTTTCTAATAGTGCCTGCTTCAGCTTCAGCAGGATTAGTTGCACCCATAACGGTGCGGTTTAAAGTTATAGCATCCTCCCCCTTAAGCACTTGAAGTACTACCGCTCCTGAAGTAATATATTCAACTAAGCTATTAAAAAACGGTCTTGCTCTATGCTCATCATAAAAACATGCAGCTTCATATTTAGTTAAAAATTTCATTTTCTGAGCCACTATTTTTAAACCGGCATTTTCTAAGTAAGTATTAACTTGCCCTATTTTATTCCTTTTGATAGCATCAGGCTTAATCATTGAAAAAGTATATTGTATTGTCATTTTGTAACCTATTTATTATAATTATTAAATGTATTTTTTAGCTGAACGATTCCATATTAAAGCAAATAATCCTCCTCCTAAAAGAGCAGAAATACTGAAAAATATAAATACCCCATTCCAACCATAATTATCGCTAATCCATCCTACGCCGACTCCCGCAATAGCCGCTCCTAAATAACCAAATAACCCTGATAATCCATTAGCCGTACCGACAGCCTGACGAGTACTAAAGTCAGCAGCTGCTATACCTACAAGGAGCTGAGGTCCTGAAACAAAAAAGCCTATTAAAGAAAGAATTACTATACTTAATAATTCACTGTGAATAGGAAGTTTCCAAAACAAGACTAACAATAAGCTAAGCAATACCATACATATGGATGCAACAGGACCTCGACGACCTTGAAATAGTTTATCAGATAAAACACCTGCTATTAATGCCCCTGGGATACCTATCATTTCATATAAACCGATTTGTAAGCCTGCATTTGCAAGACTTATATTACGTAAATCTTTTAAAAATGTTGGAGCCCAATAAATTACTCCGGAACGTATTATATAAACAAACATGTTTGCTAAACAAACATACCATATTAGCTTATTACAAAAGACCATTTTAAGTAATTGTGGAGTTAATAGCTTCTCATAATCTCCTATAGCTTCAAGCGGATATTCTTTATATTCCTCTACGGTAGATAAACCTACTTCTTTTGGAGAATTACGAAGCCTATTATATAAAAAAAGCGATACTACACAAGCAACTACACCTGGAACAAAAAAGGCAGCTCTCCAATCAAATTTATCGATTAAATAACCACAGCTTATCATAGCAAGGGCACCACCTATTTGATTAGAAGTTGCACCCATAGCCCATTTAGTTCCAAGTTCTTTTGAAGCGAACCAGTGAGTAAGCATCTTTGTTGCAGGAGGCCAGCCCATAGATTGAAACCAGTTACTGGCTATCCATAAAATTCCTATAAGCCATAAAGAATCTGAAAAACCTATTAGCATAGTAATGATCCCGACAAATAAAAGACCCAAAACCATAAATATCCGAGCATTAACTTTATCGCTAATAAACCCGTTACACGCTTTACTAACTCCATACATAATAGATGAAGCAGTTAATATCCAGCCAATTTGTGTTTTAGTAACCCCAAAATATTCTCTTATAGCAGGAGTTGCTATATTAAAATTCTGACGACAAAAATAAAAAGTTGCGTAACCTATAATAATAGAATACAAAATCCTTACTCGCCAACTATTATATTTTTTTACATATGGCGATCTTGGAGTTTTAATTTTGGATCTTGTATTTGTCATATTATAAACTCTCCGACTATAAAAAAAAGCAAGTT
>NZ_AJTT01000006.1:0-101939 GCF_000263055.1 Rickettsia honei RB | reverse complement strand
ATTATCTGTTAACTGATTTTTTAAATAACATGCGGCTAAAAATTCTTGAATAGTTAAGTGAATAAATTGATAATTACTTCCTTTGCTTTTTAATCATCCTTGTTCTATAACTTACATCTATATCATTAGCTTCAGTTTTATTTTTATATTTTGTTTTTTTCTATATGCCTATTACTAAGCTAGTTTATTACTTCACTATATAAACGACTTATATTCAAATCTTCATCGCTGTTTTTGTGAAACTGATCCCTTATATCTTGATCACTCCAAACCAAACATATTAATGCAGTATTGATAGGAACTTCACATATTTCTTTTATTTGGCTATGAGTATCCAAAAAGCTTTTTAATTGCACTCCTAGCTCTTTATCATACTCAAAATTTTTATGTACATATTGCTCTATTCCCTCACTATCCCAGCCTGTCCTGTATTGTCGACTTTCCGCGCAAACCTGTTACGCATTTCTTCTACAACCGCATTAGGTCTAGAACTCATTATTACGTTTTGATATTCTAATATTTTATCTATTAACTTTTTACATCTCGAGTATTTAGATGTGCTACTTCGTCATACCCGTCAAGTAATAACAACATCTTATCTTTATTTTGGATATCCATTATTTCCTTAACACTTAAGGTAATTTCACTACTGCTTAAACAATAATGGATAAAACAATTAAGCTTACTTTGAGATAAATTATTAATATCAAAATACCCACTATAACCGTCTTTCTAACTTTCATTTAATAATTCTTTTAACTCTAAAAACATAATCAAACTTATCGCTCCATAACTCCCCTTTTCCCCATTTATAAGATATATAATGCATTAACGTGGTTTTACCTATTCCTGCACTACCGAGTAACAGTACTTTACCGACATCTGCTTTTATTCTGTTTACTTGCTCAATGATATTTTTTATTTCTGATTCACTTTTATTAGGTAGATTTCTGCGAAGTATCTCAAACTTATGTTCTTCATTTAGTGACTTAACTATATTATCAATTTTTTCTTCTTGAACTTGATAATTTTTATTAAACAGCTCTCTTATCTTTCCGTATCTATGGCTTTAAAAATATTCTCTATTTCTATCGATCTCTTTTCTCCGACAACTTTATCGCGTAATGCTGCTTTAGCTGCTTCATCGTCTTCACTAAATAATATCTGTAATTTTACTTAATATTCATCTAAAGACTGAGCTTTTTTTTCGTATCTTCTATTAGCTTTGGTAAAGTATCGTGAGAACTATATAAGGTTCTTAACTTGTCAGTTAATGATTTTGAAGTAGAAGACTTCATATTTTTACTTAATGGTAGAAAGTATATTTTTATTAGAAAACCTAATTAGACAATTATAGGTGTGAGTTTAAGAATTTAATTTTATTTAAGCAATTTAAAATTGCCAAAATAATTTATTGTTTTATTTATTGCAACTATTAATTATTAATGTATAAGACATTATACACTCAACAAAATTAGCACTTATAGTTATGAAATATTAGCCATAGGAATTTTAATAGCCGGTAATAATATATTTGCACAGGATACGAAGCCTGCTAAAGAATAAGAACAAAGAAGGATTATTAGAACTAAGCTGTAGAGGGCTTTAGCAACTATAGGGTTTTCAAATGCACTACGTACAATCTCATCATGTTTAGGCTTTTTTTTGTATAATATAATTTTACGAAGAAAATAATTTTAATTAGAGGTAGTATTAAAGTGCAATATTATATATAAGTTTGTTGATAAAAAATGATTTATTTACTAATATTTATATTTTCATAAATAATATTAGTTTTATATGATACTGCTACTTCCTGAAATAACTTTGACTTTAATAGCACTTTTAGGGCAGTTTTTTGCCGTAATGATCCCAAATAAAAATAGAATTATTTCTAATATCATTATTTTACTATGCATATTATCAATTTTTCTTACCTTTAAGTACTCAAGTTATGAAGGAGTATGGTACTCATTTGCTACCGGAATAAATATCGGTATTAGTAAAAGCATAGTGCTACTATTCACTATTATCTCGATGATTATATACCGTGATTACTCTATTCTTGTTGCTGATGAATTAAAGTTTGAATGTATTACTTTAATGTTATTATCGGTTGTAGGTATTTTTGTTGCAATTTCATCACGGAATTTTCTATTATTATTCTGCGGTATGGAGCTTACTGCTTTAACTTCATATGCACTTGCAGGATTCAAATTAAATGATATGAAATCATCGGAAGGTGCTTTAAAATATTTTATCTTAGGTAGTTTAGTTAGTTGTTTATCATTATTCGGTATTTCTTTTATATACGGATTCGGCGGAAGCCTACAATTTGAGGATATCTTATATAAACTAAATGATAATTCCGGAATGAATCTTGGTTTAATAATCGGTATTGTACTATTTTTAAGTAGTATTTTCTTTAAACTCTCAAGTGTTCCACTCCATTTTTGGGTCCCTGACGTATATGAAGGATCACCGATTACTTCGGTTACTTATTTCAATGCTGCCTCAAAAATAGGTATGGTTATTGTTTTATTCAATATCAGCAAATTAATTATAGGTAATTACTATCCTATTAATTATAATTTAATAAAGATAATTGCTATATTATCTATGCTGTTTGGAGCTTTTGGAGCCATTCGTCAAACTTCTCTAAAAAGATTAATGGCTTATAGTACTATTTTAAATATCGGTTATGTATTAATCGGCGTTCTTCTGAATAATCAAGAAGGATATAAAGCAGCTCTACTATATATTCTAATATATGCGGTAGGGGGTATAGGATTTTTTACTTGCTTAATTATACTGCTCGGTAAAGACGTCGATAAAGCTAGTTTTAAAACTATACAAGGAATTGCAGAGTATCATAAAACTATAGCTGCCGTAATTAGCATAGTTATGTTTTCAATGATTGGAATCCCTCCTCTTACAGGATTTTTCGGTAAATATTACCTTTTTTACCAAGCAATTAATCAAGAAGAATTCGCATTAGCTTATTGTGGTATTTTTACCAGCGTAGTTGCTGCGTTTTATTATCTTAAAGTAGTAAAAGCCATGTATTTTTCTAAAAAGATTGAGATAATTAAGCTGCCGATGCAATATGGGCTTTTACTGATTAATTACTTAGTTGTAAGCTTCTTGTTGCTTGGTTCATTTATTATCTCATTTTAGCCGGTGTAGACTTTTTATTAACAACACTAACTGCAGTAGTTTGAGTAGGCTTCATAACCTTTTCTTTTAGATTCTTTATATGTTTTAGATCTTCTTCATCTAATTTTAATAAATCTTGGTCTTTTTGTTTAGCTTTTTTAGCTAGACCTAATTGACTTGGAGTAACACTAACAATATCATCCGTTCCAACTTCTTTCTGAAATTTTTCTAGAGCATCTACATATTCTCTGTTTGCATATATATTTGTCTTTACCAATTTTTGTTTTGGTTCTTTCTTTATTTTATCAGAAGAACCAGCTAAATTTCTTTCATCTTTAATATCTTCATTTAAACTTTTTATTGTCTTTATTAAATGTTTTTTCGCACTATCTCTAATACCAAGTATTTCTAAAATTCTTGCAAAATTAGTAGTAATTTTATTTCTTAATTTAAGTTTTTGTCCTCCTTTTTTTCTTTCTTCATAATTAAGAATTTTCGCAAAATAATCAGGATACTCTTTCATTAATGTTTTTAATCCTTGCTCTTTCACTTCGTAATAAGGAAAACTATATTTTTTAGAAATTAAACTATTTACTTTAATTTCTAAGCCGTATTCCTTTAAGGATTCTTGCCTTTTTTTCATTGTATCTATTAAACTAGCCTTAATTTCTTCAGGCGTTATTTCTTTAGATTGTTTATTATTAAATTGCTTTGGCATCGCTTGTTTTGCAAATTCTGCAATTGCTTCATTACTATAATATTTAGTTAATGCATCAAAACTTTTATCAATAGTTTTGCTTAAATCAATTTTAGAAACTGCAAGTAAGCTATCGGCAAAATTAGGATTTTTTGTTCTTAAATTAGAAGGAAATTCTCTAAAATGGTTAGTGGGACCGAATCCAGGCAAATGTTTGGCTCTTGAATGCGGATATATATTATTTGTTAAATTATCAAAACTACCAGCAAAATCAATTCTTACTAATTTAGGTAAAGTTTTTGGATTTTTTTGATCTCTGATAACTCCTATATTTCCAACATGTATATCAAAATCGCCGATCAATAAACTTGCCGGCATAATGTTTTCAAAGTTCTGATACTTAATTTCCTTAAAAGCATTTTCTAAGGTTCTAAATAATTTATTTCTAGCCCCCATAAAAAGTGGTCTACCGCCGTCCTTTCTAAACCAAGAACTCGGTTTAGTTTTAGCAGACATATGTTTATCCATGTCCACATACATATCACTACTATAATTCTCAAAAAATTCAGATTTGACATATATTTGCAAATCAACGGCTTTAGATTTATTAAAATCATCAGGAGCAATTAAATTAACCTTTGCTCCATTTCCAGGACTTATAGCTTCAAAAATTTGAGATCCTAAAAACTCGGCTATATTTTTTGAGCTTGAAGCCTCTTTTTTTATCATCGCCGTAATTTTACCGTCTAAGCTTTGATATACTCCGCCATGCTCTCCTACCTCATTAGCTCCGCCTCCTTTAGGCTTTAAAAAATTCCAACCTTTAAATACTGATTTCTTATTTTGCGTCATCTTCGCCTCTTTATAATGATTTACATCACATTGATAATTTTGATATAATTATAAAACATATTATTTATTTTATATCAGAAGCCGTTTTCTACTTAATTTTATTGTTCTTTAATATTTCAGCTACTTCAAGAGCTGCATAGGTAAATATACCTGTGGCACCGGCACGTTTAAAACTAATTAATGACTCCATCAAAGCTCTCTCCCAATCCATTGCCCCTGCTTCTGCTGCAAATTTTAACATTGCATATTCTCCACTAACCTGATATGCAAAAATTTTAGCATTTAAATTATTTGCCGCTTCACGAATAACATCCAAAAACGGCATACCAGGCTTCACCATTACCATATCGGCTCCCTCTGCTATATCATGCTCAATCTCAAGCATTGCTTCCTTAATATTACGTACATCCATTTGATAGCTTGATTTATCTAAATAATTCTTTTTATTACTCTTAACAGCATCGCGAAACGGACCATAAAAACTTGAAGCATATTTAGCGGCATAAGCAAGAATTCCAACATTTATAAATCCCTCTTTGTCAAGATATTCCCTTATAGCCCTGATTCTTCCATCCATCATATCGGAAGGTGCAACAATATCTACTCCAGCTTTTGCTAACACTAATGCCTGATTACACAAAGCTCTTACTGATCTATCATTATCAACTTCCCCATGATGCACAATACCATCATGACCATGTGTAGTATAAGGATCAAGTGCTACATCGCATATTATACCAATATCGATATTAGCGTTTTTGATGCTTCTAATAGTTCTACATATTAAATTATCTAAATTATAAGCCTCATCGGCATTTTCACTTTTTAGACTTTGATCAATACTCGGAAATAATGCAATAACATTAATACCAAGCTCTGCTGCTTCTTTTGCCGTTTCTACTATTTGATCAATCGATAAACGATATATACCAGGCATAGTTTTAATTTCTTGCCTTTCATTATGTCCTTCAACAACAAATAAAGGCAACACTAAATCACTAACCGATAAATTACTTTCTGATACTAACTCTCTAAGCCAAAAAGCTTTTCTATTTCTTCTAAGTCTAATATGGGGGTACATAAAATTCATATCTCATTTTAGTTAATAACTTGGATTCTAATATATAACCTAACTATCTTATAGTAAAAATATTGCATTACAAAAAGAAATTTTGCTTGCAATTTATAAAAAATTTAAGCAAGCTGTTTAATTATGTAAATAAACGAGCTTAATATGGCACAAGATAATATTCCAAAATCAGTAAAAGATAGAATACAAGAGTGGGGAAAAAATCAAAAAATATGTCAAATAACCCACCAAAAAATACAAAACCGGCTGTTCCTCCAAACCCCACTTCTGAGCAAATAAAGGCATGGAACGAGGCACATAAAAAACAGACTGACCTAACTACACATTCCCAAGCACTTGATACATTTGTTGACACCCCATCTCCGCAAGTTGAAACCCAAAAGCCTATTATTTTTTCAAAACCGGCTCCGGAACAAACAAAAGTACCGGAAACAACACCTAAAAAACAATCCAATTTAACCGTAAAAAAGAAAATAAAGCAATTTTTTAAAGATCATAATATTGATACTAAAGATGCTTTGATTCCGGAATTTAGCCGCTATATAGCATTAAGCGGTTCTATGGCAGGGAAGCGTCTTGATGTTACTATTAAAGCTTATGAACAATCATTAGGACGGTTAATAAAACAAGTAGGAGTACCTCAAAAAGAGTTTGTTTCTTTTATAGAAGATGATCTAATCAAGAATCATCCACACAAAGATAAATTTGAAAAAATCAATCAACATTATAAATTACCTGAACCACCTACACTATCTGATATAATTGATAATCTGAGAGAATTAGTAAACAATGATGATTAATAGCTCATTTGAAACAAAGTAGAAAACACATTGAATTTAAAGAAAAAGTAAATAATATTATTCAGATTTATGATGATAATAAACATAATCCAGCTGCTATAGCTAAAGTTGAAGCAAAACTGAAAGAGGTAGGTAAATAGTGTGAAGAAACTACAAAAATGGATAATAATCCTATTTGGAAAAATATTGGTAATTTTATAAAATATTCTTTTACCGGAGATAAAGCTAAAGCTGCTTTTTATAAAGATGCTATAAAAATTCTACTCAAAATACTAAAAAAGCTATAGCAGAAATACAAAAATCTCTTACCAATCCTTCTCCTCATTCATCTAATGTTCCACCGTCGAAGAATCAAGGAGAAAGATATAGAAGCTAATAAAAACTTTTAGGATCGATATCTATTTTTAGATGGCAAAAAGAAGGAATTTTTATAAGGCTTAGCCAAAATTTTAAATATTTCTGCAAATTAAATTTCTTATCGGCTATAATAAGTATTCGGTAACGATATTTACCAGCGAGCTTTGACATTAATGAGCTTGCCGGTCCTAAAATTTTCACGTTTGCTTTTGGTGCAATTCGGACTATATCCCTAGCAATTTCTAGAATTTTAGCCTCACTGGAACCTGACAAAATTACCGATGCTGTTTTGGAAAATGGCGGCATATCTGCTGATTTTCTTATTTCAAGTTCATTTGCAAAAAAACTATCTTCATCACCGGCTTTAACATAACTAAAAATTGTATTATCAGGATAATAGCTTTGTAAATATACTACACCTTTACTATCTCCTCTACCCGCTCTACCACCTACCTGATGTAGTAGCTGAAAAGTTCGCTCAGATGCTCTAAGATCGGCATTGTTGCTTCCAAGATCGGCATCTATTACTCCAACTAAAGTAAGATTCGGAAAGTGATAACCTTTTGTTATTATTTGTGTGCCTATTAAAATATCAATTTCTAAATTTTCCATTTGATGTAGAAGCTGTACTATTTTTTCCGGGCTTTTAGCATGATCTTTACTTATCACCGCAATTTTACTCTCAGGAAAAAGTGCTTTTGCTTCTTCCTCTATTCTCTCTATACCTGGACCACAGATAGTTAATGTTTCATCCTCTAGACATTCAGGACAAGAACTAAAAATTTTACTTTGATAACCGCAATGGTGACATTCAAGTTTTTTAGTCGCTTTATGTACTACCATCCAAGAAGAGCAGAATTTACAGGTCAATCTGTGACCACAAGCTTTGCATAGCATGAGCGGAGCATAACCACGCCTATTAAGAAATAATAAGACTTGCTTTTTATTATCTAAATTACCTTTGATAGCTTCTATAAGAAGCTTGGATAAATAGGAATTCTTAGATAGCTTTTCTTTAGTCATGTCGATTATTTCTATATTTGGCAAATCGACATTTTTGTATCTATTAACCAATGTAACCAATTGATATTTACCAATTTCTATATTATGTATCGTTTCAATAGACGGTGTTGCCGAACACAAAACAATTTGTGCTTTATCAAATGTACCTCTTACGATAGCCGTATCCCTAGCATTATATAATATACCGTCATCTTGTTTATAGGAATCGTCATGTTCCTCATCTATAACTATTAAACCGAGATTTTTAAAAGGTAAAAACAAACTACTTCTAGCCCCAATTACTACTTTAACTTTATCGCTTAATATACCTCTTAAAATCATTTTCTTGTGAGCTTTGGTAACGCTTGAGTTCCATATGATAGGCTCAAAACCGAATCGCTCTATAAAACGATTAATAATTTGTGTACTTAAAGCAATTTCAGGCAACATAACAAGCACTTGTTTGCCTTTTGCTAAGTAATCTGCTATTAGATGAAAATATATTTCTGTTTTACCTGATCCCGTAACACCTTTAACAAGTGTTGGCTTATTACTTTCATTTAAAATTGTTACTGCTTGTTTCTGCTCTTCTGACAAATCAGATAGCATAAAGTTATTATTGACTTTCTGCTCCTTAACTTTAATCGGTTTTTCAGCAATATCCATAGGTAATACTAACTTGGCTATGCTCCCAAGCTCTGACATATAGTAGCTACTCATCCATTTAATTAATTCTAAAACTTCTGAAGTAATATTTAAGTTTAACGGTACTTTCGCTCTAATAGTTTTTATTTTTTTTGCCTCGGAATTTGAAACAAGCTCCCATACTATGCCGGTTAATTCCTTATTTCTAAAAGGCACTACAACAAGATCACCTATGTTTAGCTCCAAATCTTCAGGTATTAAATAATCTAGCGGAAATAATTTTGCTACCGGTAATAATATTTTTGCTATTCGCATATATAATGTATTTTATAATTTTTTTTTATTATATACTAAACTGATAAATTATAGAAACCTAGATGAATAAAGAAACAAAAATTGTTATAGCAATTTCTGGAGCTTCAGGAGCAATATACGGTATTCGTTTGCTTGAAGTACTAAAGCAACAAAATATCGAAACTCATTTGGTTATTTCAGAGGGAGCAGCTCTTACTATAAAGCTCGAAACTAAATATTCTATAGATAAAGTTAAGCTACTGGCTAATTATTATTATGACAATAAAGATTTAGGTGCTACTATTTCAAGCGGCTCTTTTAAAACTTCAGGCATGATAATAGCCCCTTGTAGTATGAAGACCTTAGCAAGTATTGCTCACTCAATGGAAGATAATTTAATTAGTAGAGCGGCAGGTGTTGTACTTAAAGACAGAAGGAAACTTATTTTAATGACCCGTGAAACTCCTTTGCATATCGGACATTTAGAAAATATGTTAAAAGTAGCGAGTTACGGCGGCATTATATCACCGCCCGTGCCGGCTTTTTATAATAACCCTGTAAGTATAGATGATATAGTGAATCATTCTATTACTAGAGTTTTAGATTTTTTCGATATCGAAACTAATTTAATTAAACGCTGGGATAGTTATGAGCAATAAAGTATCAACTTTACTATTACTTGCATTTAAAAAAGCCTGTAATATCATTAATAAATATTTTTCACCGGAAGAAAGTTTAGTAGATAAATTAATCGCTGAACGTAGGAATGAAGCAAAGAATGAATGTTCTGTTTTGGGCTTTGTTGTGTGGATCGGTTTTAACGTCATTGCGAGGAAATTACATAAGTAATTGACGAAGCAATCCAGTAAAAATTCTGATTTACAGAATTTTTTTATCGCCACGCAGCCTACGGCTGCTTGCAATGACGACTCGGTATCCACACAACAATACCTCGTGGGAATGACATAAAGGGCTTCTTTTTTCAAACCATATAATAATTTAACAAACAACAATGGCACGTAATAAAATAAATAACGAAACAAATATATTAGCTGATAACGAAGATAATTTACCTATACCAAGGGTTTTACCTTCAAATGTTCAAGCAGAGCAAATGCTACTTGGGGCGATTTTAACCAATAACGAATTACTAAATTACGTATCGGAATTTTTACGTGATGAACATTTTTTTGAACCTATTCATCAAAAAATCTATAAGGCAATTGAGAAAATTAATGAAAAAGGGCTGATAGCTACACCTATTACTTTACGTAGTATGTTAACTCAAGATGAACTATTTCAAGAAGTAGAAGGAGCGGAGTATTTAGCAAAATTGATAACTATGTCAATGATGGTAATAAATCCGGTTGATTATGGTAAAATAATATATGATTTAGCAATAAAGCGTAATTTAATAAATATCGGTGAAGAAGTAGTAAATAATGCCTATAATTCTTCATTAGAAGTTGAAGCAAAGGAACAGATTGAACATGCCGAAGCTAAACTTTACGATTTAGCTAGCGAAGGCTTGAGTGAAAAAAGTTTTACCAAAATCGGTATATCTATTTCAGAATCACTAGCTAGTATTAATAGGGCTATGAAAAATAATGATCATATAATCGGTATATCTACCGGTTTGATTGATCTAGATAATAAATTATGCGGCTTTCATAATTCCGATCTTATAATTCTTGCAGGACGTCCGTCTATGGGTAAAACGGCATTTGCTATAAATCTTGCACTTAATGCCTGTAATAATATGCGTCTTAAAAATATTAGAGATAATCAAGAAATTCAGTCAGTAGGTTTTTTCTCTTTAGAAATGTCCTCAGAACAGCTAACCACACGTCTACTTTCAATGTGTGCAGAAATTGATTCTACTTCTCTTCGTACGGGGATTCTAGGTGAAGAAAAATATAACCGTCTTCGCAAGGAAGCAAATACTTTATCGGAATTACAATTTTTTATCGATGATACCCCTGCTCTATCTATTTCCGCTATAAGAACAAGAGCTAGAAGAATGAAACGCAAGCATAATCTCGGTATATTATTTATTGATTATTTACAATTAATTAGAGGAGTAAGTAAATCCGAAAATAGAGTTAGCGAGATTTCAGAAATAACCCAAGGTTTAAAAGCAATAGCAAAAGAGTTAAATATTCCGGTTATTGCGTTATCTCAGCTTTCAAGAGCGGTAGAACTACGTGAGGACAAAAAACCTATGCTATCCGATCTTCGAGAATCGGGAACTATAGAACAGGATGCTGATATAGTAATGTTTATTTATCGTGAAGAATATTATTTAACTAGAAAAGAACCGGCAGCAGGCGATGCTAAACATGCCGCATGGTTAGATAAGCTCAACAAAGTATATAATATTGCCGATATAATTGTTGCAAAACATCGTAACGGACCAGTTGGAAATGTTCCGCTTTATTATGATGGTCAATTTTCTAAATTTGGTAATTTGGAGACAAGAACTTTTAACTCTAATTAAATCAGAATTGTTTTACGTCATTATTGCGTGGATACCAAATCGTCATTGCGAGCGAACGTTAGTGAGCGTGGCAATCTCAGGAATTTTTCCTGAGATTGCTTCGTCAGTTACTTCGTACCTTCCTCGCAATGATGATGTTTATCTTTTATTTTTTTCTGTCTATCCTATTGCTTTATCAAGCACCTCATTATTATTGTTCCTATAAAGCCACATCTCATTATAAGGAATGAACTTACCGGGCTTTATTATTATAGTACCGTCACTTGATGTTAAAACTTGTATCTGTTTTCCTGCATATTTCTGCCCCACGGATATTTGCCCGTTATTTCTTACATGTTTGATTGTTGCTATATTATTTCCTATTATCATAATATTTATATTTACAAAATTCCTATTTTTCAATATTACTAGTATATTTATAAATAATAAATAACCTTATTATTTAGTTACTATATTAACAAGTTCATAGCCCATTATAAGCATTTCAACAATTACACATATAATTAATTAGATATTGTTTTTGTAATTCAAGATAATAAATTATTTATCTTTGCTTTATATAACAGATAAACCGGTAATAAAATTGCAATAATTACGAGAATCATACCAGCAAATCCTAAAATTATAATAAAAGCATTCGGTACTACTACTGCTACAATATAAGCTGGTAATATAGTAACGATAGAAGCGGTCATATTACGCATTACTACATTCGGTATCGAATTCATAAACATAGTTTTAAGGGAATCACATAGCCCTACTCCTACTCCGAGTATTGATGTAACGATAGCAAGAGTTGAAATTATCCAAACTAATAATTGTACAAACGGCCATCGTGCTATATTACTTAATTCCTTAAATCTCCAACTTCTACATTACTGGTAATCATCTGTTGATAAAATGTTGGATTATTATGATGTACTACAATACTGCAAGTAAAGCATATGAAAGGAGCTTAAGGCTTACAGTACCGATGATTTGAGCAGTATGTCCTGAAAAATATTTTCCCAATGCCAAGTGTTAAGCCTTTACCCGCTTGAAGATTAAGCTCTAGGTTAATTAAAGAAGTATAATACATTATAAACCAAATTACAAACATCAATATTATACTAGGTATTATAACCTAATTTTGCTAATACCATGGGGTAGTGCTATCATACCGCTACCTATACAAGCACCTGAAATTAACAGGATTGAACCAATAAGTTTTTGCATAATTTAATGAAATTTAGATTAAAGCAAAGGACTTAATTTTTGTTAAAAAGAAAATCAGCTAAAAAAAGACGATAAGGATTTTAAAGAATAAAAAGTTTTGATAAGTAAAATTAACATTCGTATAATTTTGTTAAAACATATGTAGCGGTATAGTATAATTATATTAATAATTTATATAAAATTATTAATATTGCTTTTTAAGGGTATTTTTATATATTCTTATTAGACCTCTTCCCAAACCAACTTATAGAGAGGAATTTAACGGAGACACGGGACACAGCACCACAGCATATATAGAAATACGTGAAGATGCGAGTACCGAATCGACGTATAAATTATCTCTAGAAGCGACGCTTGGGAAGAGGTCTATTAGAAAATTACTATATTTAAAAATGCATAGATTAGCTAAAATAATTAGTAATGCAGGAGTTTGTTCTAGGCGTGATGCTGAAAAGCTGATAGTTGAAGGACAGGTAAAAGTAGACGGCATTACAATTTTATCACCGACTACAAATGTTGATATTAGTAATCAAGTTGAAGTATCAGGCACATTAATCAATAATATACACAAACCAAGGCTTTGGATTTATTACAAACCTGTTGGTTTAATTACCACTCATAAAGATCCTTTATCTCGTAAAACGGTGTTTGAACAGCTAACCGGTTTACCTCGTGTTATTTCAATAGGTAGGCTGGATTTAAATAGCGAAGGTTTATTATTGCTAACTAATAGCGGTGATTTAGCTCATCAGTTTGAACTCCCCTCAAGTAGGTTAAAGCGAGTATATCATGTTAGGGCGTATGGGAAGTCTGATATTCTACTAAAAAGCAATTATAAAAATTTAGAAATTGATGGGATATTTTATAACCCTCATTCGATAAAATTACTTAAGCAAAATAAGACTAATTGTTGGTTTGAAGTAGTTTTATTTGAAGGAAAAAATCGTGAAATTAGAAGAATATTCGAGTATTGTGGACTAAAAGTTAACAAATTAATTAGGATTCAATATGGTAGTTTTACAATAGATAATCTAAAACCCGGAGATTATAAAGAAATAAATAATAAAATACTGGAAAAATAATTAGTAATGTGTTATTATTAACACATTTTAACTAATCATATAGAATACATATGACACATCTTAATATATATAAATGTGCAGAAAAAGACCTAAACGATTACCTTGGTTATATAAAAGATAACCCTAGTGTCTCGCTAAATGATTTTATCAAAAATAAATATTTCGCTGAAGATAATGATAACATTATCATTACTAGTTTAGAAAATATGGAAATTAACGCAGATTTAGCCAATGCTAATTTCCAAGGTACAATACTAACAGATGCCATATTTAATAATTGTGACTTAATAAATACCATATTATGTGATTCAGATTTAACAAATGTAAAATTTAATGATTGTACATTTATCGGTACCGACTTTAGAGGAGCAAATCTTCATTATACAGATTTTAATTATAAAGATTATGATTATGATAACTATAAAATCCCCAATCTCAAAGATAAAATACGAGATATAAAACTATCTTTTTCAGATCTTGAAAGATTAAATCAATATATAGATAAAGATTTAGAAAAAGAACATATCAAAGAAATAGTTATAGATGAAGCTACGAAGACAAAGAAATATATTTTGGCTGGAGAAGACGAAAAAACTTTATGGGATATCAAATCAAAAGAACTAAAGACTAAGCAAGAAGAGTTAGAAACTCTAAAGCAAAATTTAGATAATCCTGGGATTGCTACCAATCTTTTAAATGCTCTTTGGAATAGTACAGACACTATTGCTAGAAACCGACAAAATGAACTAGAAAAAATCAACAAGTTACAGCATGAAGTAAACAAATTAGAAACTGAAGTATATGCTTTAGATAATCTTAGAATGTTCTGCGGTAAGGGTTTAGATGGGATTTTTGAGCAGTTAAAAGACGAAGAAATACAAATAATACTAGACCCATCATATATTATAGGTTCGACTGCCAAAGAACGAGATATACCGAAAGAATATATAAAATTAACTTCTGCCGAATTTGATCTATATTTAGCTGAAGCAGCAAAACAATCCAATACAAAATTATCTCTTACCGAATTTGTTAGAAAGCAAAAAAATCTTTCAGAAGATTTAAATATAGTTCCTGATCTTTCAGCGATTAATTTATCAGGTAAAACTCTTACTAATCTTAACCTGAAGAATACATTATTTGCTTCAGCCAACTTAGAGAATATCAAACTCTCAAATTGTAATTTAGATTTTACTAATTTTGAAGGAGCTAATTTACAAAATGCCGTTTTTCAAAATGTTACGGCTCGTAACGCAGGATTTCTTTTTGCTGATCTTAAAAAGAGCAAAATTGAAAATAGTGATATGTCGAGAGCTTACATGCCTAAAGTAGATTTATCTGAAGTAGAGGTCACAAATAGCAAATTTAATGCGGTTATGATGGTTAATGCCGATGCCGAAAAGTTAATTATTAAAGATTCAGAATGGAAAAATTCTAATCTTACCGGTATATCGCTTGCCTATGCAGATATGCAAAGAGTTCAAATGCAGGGGGTAGTTTTAAATAATGCACTTCTAGATCAAGCAAATATCGTTTCTACTAATCTTGAAAATGTTTTTATGAATAAAACACATGCATTAGAAGCAAAATTTAAAGAGCAATGTAACATGCAAGGCATAACTGCAAGAAATGCCTATTTTAGCGATGCTGAATTTGAAAACATACTATCTTTAAAAGAAGCTGACTTAAGAGAAGCTATAATGCAGCGTGTTAAACTTAAGAACGCTGATTTAACAAAAGCACAGCTTGATAAAGCAAATCTTGAATATGCCGATCTTACAAACGCTACGCTTACTAATGCAACTGCACAATTTGCTAAGTTAAGTAATGCTACTTTAGAAAAAGCAGAAGCCGAGGGATTAAATATTTCGGATGCTATTGCTAAAAATATTAATGCTAAGGAAGCTAACTTTAAAAATGCAATTATGCAGCGTGCCGATCTTACTAAAGCCAATTTCACTAAAGCAGTATTGGAAAATGCCGATATGCAAGCGGTGGAAGCAACCGAGGCTATATTTAAAGAAGCAAATCTAAAACAAGCGAATCTAAAAGCAGCAAATCTAGCTGGAGTTAATAAAGAAGGAGCAGATTTTGATAAAGCAAAAATCAACGATGCTACAAAGATGCATGATACTAAAGGTGAGGCTAAAGGGAATTTAGATCATCAAGATAAAGACGGTAAAAAAACATCTGTCAATGTTAACGAACATGCTAAATTACAAGATAAAATTCATGCAAGAGAGAAAAGCGGTTGGTTTCTGAAAACCGGAGTAGGACAGCTTTGTACAAAACTTGCTAAAAGTACTACATCAGGAATTAGCCGCGTAACAAATTTTTTAGCAAGTAAAAAATTTTTAGTAGGACTTGCCGTAGTAGCCGGTCTTGCAGTAGCAGCTGCACCTTTCGTAGCAATGCCTGTGTTATTGGTCACCGGCACGGCCCTTACTACTAAAGCTGTCATTCTAGGAGCAGGTATTTTGGCCGGAGGGCTAGTCGCTACCGGAACTTATAAACTCACTCAAAAACCTTTACGCAATCTTCAGAAGTCATTTGAAAACTTAACTATTAGTATAGATAAATATATCTCACCGCCTCCTAAAAATATTGATGAATTAGTAACAGCAAAACAACAAGCAAGACAAAAAGCTGAGACAGAAAAATCTAAAGAAATGGAAGAAAATTTAAATAATGTAAATAATAATATTGATAAAGCTAAAGAACAAGATCTTTTAAAACAAGCACAAAATAATTTAAACCAAGCAACGCCAAAAGTAGAAATCAAAGAAAAGAAAGATACAACTGTAGAAAAACAACAAGCAAAATCTAATACATTCGCAGCAAAATTTAAGCCTAACACTAAAGGCAAAGGATTTGCCACAAAAATAAAAAACGAAAAAAAATCACGCTCAATAAAAGAAGCATATAACTAAATAAGTGTTAAAAATAATATCCGGTAAATATAGAAACCAAATTATACCTACCGCTAAAAATATCAAATATCGACCTTCCACCGGTAAGCTCAAAGAGGCAATATTTAGTATATTAACCTCCGGTGAGTTTACCGGTAATAAATTATTTAACGAAAATACTCACATTCTCGATTTATTTGCCGGTAGCGGTAGCCTTGCTTTTGAGAGCCTATCAAGAGGAGCAGGTTTTGCTACCTTAATTGATATTGATACATCCTCATTAAAAATAGCAGAAGGATTTGCTAAATCTCTAAACATTGAAAATAATGTTAATTTCGTTAATATTAATGCTTTAAATCTACCGAAAGCTACTAGACATCTTTTTAAACCAGCTTATAGAGAGGGATCTAAAGGAGACAGGGAACACAGCACCGCAGCGTACACACTAGTACGTGAGGATGCGAGTACCGGATCGACGTCTAAATTACCTCTAGAAGCGCAGTTTGGGAAGATGTCTAATAAATCATTTGATCTTGTCTTTATAGACCCCCCTTATCATAAAAATGTAGTGCCTAAAGTAATGAAACTGCTGATAAAAAATAATTGGCTCAAAGACGGTGCTATTATAGTTATTGAGATGGCTAAAACAGATGATTATATTTTATATGAAAATATTGAAATTATACGTGAAAAACTATATGGTAAGAGTAAGCTGTTGGTTTTGCGCTTTACCGTCATTCCCGCGTAGGCGGGAATCCAGTAAAACATATAAAATATAAAAACTTGTTTTTATATTTTTATTTTATTAATAGTATGTAATTTTGTACCTGTATTAAGGTTATTTTTTCTGGATTCCCGCTTTCGTGGGAATGACATAGAACCGCGTAACAAGACATTAAAAAACAAACATGACCAAAAAACATTACATATGTTCTAACTGTGGAAATATTAGTCCTAAATGGTCAGGGCAGTGCTTTGATTGCGGTGTATGGGGTAGTATTGTCGAAGAGATAATAAGTACAAATCAAGCAATTGTTAAATTCGGTAGCAAGCAAGACTTCGATAAGCTTTCAGGGCATGTAACCGAGCAGTTACGCATCCCTACCCCTATAGGTGAATTCAATAGAGTACTAGGCGGCGGTTTAGTGCTTGGTTCTGCTATATTAATAGGAGGAGACCCTGGTATAGGCAAATCTACTTTGTTACTACAGCTAGCAGCAAGTAACTTTGCATCAAAGATGAATTGCTTATATATAACGGGCGAAGAATCGTTAGACCAAATAAAATTAAGGGCCATAAGGCTAAACCTAACTAACTATAATACCGATATTTTAGCAGCTACTAATTTGGAAGATATTATTGCGAGTATAGAAGCTAATAAAAATAATATTGATTTAATAGTGATTGATTCTATTCAAACAATTACCACAAAAGAATTATCATCGCCTCCAGGCACTGTTTCGCAAATTCGTACATGTGCAAATCAGCTTGTTAATTATGCTAAGCAAAACAATATAATTATTTTATTAAGCTGTCACGTCACTAAAGACGGACAACTAGCAGGTCCTAAGATACTTGAACATTTAGTTGATACCGTGCTATATTTTGAGGGAGATCATAATAATCATTTCCGTATTTTACGCTCATATAAAAATCGTTTTGGCGGTGTGGGTGAAATAGGAGTATTTGAGATGAGCGGCAGCGGGCTTATTGAAGTAACAAATCCATCTGAACTATTTTTAATGCAGCGAGAACAGAACGTTATAGGTACGTCTATTTTTGCAGGAATCGAAGGTTCAAGACCGTTACTTATGGAAGTACAAGCCCTTATAGTACCATCAAATATGGTCACTCCTAGACGCTCTGCGGTGGGCTGGGATGCTAATAGGTTATCAATGATACTTGCTGTGCTTAGTAGTAGGATAGGACTGAATCTTGCTAATTATGAGGTATATTTAAGCATTGCGGGGGGACTTAAAATTGCCGATCCTGCTTCTGATTTAGCAATAACAGCGAGCTTAATATCTGCTGCAACCGGCAACCCTGTACCCGAACATAGCGTCTTTTTCGGCGAAATAAGCTTATCGGGTGAAATAAGAAAAACCGCAAAAGCAGCAATAAGAATAAAAGAAGCCGTAAAACTTGGATTTAATAAGATTATCTGCTCTAAATTTGAAAATTTAACGTATGACTTTATATCTTCCGTCTCACATTTAAAGGACCTAAAAGAGATAATTAAATGAGTATAGTTTATGAAATAAGAAATTTGGAAGAAGCACGTAATTTTTTATCTAGTGTAGAAGAACAGCTGATATTAACAAATCATGCCTCTAGCGTAAAATATTACGGTATGCTAGCAATTGATTACATGTTTAAAACTCTAAGTAAAGAATTTCCGGAAAAAGTTTTAGATCTTACCGTAAATGTAGGAGAGGATCACGCCGCTTTATTTACTGCAATCAAACTAGGGTATAAGAATATATCATATACAGGGAATTCTGAGGAAGCTAGGGGGTTGTTGTACGGATATCAAACCGTCATTGCGAGCGACGGAAAGGAGCACGGCAATCCAGAAAATAATTAAAAAAATGCTAAAAATTAGCATTTTTAACTGGATTGCTTCGTCAATTACTCCGTAATTTTCCTTGCAATGACGAAAATTTAATAAAAAAACCATGAATATCAAAGATATAGGAGTAATAATTGCTAAAAAACCTTTGAAAGAAAATACATTTATTATTACGGTTTTTACTAAAAATCATGGTTTATATTCGGGAGTTGTAAAAGAATTTACTAAAAAAAGTAAATTTATATATCAAGAAGGGAATATTATAGATTTTCTTTGGCAGGCAAGATTACATGAACATATTGGCATGGCTAAATGTGAACTCATTAAATCTTACACTGGTTATTTTATCACAAATAAAGCTAAATTATATGCCTTTAATTCTGTTATATCTTTAATCAAAGAGTTATTTCATGAAAGAGAAGAACATTCTAAATTTTTTTCATTTCTAATTAACTATTTAGATAATTTATCAAAGAATTTTTGTTTTCGTGATTATATTAATTTTGAGCTAGCTTTACTTGCCGAGACGGGTTATAAGCTTGATCTTACCAAGTGCGGCGTGAGCCATGTTACAACTGATTTAATCTATGTATCACCTAAATCAGCTAGAGCATTATCATATGAAGTAGGAAAACCTTATAAAGATAAATTATTGATGTTACCAAGATTTTTACTTTCAGATAATAGTGAGATTACATTAGAAGAAAAACGGCAAGCTTTAGCTCTAACAAACTATTTTTTTAATAGATATTTATTTCATAATAATAGACAGGTTGAAGCACGCCAAACTTTTATTGAATATACTTTAAATAATTTTTAGAGACTATATTTTTACTTTTATTTTTCTTATTTTATGATATACTTACTTAAGTAATTACTTAAATAAGTATGTAATATGACTAGACTAAGCATAGATATACCAAACAAATTACATCATTTTCTTAAAGTTCACACTGCACATAAAAATGATACTATTATGAATTTTGTAAGAGAAGCGATATATCATAAAATAGCACAGGAAAAAGCATTAAATGCAGAATCAATAAAAATATTAGAAGAATCAGCAAAAGGTTTAAATATTAATAAATATTCTGCGTATAAAGAAATGTATAAAAAGCTTAATTTAATATGATTCTGCAAACCTTTACTATTTTATTCCATGTCACTCCTGCAAAAGCGGGAATCCAGTTGAGTAAAGCTTCTTAAAAGCTTTACTCAAGAAGAAAGTCATATAATAAAAAAATCTTTAAAATCAAGATTTTTTTAGCCTGGATTCCTGCTTTCGCAGGAATGACATAAGGACTTTTCAAAAATTTCCCGGTACACTATCTATATACATACCAGTACACATAGTGACTTATTCAAATAATAATCTATGAAAATACTAGCATTTGACACAGCCAATAATACTGCATCGGTAGCAATATCCGAAAATGAGAATATCCTTGCATGTATAGAAGACTTACGTCCTTCTATGCAAGCAGAAAATCTAATGCCGATGATAGAAGACGTGATGAAATCAGCTAAATGTTCATATGATGATTTAGATTATTTAGCGGTAACTAACGGACCCGGTAGCTTTACCGGCATTAGAATAGGACTTGCTAGTGCTAAAGGTATATTATTTTCCAAGGAGAATATTAAAGCAGTAGCGGTTAGCAATTTTGAATATGCTTATTTTAGAGCCATAACTCAAGTTAAAGATTATGATAAAATATATGTCTTTTTAAACGCTTATCGCTCACAGCTTTATATGCAAGTTTTTCATAAATCAGGACAAATAGAAGAGCCGTTATTGATAGATTTCGAGTATGCTATAAAACTGCTTACAAATGAGAAAGGGAATATAGTTTGTTGCGGTAGCGGACTTGAATTTATATATCACCAAATTATGCATTTGCCGAATATAATAACCTTGCCACGTTTTGCACGAGTTAAAGCTTGGGTTACCTGTAGATATATTGCTAGTAGATTGTCGAGCGATGTAAAATTAAATAGCTCTATCGAGCCACTATACATACGCCCTCCTGATGCTAAAATCGCAATCAATTATGCCATGCCTAGTTAAAAGTAGGAATCCATTTACTGGATTTCTATAATCAACGAAATGACATAAGAGCTTTATTATAAGTATACTACATCATCTTCATAATTAAAGACTCCAAAATTATAAGATAATTTCATAGTAAAATCACTATTAGAGTGTTCTACTTGATTGTCTGATACTTCTATTTCATCTTCATAATCAAAGAATCCGGAATCACTATCAGATACTGCCCCTGATTCTTGCTTTACACACTTCTTGTCATATATTAAGGCTATTATTTGCCCAACTAATGATTTCGATAAATCATGATTATCCGAGTTAATAATATCAATGATTCTTACTAGACTTTCATCTGAGGCGTGCGAAATTATTGTTGCTAGCTTATCATTTGAAATATGACTCATGATTCTTACTAAATTTTTATTTGGAATAATATCAAAATTTTCTGCAAGCTTTTCTTCTCCTGCTAAAATAATTATATTTTCAAGCTGTTCATCAGAAATATCCTCACCTGATAATTTTTTTAGTTCCTGCTCGGTAAGCTTTTCTAAAGAAAGGGTAGTATCCATATATGTATTTAATTTATCTAATGGAATAAATTGCATTAATTTTTCAAAATGCTCCGGCAAAATATAATGAACTAATTTTTGTGCTTGTTCATCGGAAATATTATTAATTAATTCTACCAATTTTTTATATGTTATCTTTTCAAAAACTTCATCTAATGCATTTTCAGACGTGTTTAAAATTGCTTCTACTAACTCATTATCAGGAAGAGTTTCTAGTTGATCTAAGAGATTAAATGTTTCTTCAGCGTTATTATTTAAATAAGAAAAAACTTTATTACTCACAAGATTAAAAGTTTCAGCAACTTTCGAAGAAAGAATACTAGATGTATTTTTTATAATATTAAAACTCTTTACTCCGAAATCATAAACTGTTTTTAATGATGAACTAAATGTACTGAAAAAACCTTTACTTTTAGGTGTGTTAGTTACTTTTTCAATACCATCAAGCTTATTTAAAAGATCTGTAAATCTGATTTGAGAGATGCCTAGAGTATCTGGCTGACCTTTTACTGCTTCTTGGAAGATCATTTTAGAATTTAAAAAAGGATATTTAGCTTGATCTTCTACTATTTTTTTATTACATATTGCACTTTTTTCGTCATACTGCTTAATTGAATTATCTAACGCTGCTAAAAAATCAGTATTTTCTTCTTGATTAGTAGGAGAAGTTATAAACTCAAATTCATCGTTAGCAAGATAGGAGGCTGACTTTGGAGAGGTATTATTTGGGATTAAATTTTGTAACTTATTAAAAATTGATGTTATGGCCATAATTTTTCCTCATTTCTGATTATAATAATCAACATTGCATTATAATAGAAATTATGAGGAGGTCAAGATAAAGGCTAATAATTATTAACTTTTTATTATATTTTACTTAAAATTGATTAATTTATCAAAAAGGGATATTCTACTAAATGTCATGCCCGCGAAAGCAGGGCGTTGTTGCGTGGTTCTAACTTTTCGTCATTGCGAGGAAATTACGAAGTAATTGACGAAGCAATCTCTGGAGTTTGTTATTATTTCATGAGATTGCCATGCAGTCTACAACTACTCGCAATGACGATTTAGTAGTATCAATGCAACAACGCCGCAGTACTTGTATTATAATGTAGCCAATTTTTGAAGTTCAACGAGTATATTATAATTGTCTTTGTTCTTGAATTAGCTCAAAAACTTCAACTGTGTCTCCTTCTCTAATATCTTCGTAATTTTCAAATGCTATACCACACTCATATCCTTCTCTAACTTCTTTAACTTCATCTTTAAAGCGTTTTAAAGTTTTGAGTTTTCCTTCATGAATGACTACATTATCACGTAATAAGCGTACGCCCGCTCCTTTCTTAATAATCCCTTTAGTTACATAGCTACCGGCGATTTTGCCGACTTTGGTAATATTAAATATTTGTCTAATTTCTGCGCTTCCGATATACTGCTCTCTAACGATCGGATCAAGCATACCGCTCATAATGGCTTTTATATCATCAATTAAATGATATATTATACTATAATATCGAATATCGACTTTTTCTTTTTCTGCGGCAGTTAAGGCATTTGCCCCTGCTCTAACGTTAAAGCCGACAATAATAGCCGAAGAAGCATGTGCAAGAGATACATCGGATTCCGTTATCGGACCTACGCCGCTATGAAGTATACGGAGCTTTATCTCATCACTCGGTAATTTTAATAAGCTACCTGAAATAGCTTCAACCGACCCTTGAACATCACCTTTAATAATTAAAGGTAATTCCTTAATTTTACTATTACCGGAAGCTTTTAAAAACAAATCTTCTAAACTTGAACGCGGTGCAATAGATATTTTTTTTTCTTTAGCAAGACGCATTCTATATTCGGCTATATCTTTTGCTTGTTTCTCATTTTTTACTATGTTAAATTTATCGCCGGCAAAAGGCACTTCATTTAACCCCTGAATTTCTACAGGAACAGACGGAGTTGCTTCTACTATTTCTAGTCCCTTATCATTAGTCATCTTTTTAACTTTACCGTAAGCAGTACCAGCTATTATAATATCACTGTTTCTTAAAGTACCTCGCTGCACTAATATAGTGGTTAGCGTTCCTCTTCCTTGTTCAATTTTTGACTCGATTACAACACCGGCAGCTGAACCGAAAGGATTTGCCTTTAAATCCTGCATTTCTGCAATTAATAAAATTGCTTCTTCAAGTTTATCTAAGTTAATTTTCTTTAGTGCCGAGATAGGAATAATCATAACGTCACCACCTGCCTCTTCGCCGATAATTTCATGGACATATAATTCGTTCTTTACACGCTCAATATCAATATCAGGCTTATCAATCTTATTAATAGCTACAATTATAGGAACGCCCGCTGCTTTCGCATGATTAATTGCCTCAACCGTTTGCGTTTTGATTCCATCATCTGCTGCGACCACTATAATAACTATATCCGTTACTTTAGCACCTCTTGACCGCATTTCCGAAAAAGCTTCATGCCCCGGAGTATCAATAAAAGTAATTGCTCTACCGTCTGCAAGAGTTACTCTATAAGCCCCAATATGTTGTGTAATTCCGCCTAGCTCACCTGCAGCAATATCTGTAGACTTAAGAGCGTCAAGCAATGAGGTTTTACCATGATCGACATGACCCATTACCGTCACAACCGGAGCACGCGTTCTTAAATCCTCAACCTTATCATCACTAATTAAAACATTTTCAACATCTGACTCTTGGACTCTTTGTACTGTATGCCCTAAATTTGTTGCAACTAGTTCTGCCGTATCGGCATCTATTGTTTGGCTAGCATTTGCAAGAATACCGAGTTTCATTAATTCTTTAATTACATCAGCCACTCTTTCAGACATAGCATTTGCAAGCTCGCCGACTCCGATAACTTCCGGGATCGTCACTTCTCTATATACTTTCTCAGGTGCTTGTGATACTAATTTACGCTTTTCTTTTTCTCTAGCTCTTTTTATAGAAGCAAGACTTCTAGTTCTACCGCTGCCGCTTTCGTCATCGCTAAGCATATTGAAAAGATCGGCTTTTTTGAATTTTTTTGGCTCTTCTAGCTTAATTTTTGGTGCTATTATTTTACTATCTACTGTTTTATCTAATTCTTGCTCTGATTCTATACCGTAACGTGTTCGCATTCCTACTAAAGGAAACTTTACAAAAGTTTCTTCTTTCTTTTTAGGTATTTGTGACGGTATATCTTCATCATCTTGAACGATTTTAGCACTAACTTCTACTTTATTTTCTTCGGTATTTTGCTGCTTTTGTTCAACTTCTTTATCAGTTTCTAGCGGTGCTATTTTTGAGTTAGCAGACTGGTTAATACTTGCAAGTTTGCTTAAAGTGCTTATTTTTGAAGGGTCATTTAATTGAGATTGCTCAGCAGCTTTTTTAAGAATAGATAAACGTCTGTTAAATTCTTCCTTATTAGCATCAATAACAATTTGATCTACGCTATTCCTTTCTTTATTTAATGAAAGGGTAGTAGCACTACCAGTAGAGCTTTTTCTAACTTCTACTAGCGTTTTAGCTTTAGCATTAACAAAGCTTTGAGCTCCTGTAAGAGAGTCAAAAGACTTATTAAGCGATAATTTTGAATTGCCAAGTGTCAACTTTTTGGGTTTGATTTCCTGGTTATCCGTCATATTTAAAACCTTTGTGTTTCTGTTTTGTCCGTCTACTACTTGATTATGTCATTCCTAGCTAAAAGCGGCGTTGCTCGCATGGCTCGTTTATGTCATTCCCGCGAAAGCGGGAATCCACTAAAATTTATAAAAAAACTTATTTTTATAGGTTTATTTTTCAAGGACGCCCTAATTACTAAGCTATTTATTCTGGATGCCTGCTTTCGCAGGAATGACATACACCCTACATTCAACCCACTAACTATCCTTCAATGCACCATGCTGTCTAGCAGTTTTAATCAGCAATTTAATATTTTCGTCCGTTATATTAGAATTTGGAGCTAAATTTTTAAATTCATTTACGCTCATCTCTCCTAAATCTTCTATGGTCTTTATACCATATTCGGCAAATTGTAATATTAATTCAAGCGATAATTCTAATATATCTATTAATTCTTGCTCAACTCCTAGATCCTCTAGCTTTTTGATAATCTTTTCATTCTTAAGGTCGACGTAATTAATAGCTCGATTTTTAATCTCTACGGCAAGTTCTTCCTCAAAGCCTTCAATTCTTGTTAAAGTACTAATCTCACTACTAGCAATTTGTTCTACTGAATTAAATCCCGTTACCGATAAAAGCTGACCTATAACTTCTTCAACATCTAAAGCTTCCATAAATAATGCCGTAGAAGTTAAGAACTCTTCATTTCTTCTTTTTGATTCTTGCTCTTCGGTCATTATATCGATATTCCAACCTGTAAGCTGAGAAGCTAAACGAACATTCTGCCCTCTTCTACCTATTGCAATACTTTGATTTTCTTGCGAAACTACTACTTCTACCTTATGCCTATCCTCATCAATCAAAATTTTTGTGATTTCCCCAGGTGCAAGCGGTGCAAGAGCATTAACTATAAACTGTGCAAGATCATTACTCCATAATACTATATCAATTTTCTCTCCGTTTAATTCATTTGTTACGGCTTTTACTCTATTACCTCTAATACCTACGCATGAGCCTACGGGATCTATACTACTATCCGAAGCAAATACCGCTATTTTTGCTTTTGAACCGGGATCACGTGCTACTGATTTTATTTGAATAGTAGATTCAAGAATTTCAGGTACTTCTAGCTTAAATAGTTTAACTAGCATCTGGTTATCTACTCTAGACAAGAAAATCTGCGGTCCTTTTGTTTCTTGCCTTACATCCTGTACATATGCTTTTATACGATCATTAGGTTTAAAATTCTCACCCTTAATTAATTGATCTTTTTTTATTATTGCTTCAGCACGACTCAGATCAACTATTATATCACCGTATTCTATTCTCTTAACTATCCCATTTATAATTTCGCCTTTTCTATCTTTAAAGTCATGATATTGTTTTTCACGTTCAGCTTCTATAACACGTTGAGTTATAACTTGTTTTGCAGCTTGAGCCGATACTCTAGCATGATCAATCGGCGGTAAATATTCATATATCTCATCACCGATTTTAGCTTCCGGATTCTTTATTAAAGCTTCTTCAAGTGAGATTTGCGTTAAGTAATCTTCTACATCTTCTACTATTTTTAAGATCCTTAAAAGATTTATCTCACCGGTTTTCCTATTTATCTGAGCTTTAATATTATATTCATTACCGTATTTTTTTCGTCCTGCTGCTTGTACCGCTTGTTCAACCGTTGAAATCAAAATTTCTTTTGATATTCCTTTCTCACGAGCTACAGAATCTATAATTTGTAAAATTTCTATATTACCTATATTAGACATACATTATCTCTTATTGCTTTAGCAATTTTTTAAATACTTCTTCAGTTAAAACTAGATTAGCATTTTTAATTAAATCATAATCAATTAGTACTTCTTGTTCTTCACATTTTAAATATATTTTATTATTTTCGGCTTTAATTATTTTACCCTGATAACGAGTTTTGCCGTTCAATAATTCTTTAAGTTTGATTTTAACTTCTCTTTCTAAAAATCTATTATAATTTTCAAACTTTACTAACGGACGTTCAAGACCGCTTGATGCTACCTCTAAAGAATATGCAGCTTCTATTAAATCTTCAACATCTAGAATAGCGGAGATAGTCCTACTTGCTTTAGTACAATCTTCCACAGATATTTTTTCGCTGTTTAAGCTATCAATCAATATCTCGACTACTTTATGGTTAACACCTTTAAACTTCACAAGAACTAACTCAAACCCCATATCTGTCAAGGATTCTTCTATTACGTTTGTTATTTGTTGTTCAATAGTTTGCATATTTGATATTTATAACAAAAAAGGTGGGATAAACCCACCTATCTATAATTTTTATAATGCTTATCCGTAACGAAAATACACTAATTAGAATATATAAGCAATATTTAACTTTATATTTTTGTAAAACTACATATTCATAAAGGGGCAAATACTCGATAATCCCTCTGGTCCGCTTAGAGATGGATCATAGTCTCCTCCTGATGAACAAAATGCTTCTACATGAATCTGAGTTAACCCCCATTTTCGCTTCTAATATATGCTGCACATGATCGTTAAAAGAATGAGGACCACAAATTTCATCAGTTTCACCTTTTAAAAGGCCTAATAAAAATTCTTCAGCTATTCTACCGGTATGATAATGTATATTATCGTTCTCATTAATATTATTATAACTATCTTGAGTATAAAATTTATCATAGTGAATTTCAGTATCGCATATTGCTGCCATATCAGTTAATTTTTTTACAGCTGCATCTAATTGAAATGTATCACTGTTTTTATTTCTAGTAGAGTGAATAATGTGCATAACGGCGGAAAGCTTAACATTTTCTTCATTTGTTATACTATTAATTCTAGAAATAGAATGGCTTGCTCCCGACCCGCCACTGATAAGAACGAGATCTTTATTGTTTTCTATATCCGATTCAATATATGAAGGGTGTACTTTTACCAGATGATTTTCAGAATCAAATAGATAATTTGTTACAGTTCCATTAGGATTTTTCTTTATTAAGTATTCATAATAATGACCTTCTTCATCATGACCGGTTTTTATAACTGTAAATTCACTGTATCTTTCTCCTACTTTAACAGTAATAATTTGCCTATGTTTGTTTGTGCGGTATTACTTTTTGTTAATTTTGTCTATAAAATTTTATTTTTGCCGTATTTTTATCAGCACTTTCTATTTCGATTTTTATTTTATGACTTTCAAAACTCGCTATATTATACTTTGCTTTTAATTCATCATATTGCTTCTTTTCAGCACTTACAAAATGCTTTCCTACTATATTTAATATTTCCGTTACCAGCTTGTTACCCTCATCTACATTTGATATAAGCTCTTCAGCAACAGGTTGATATAACTCTGAAGGAATATTACGCCCTACATGTATACCAACAATTTTTGATACCGCCCTTTTACATTTATGATCATTCTCTAATGCTTGGATTGGATCACTTCTAAAAGATCTACTTCATCTGTTTCGCTATATGCACTTAAAACCTTTAGAATACTACTGCCGGTAAGATTTAAAAAATTTTTCATTGCATTTGGCTGTATTCCTTTCTCAGGTTTTTCAGTATTAAAACTCTTACTATTAAAAAATTCATTTACCACTGCTTCATATTTAGTTGCTCAATTTCCATAAAAATTTAAAGATTTAGTAATATCAAAATTCTTAAATAGCTCAGCAGTTTTTCTTATTTCTCTCACTATAGTTGTTCTAGACATAATTACTCCTTTTTGAATAATATAACCTTTACTATACATATGCATTTAAAATACATATTATAGTAACTAGACTTATATAGACGTTTTTTTATTCAAGGTAAAAATAAATAAAATTTTTATGCAGTTCAGTTAACAAGTTTTACCTACTACGGATTACGTAGCCTTATATATCTTGCTTCAAAACCGGAAAGAATTTGTAGTGTAAAAGAGATATCAGAGTACCATAATATTTCCCTTAATCATTTGATGAAAGTGATTCATAGATTAGCACAATTAGGATATATTAATAGTAGTAAAGGAAAAGGAGGAGGAATTAAGCTAGCATTTAGCCCTTCTTCCATGAAGTTGGGAGATATAATAGAAAAATTAGAACCTAATATGGATATAGTAGAATGTTTCAATAAAAATACTAATAGCTGCAGAATTACAAATTCATGCCAATTTAAACATTTTATTAAAGAAGCAAGTGAAGCATTTATAAAAACATTGAATAATTATACATTAGAAGATGCAATGATTACTAAAACAATTCAAATTAAGGATAAACTATAGAAAAATAAGCGTTTTTCTTTTTCCGCATATTAAAAACTCTTGATTCCCCTTAGCTCCTAGTATTGGACTTGCTATTATACCGAATATTTTAAAATTATGCTCTTTCTCAAGCCAATCTTTGATTTTATCGCATACTTTTTGATGTAAGAGAGGATTTTTAATAACTCCTCCCTGCTCTACTTCATGCTTTTCGACCTCAAACTGCGGTTTTATTAAAGCAATAAGCATGCAATCTTCTTTAACTAAATTTAGTGCAGTCGGTAATATAGTAGTTAAACTAATAAAGCTGGCATCGCAAACAATTAAATCAGGCTTCGTTATTATTTGTTTATCGGTTAAATATCGTGCATTAGTCTTCTCAAGCACCTTAATGTGTGGATTGTCGCGTAATTTAGGATGAAGTTCGCCATAACCGACATCTACGGCAAAAATTAATTTTGCTTTACGCTCAAGTAACACTTCCGTAAAACCGCCGGTGCTACTACCGATATCAATACAAACTAAATTTTCGGGATCAATTTTAAAATAATCCAAAGCGGCAATTAATTTTAATGCCCCTCTTGAAACATAATTATGCTGCGGTAGCTTTACCTTAATGTCGGTATCATTTATATTAACCTGTATCCCAGGCTTAATTAACTGCTCATGCTTATTATGTACTTTACCTTGGATAATCAAACTTCGTGCTATGGTAATATCTGTTACAAAACCTTTTTGCAGCAAATATTCATCAAGCCTTATTTTAGTCATTACTGTTTAAATTTGAATTTAACTTATGTTATAAGGGCCCATTAGATAGAAAATATACAATTTGCCTAATTGAAAGTTACAGTTTTAATTAGACATAATATATTTGAGCCATACAATAATGCTGCAACTGAAGGGAACATGGTAATCTAGAAAAATATTCAAACCCTAACCAATATATGTCTTTTCTTGCCGGCAGAGAGCTTTATAACTTTTTTATCGAGTAAGAAATTAGTGTTAATTATCATATTTTCATCTTCGACTAATCTATCATTTATCTTAGCACCATTCCCTCTTATAAGCTTGCGTGCTTCCGATTTAGAAGTAGCAAGCCCTACTTCATGAAATAATTCATATGCACTAATACCTGCTTGTAATACTTCCTGCTCTAAAACAACGGTAGGTAAATTCTCATCGATTTGTCCTTCTTCAAATATCTTTACTGCAGTTTCTAGAGCTGATTTTGCTGCCTGTTCCGAGTGACAAAGCTTAGTTAGCTCATAAGCAAGCTGTTTTTTAGCTGCATTAATATCTTCTGCCGCTAAACTCTCAAACCTATTAAGCTCTTCTTGCGTGAACTCGCTATACAATTTGGCAAATCTAACTATGTCGGCATCTTCGCAGTTACGCCAATATTGGTAATAATCATACGGGCTTAGCAAATCTTCATTAAGCCATACCGCTCCCGCAGCAGTCTTGCCCATCTTAGCACCGGAGCTAGTCGTAAGTAGCGGTGTCGTCATACCGAATACTTCTTTGCCGCTTATTTTACGAATTAAATCCGCTCCCATTACGATATTGCCCCACTGATCACTACCGCCAAGCTGCAAGCTGCAATTGTAATGCTTGCTTAAATAGTAAAAATCATAGGCTTGCAATAACATATAGTTAAATTCTAAGAAGCTTAAATGCTGCTCACGCTCAAGCCTTAGTTTTACCGAATCCATAGTCAGCATACGGTTTACCGAGAAATAGCTACCGAAATCCCGTAGAAAATCTAGATAATTGAACGAATCTAACCACTCTGCGTTATCCAACATAATAGCATCACTTTTACCGTCACCGAATTTGATAAACTTCGACAAAGATTTTTTAATACCTTCGGCATTTTTAGCTATATCTTCTTTGCTTAAAATTTTGCGCACTTCGTCTTTCCAAGTAGGATCACCGATTTTACTCGTACCGCCACCGATAATTACAATAGGCTTATGCCCGTGCTGCTGAAGCAATCGCAGAATCATTATCTGCATTAAACTACCGATGTGGAGTGATGTAGCAGTACAGTCAAAGCCTATATACGCAGCTATTTTTGTTTCTTTCGTTATAGCAGTTAACCGATCCAAATCGGTACATTGATGGAAATATCCTTTATTTATAAATTCTTCTATAAAACGCATATATTATTTCTTATTTTTTAAAAATTCCTTTTTTGCTTTTCTGCTAGGAAATAAAGTGTTAAGGCAAATAGCATCTTTATCACCTTTTATATAAAGTACTGCATATACTTGCGCAATCATTTGAACATATAAAATTTTTTGACCTTTATATTTCTCTTGATTATGATGTAATTTAATATCTAATAAATTACCGTCAACAATCGACTGTATTATTTCTTCAAAGCCTATACCACGCTCATTCAATAACTTAACGTTCTTTTCATGATTATATCTATACTTGGTCATAATATTTAGAGTTGAGTAGTGTCTGAATGAATTAGCATATTAAGATAGGTCTGATAAGGCAAACCATGCTTAGAAGCTTTAATTTTTATTACTTCTATGTCATGTTCTGCAATCCTAATAGTAACAGATCTTTTTTTACTAAGATGTGCTTTTGCAAATTTTTGAAGCAAAGCTATTTCACTTCTATCATCAATTTTTTGCTGCTTTTCAAAATTATCTTCAATATCTTGTTCGTAAGAATCTAGTTTGATACTCATAATACAAACATTTTCAATGTTATAAAGAATGTAAGTACTTTGTCAATACTTGATATATTAGATTATCATCCGAATATTTGTAAAAGCAGCAATATCAACGGCTGGATGAAGATTTTATGCTCATCCTACAGTTGCTATGGGGATTTGTGTTGGAACAGCTCTTGCATATTCGCCGGAGAACACATTTGAGTTATTAAAAAATACGACTTATACAGGAATAGAAGCAGCAAAATTTGCTTATGAAAATACAGCAGGGATAGTAAACAGAATAGCCGGCTTAGCTCATCTTGTGTATGATAACTTACCAAGCTACAGCGAAACTCCTCAAGTTGATCTAGTCGGTAGCATAGAAATTTCATGGGTAGATGCTGTTGCATAAATCTCTAAAATAGCCAATAACTAAAAAAGCTGATTATGTCATTCCTGCAAACCAGGGACGACGTTGTTGCATAAATCGGTGTCATTCCCGCAAGATATTGTTGCATGAATCAGTAAAATCCACTGTGTCATACCGTGGTTTGACCACGGTATCCAAAAAAATAACTTAAAACACTGGGGATGCCCGCTGCTGCAGGAAGACATTGCCTGCGTAGATCGATTCCACCATTGTCACCCCGTAGCCTGTACCTGCTGGGTCCAGTTAAAAATACTAGTATTTTTTTTATCATATTTATGGATCCCGTGGTCAAGCCACGGTATGACAACAGGAAATCGATCCATACAGGCAATGCCCCACGGGAATAACATAGAATAAAAACTGTCCGGTTACCTTACTGATATCTGTTATATTTTATAATAATAAAATTTTATTTCGTTGTTTTAAATGCATCTTTTTTATTCCTAAAACCCTTTTTCAAAGAGCTACAGGAAAAATTAATATTACCGGCTTGACCCGTGTCCGGTCCTTCATTTTTTATTTTCTCTATATCCTTACTACTTGGTACTACAACGGCAATATGCCCTGCTCTTGTTGGATTAGCATTGTTATATACGGATACAACAAAATATCCTTGATTAGCAAATTTTTGTGCTTGAATAAAACTATCATCACGATTTCCTGCTTTAACAAAATGCCATTCGTTCTTTATTCGGTCTGTTTCAAGCCACTCAGCTTGCTTATTTGATAAAGTAAGGTATAAAAATTTTATCGCTTTCAGGATGGTAGAGACTGATTTGGAAGCCCCAAGGCTGCACTAGCAACATACGCAAAACAACTACAATGAGTCAAACGCTTTAACTTAGGAGAATTATATTTTTCTGTTTCTTCTAATAAAGTTTCTCCCGACTTACAATTTATTACATTACCTTTCTGCCACTTTTCCTCAACATTTAAAGAGTTAATTACTGCTAAATTTTTTAGCACTTTCTGATATATTGTCTGCTTGTGCAGTCATATTAATGCAAAGTAAGTAAATTATGATTAATTTTATTTTATTCATTTTTTTCTCATATCAATTTATGAACCTCTAATACAATATATAATACGATAATTCAACTATTGATTGTAATTTTTTATATTTTATTATTCAGAAAAACATAAGAACACTCTATGTTTCTTGACAAATGCTATGCTTTTATATATGCTTCTTCGTATATTAGCAAAAAGAAATAAGGCTTAGAAATAAGTACTTCAAACTTAGGCACCCGTAGCTCAATTGGATAGAGTATATGACTACGGATCATAAGGTTAGGGGTTCGACTCCTCTCGGGTGCGCCATTCTTCAATTTCTTTCACTTTTATGAATGAATCAAACGGTGGACGCAGCATAAAATCAAGCTTTTCAGGTTTAAGTGTTAGGTTAGCAAAAACTCAAGGTGGTAGAAAAACGATGCGGGCAGCAAGCATTATATATGGCAACTGTTACGTCTGTAAGATATAATTCTGCAGTTAAACCTTTTTATAAAAGACTTGTAAAAAAAGGAAAAGCCAAAAAGTTAGCTCTTATCTTGACTTCTTAAACACAATTACCTATGTAAAGGATAAAGAACTTAAAGGCTTAGTTAAATGCCGTAAGCTGGAACGGACTATATTTTGAGCGAGGTGGATTTAGCTTTACCAAGTGAGATTTAAGCAAGAAAGAAACACATTTATTCCCGGGAAATAAAGATTTTTCTTCTATATAGAGTTATCTCCCAGTTGAGATATTGCTTTTTGACTGATCGTTTAAATCTTTCCGTTGTACTTAGATTTTAACAATATATTTATAAAATTGTAGTGAAAAGTAATACACAAATAGCTTGTGCAAATAGTTGCCTCCTAATATAGTAAATCCGAGTATTATGATAATCTCATAACACTCTTCTTGTCCAAATAACAAAAAAATTTTTGCTGAATATTGAAAAAAATATCCTTATTCATTACTTTACTTAATTTTATTTATATATAATTGAAGTTATCATAAATAATAAGCTATAGATATGAAAAATATTTTCCGCAAATTTGTATTTACTATTTTCGTATGTTTAATAAATGTACAACTAATTGCTGCAAGCTTTAACGAAAAAATACCTTTATATTTTAAATTAACTAACGAAAATCTGTTAGCAGGACAAAATGCGTTAAATATTGACCTTTGCGACTCTAGAATTAAAGAATGGTGTACAAAGCCACAAAGAGAGCTAGGGCTTAACGGAAAAAAAATAAATGATTACATATCTATTTCACCTGATATTAAAGGAGAATGGCGATTTGGCTGGTGGTATAACATAAATTTTACTCCAGAAAGCAATTTTGTAACTCATCAAACTTATAAGATTACTATCGAAGATTATATATTCCCTAATTTTGTCGGTTTAAAAAGTAATAATATAAGTTTCACGACTTTACCACTACTTCCTATTATTAAAGAAATGAATTATCTACAGGATAATATCGATATTTCCAAAAAATTCGTTCAAACTAAAATAGCTTTTAACTATCCTATCGATCCTAAAACTCTAGAGGAAAGAATAGAGTTTATAAAATCTTCAACTAAAGAAAAATTACCGTTTTCTATCAAATTCAATACCAATAATACGGAAGCTACGATTATTACTAATATACCACCGCTTACAGATAAAGAAGACACAGTTTCCGTAATTATAAAAGACGGTGTTAAACCTCTACATGGCGGAGAAGTTTTCACATATAAAAATGTAAAAGATCAAAATAATAAGACGCCAAATAACATAAGATATTCTTATAAAGAAAATGTATTAATTCCAAGTCTATCCTCATATTTAAAAATCACTAATAGTACTGCTACCATTGTTAAAGATGATAAACTAAAACCGGAACAGATAATTATAATTACCACAAATACACCGGTGTCGGGTGAGGAAATAAAAAAACATTTAGAGTTATTTTTATTACCGCAGGATAAGCCGGCTTTCTTAGGAGTTGCAGGCAAAAAAAACTATAAATGGCAAAATCCGAAAGAAATAACCGATGATATTCTTAAATCGAGTGAAAAAATAAATTTTGAGCTTTTATCTTCCGTCCCAAGCATTACTACTATGCATAGTTTTAAAGTAGATACGTTTGCCTCAAGAGCTTTGCTTGTTAAAGTAAATCAAGGTGTTAAAACATCGGATAATTTAACACTCGGCTCAGATTATTTTCAAATCGTACAAATACCGGGTAACCCTAAAGAAGTTAAGCTAATGTCCGACGGTTCTATTCTTTCATTAGCCGGCGAAAGAAAGCTTCCCGTATATTCACTTGGCATAGATAAATTATATTTAGAAATCGATAAGATTAATCAGCAAGAAGTTAATCATTTAATCAGCCAAACAAATAGATATAATATTTTCCAAAACCCGACTTTTATAAATGAATATACCTTTAATGAGTATAATATTTCCGAGGTATTTCAAGAGGAAGTAATAGTGAACTCTCAAAATTTAAATTTACCTCATTATACCGATTTAGATTTCAGTAAATATTTTAATTTAGAAGAAGCAGGCAGCTATTCCAAGGGGTTATTTCTAGCAAAAGTTTATGCTAAAGACAATAATAACATTATATCTCAAGATAAAAGATTAATTTTAGTTACCGATCTTGGTTGTATAGTAAAAACCGATAAAACCGGGACGCATCATATCTTTGTTTCTTATATCAGTAACGGTAAACCGGCTGGAGGCGTAAAAGCAGATATTATAGGACTTAACGGTGAGGTGTTAGTAAGCAGCAAAACCGATAGTAAAGGACATGCCGTTTTATCAAATATAAATGATTTTTCAAAAGAAAAAACTCCAGTGGCTTATATATTAACTACTAAGGATGATTTTTCATTTATGCCGTATAGTAGAATTGATAGACAAGTTAATTATTCTCGGTTTGATGTAGCAGGAGCCGTTAGTTCTGATCAAGGGTTAAAAGCTTATTTATTTTCGGATCGTGGCATCTATAGACCAAACGAGCAAGGTCACATAGGCATTATGCTCAAACAAACCGACTGGCAAGGAAAATTTGACGGCTTACCTTTAGAAATACAAGTAACTAACCCTAGAGGAAAAGTAATAGATAAAAGTAAAATAGTGCTAGATGCAGAAGGATTCGGCGAATATTTATTCTCAACGCTTGATGATGCCTTAACCGGCTTATACAATATAAGCTTATATTTAGTAGGAGATAAAGGCAGCAATAACTATCTTAATAGCGTGTCTGTCAGGGTTGGTGATTTTCAGCCTGACCGCATGAAAATAAACATAAACTTCAATAACTCACAAGATGAGCTATGGACGAATCCAAAAGAGCTTAAAGCAACCGTTAATCTCATAAATCTTTACGGCACTCCTGCAGAAAATAGAAAAGTCAGCGGCTTTATTGATATTAGACCTACCGAGTTTTTCGTACCTAGATTTAAAGAATATAAATTTTATAGTAGCAAAGGAAATAAAGAGTTTTTTAACGAACGTTTAGGAGATATTACTACCGACTCTAAAGGTACGGCAAACTTTGACCTTAACCTTGAGAAATATTATAACGCTACTTTTAATCTAACATTTTCAGCAGAAGGATTTGAGCCTGATTCAGGAAGAAGCGTAAACGCAAGCAAATCGCTTATAGTGTCACCTCTGCCTTATATTATAGGATTTAGAAGCGATAGCGATCTAAAATATATTAAGACAAAAACAAGCGCGGCAATAGAATTCATAGCCATATCAAATAAAGCAGAAAAAGTAGCTGCACCTAATTTAACTCTTAACTTAAAAAAGATTACTTATGTAAATAACTTAGTAGCAGATAGTAACGGTAATTATTCTTACAGTTCAGTACCTATTGAGACTAATATATCTTCTGACAAAATTAATATCACGGCAAACGAAAGTTATATTTATAAAGTACCTACTAAAGAAGCAGGCGATTACGTTATTTACTTAACCGATAAAGAAGATACAATCTTTGCCCAAGCTGAATTTTCGGTAATAGGTGAAGGAAATGTTACGGCTAATTTAACAGACAAAGCAAATTTAAAAGTTAAACTTGATAAAGATGATTATAAAGCCGGCGATACTATTCTTTTAAATATTATAACTCCTTATACAGGTTATGGGTTAATTACTATCGAGACCGATAAAGTACATAATTTTGAATGGTTTAAAGCTGATGAAAATAATAGCATTCAAGAAATAAAAATTCCTGACGGCTTTGAGGGTAAGGGATATGTAAATGTACAATTTATAAGAGACATAGAAGCTACGGAAATCTTTATATCACCGTTTAGTTATGCAGTAGTACCGTTTACTGCGGGCATTTATAAACATAAACAAGATATTGGATTAACACTTCCTGCAAAAATCAAATCGGGAGAAAAGCTAGCAATTCGTTACCGTACTACAAATCCCGGTAAAATAATAATATTTGCTGTTGATGCAGGGATATTATCATTTGCTGGTTATCAGACTCCCGATCCGCTTAATTACTTTATTAACGATAAAGCCTTGGAAGTCCGAACATCACAAATCATGGATTTAATATTACCTGAGCATCCTTTATTAATGAAAGCTTATATGGCGGCTCCTGCCGGAGACGGTTGTATAAATGTCGCTCGAAACCTTAATCCGTTTAAAAGAAAAAACCAACCTCCCGTAGCATTTTGGTCAGGAATTTTAGAAGCAGATCTTGATGAGAGAGAAGTCACATTTGATATACCAAGCTATTTTAACGGCACTTTAAGAGTTATAGGGGTAGCCTCAAGCCTTGACTCTATAGGAACTTCCAAAGCTGATTTATTAGTCCAATCCGATCTTATTATCAATCCAAATTTACCTTTATTTGTAGCTCCAAATGATGAATTTACAGTACCGGTAACAATATTTAATAACCTAAAAGATTCAGGAAATGCTCAGGTTTTTCTAAATATTGAAACAAGTGAAGGACTTAAAATATTAGATTATCCTAAAGAGATCCCGATAGACGAAAATAAGGAAGCTACTATTAATGTTAAATTAAAAGCGACTGATCAACTCGGTTCGGCAGATTTAAAGGTTGTGGCTTCTATAAATCACCTAAAGCCGGATATAATATCTATGGCAGTAGTACATAGCTCCGAATTAACTAGTACTACGAGCGTTCGCCCTGCTAGTCCGAGCGTTACAACAGTTAATACAGGCTTTATTACAGACAACAAGACTAATTTAAAAATCTTACGGGATATATATCCTGAATTTGCTAAACTACAAATTTCCGCTTCTAAATCACCGCTAGCTATTATTTCTGGCTTTAAAGATTTCCTAGATAATTATCCTTATGGTTGCACTGAACAATTAATAAGCCAAAATTTTGCCAATATTTTATTATATAATGAACAAGAGCTAGTTCAGATTCTTAAAACTGATCGTAAAAAAATGGATGAATCATTATCAAAAATATTCCAAACTTTATCAGAACGTCAAAATTATGACGGTGGATTTAGATATTGGAACAATTTTAATGACGATTCCGATCCATTTATTTCCGTTTATGCTATGCATTTCTTAAGCGAGGGCGCAACTAGATATTTAGCCGTTCCAAGTGATACATTTAATCAAGGTATTTACTATTTAGAGAATATGGCTAACAGATCAATAAACTCCTTAGATGAAGCAAGAGAAAAGGCATATGCGGTTTATATCTTGACGCAAAACAGCGTTATTACTACAAGCTATATTGCAAATATTTTAAAATATTTAGACGAGTACCATAAAAATACATGGCAAGATGATTTGACTAGCGTTTATTTAGCAGCTAGCTATAAAATGCTGCAAATGAATGAAGAAGCGGAGAAATTATTAGACAGATTTACTCTAAATAAACCTATATCAAAAACAGACTATCAGTATTACAATCCTCTAATAAAATATAGTCAGTATTTATACTTAATTTCTATGCATTTTCCAGAACGGTTAAAAGACTTTGACCCAAAAATTGTACAGGATATCGCTCTTTTTGCTAAAGATAACTATAATAGCCTATCCGCAAGCTATGCTATTATGGCAAGTCTTGCCTATGCCGATAAAATAAATCATGTAGATGAGGCGACTATTAAAGTAACCTCTACAGATAAAGAAGTTACTTTAACAGGCAATAAAGTGATGATTGCTGAGCTGTCGGTAGAAAATAAGAATATCGACTTAACATCCTCAAGTAACGGCTTTTTCTATCAGCTTTTAACTTCAGGCTATGATAAGCAATTAACAGAAAATAAAGAGATAGTTAAAGGCATAGAAATAACAAAAAAATATCTCGATGAAAATAATAAAGAGGTTAGCAAAGTAAAATTAGGTGATAATATTACGGTGGAAATCACCATGCGTTCAGGTAGTAATAAAACCTTGAGCAATATGGTGCTACTTGATTTATTACCGGCAGGCTTCGAGCTTTTACCGGATAACAACCACATAAATATATTAGAACGCACGCAGGAAGTAATGATATGGAAACCGATATATATAAATAATCGTGATGATAGAGTTATGATTTTCGGTACTATTTCTGATCAAAAAATGACGTATCAGTATAAAATCAAAGCAGTTAATAAGGGCATATTCTCTACTCCTGCTATTTACAGTGAAGCTATGTACGACCCTCAAACTTACTATCGTGGTGTTATAGGCAATATTATTGTGGAGTAGCATTACCCGCACGGTTTTTATGTCATTCCTGCGAAAGCAGGAATCCAATAAAACCTACAAAAAACTTGTTTTTTTAGGTTTATTTTGTCAATATTAAGACTACTTTTTATTCCTGCTTTCGCAGGAATGACATAGTAGGAGTTTATCCCACAATTACTTTCAGCTTCTCTATAGTTTTTGGATCTTTTACAAGTTCTAAAAATATTTCCTGCTCATAGGCAAGTAGCTCTTCTTCATTTGTTTCATTATGTGTATCAACAATATCTTGAAATTTGCTAAGCACCTTATTTTGTAGATCGTTATATTTTGATGTATCTATTGCTGTTGCTAAATTTATTTTAGGCAAAGTAATTTTTTTATGCGGAATCGGTACTATCTTTTTAGGTAGGTTTAATTTTAAAGCTTCCTCTAAAATATAATGCTTGTTCATATTTACGTGCATATTCTCTACATCATAATCTGCTTTAAAGTAATCCGGCTGAACTTGTTTTATTCTGCTCTACTCTATAATATTGCTGATATTTCCAATTAGTTTAGTTTTATTACCATTACTTCGAGCAAACATTTCGGTAACACCGCCCCACCCGGGTATTAAACCAACACCAAGTTCTACAAGCCCTGCGTTAAGTTCTTGATTTCCTATAATAAAGCTTGAGTGCAATAACAGCTCATATCCACCTCCAAGTGCCACACCAAGACCACAAGCTAATAACATGTACAGAGAAATATTTTAAGTGGAGCATGGTTTGCTGTCCCAGCTTTATTCTCTAGATCGTGAAAATTCTTATCTTCAATATAAGAAAGAAGAAGTTTTAAATCAGCACCGGCAGAAAAATTATTTCCTTGCGGATAAATATAAAGATTTTTACCGTCATTTTCGGCTTTACTTGCTGCTTCTTGTAGTAAATAAAACACCTCATGATTTAAACAATTCATTTTTATAGTAATAACAAAAATCAAAACATCTTGATAAAGTATTAATTTTGCCGAGCTATTCTCTAATACTATCTGACTTTCTTGTAAAATATCTTTGTGAGAATTAAATTTTTGTTTATCGATTTTTTGATATTCTTTATTGGCTAAATATTGCGGAAGTGGGATATGCATTAAATCGACATTTGTAATTACCGAATTCCAACCGTTTTTAGCCGCTATAGTCAAAATTCAAATGGACTATATTTCCAGCTGTAACCAAGCTTCATAGCAGCATCGATATCATAAATATTATCCGTAACCGACGGAACTAGACCTGCTAAATAAACATAAAATTCCGTGATAATTTCAGTAAAAAATTTACCGTAAACCGAATCACTTACAAGAAGCGCATCAAGATTAAAATATCTACTTTTTGAACAGGACTATATGATAAGTCGTTTATATTGATAACTTCTTTAATCTTTTTGCCATTTGATACCGATAAACGATAAAATCCACCGTCACCTTTACGTCCAATTAACTGCTTCTCTATACATCTTATCAAAAACAGGGATCTTTTACATATTATTTTATGATAAGCATCATTTGCAAGAAGAGAGGCAAGTAATGAACTTGAAATTAACTTCATTACGTCATACCCGATTAGATCATATAAACCGAAAATTCCGGTACTCGGCAGCCCCAAAAATGTAGTAAATATTTTATCTATAGTAGCAACATCAAGATTCTGACTTATCGCTTTACGGACTACTAATTCAAGTAAAAAATACCCTACTCTATTAGCAATAAAACCAGGCTTATCATTACATTTTACTATAATTTTCCAAGCGTTTTCGTTAAGAACTCTGATACTCTTTCTATTACTTCAGCCTTTATCATAGGGTCTATAATTAACTCAAGCAGTTCCATATTATCTTGGCGGATTGAAGAAATGCGTAATAACGAACCTAGATTTAATATTATCTGGTAAATTCTCTTTGAGTCTTTCAAGCGGTAATGTAGAGGTATTAGAAGCAATAATTGCATCTTCTTTAAGATAAGGAATAATTTTATTATATCATTGGTGTTTGATTTCTAACTTCTCAACAATAACTTCAATCACTAAATCACATTCTTTAATTAAATCTAAATCATATTCTAAATTACCGATGGTAATGAAATTTGCTTTATCAGGACAAGATAAAGGTGGAGGTTTTTGTTTATGCAAATTTTCTTTAGCGGTGTTAACTATTTTATTAGGATCATCGGAATCTTTAGCGATAATATCAAGCAGCACTACTGTATAAGAGGAATTAGCAATTAACGCTGCAATCCCTGAACCCATTACTCCCGCACCGATAACACAAACTTTTTTTATTTCATTTTGCATAAGTTACCTTCTGTGTTACCCCTTGGCTTGACCATGGGGTCCAGTTAAAAATAATAAAAATTTTTATTATTTTTTGGATCCCGTGGTCAAGCCAAGGGATGACATCGAGTGTGTTTTTCGATACACACAACCATGTCCCCTTGCAATAACGTTATGTCATAGCAACACTTAAGACTTTTACCGACGCCACCCCCGGCTTGTCGTAACATTTTAGCACATTCATTTATAGTAACAGCAGTGGTAACGACATCATCGACTAATAAGATTTTTTTACTTACAATATTATACTTTGTGTTAAATTTGATACTACCCTTTATATTATTTTTGTGTTGTTTTCGTGAGAGAAAAGTCTGAGACTTAGTCGATTTTGCTTTAGTTAAAATCTCAGCTTTTAACATTTTATCGGTAACTTTTGCAATTTCCATAGCTAAAATATGAGCAGGATTATACATTCGTAGGTACAGGTATGATTAAATCAATATCTTTTATATCCTCGCTGCTATATCTATTATATAAAAGCTTAGCAAAGGTCTTAGCAAATATCGTCTTATCTTGATATTTAAACTGATGAACTATTTTTTTGCTATGCTCATTACACTTAAATAAGCTGCGAGCAAACTCATCATTAGGTTTGTTGCTATAACAATTTCCACAAATGCAGTTATCTAAGATTTTTATACTAAATCTTTGTCCACATATACTACAATAGGGTCTTGCTATAAACTCTAGCTTCTTCCAACAATCGCTACAAAATTCACCGCTCCCCCTAGTATTTCCGCACCGCTTAAACATCTCTGCGGCAAGATATAATCTATAAGATAATTTTATAAGTCTTTATTAACAATTAAAATCCTCTTGAAGATTCATGGTGTTTAGAAGCATTCGGTGTTGATTGTGATGATGGTGAGCTAGCACCATAATGAACCCCATTGCCGCGTGACAAATTCTCTTGCATATGTTGGCTTGCTCATGAGCTTTATTTTGCTCAGGTTTTACTTTCTAACATTTGGAGTTATAAAAGATTGAAATATTTCTTCTTTTTTACCGTATATTTCTTTTAAATCACCAAATTGCGATTCAACAAAATAACCAACTCCTACTTTTACTGCCGATTTAACTTTTTCAAAATTAGTTTTTTCAGCAGGAGGAGCAAATTCAGGTCTCGCTGCAACCTTTGCTCTAGTTACATTAAAATGCTCTCTTAGCTGCCCTTCACTTAATTGATCAATTTTAGGGGGTATAGTTAAAAATTCTTCTAATGTTTTGGTATCTATTTTTGCTTGCCTTTCTTTTTCAAGCAAGTCTTTCTTATCTTCATAATTTCCTATTGCTGTTTTAAACTATTTATTTGATTTATTTTATCTTTTTTTCGCTCCATACGCACTAAATTAGCATCTCCTTCACCTATTACATTAGCTCCGCTCCTCCTCCAATAGCACCTCTGCTACCAAACCGCCTATAATACCGCCTACAGAGTTTGCTTGTGCTACTAAAGATACCGTCTCTAAGGTAGTATCTCGTATTGCTTTTAAAATCTCTTTAGTTCTAGTTGAATTTAATTTTTCAGATTCAACTTTTTCTTGGTAAATTTTAGATAATTGAGTATCCAAGACATTTTGAAGTTCAGGGCTATCTTTTGCTTTATCTATTCGAGTAGTAACTACTAACTCTGCTTGCTTCACATAATTAGCTTTAATATTTTCTAAAGTTTTTTCTTTCTATCTAAACGCTTATCTTCTTTTACTTCTAAAGTTTCTTTTCCAACATTGTAAGCAACGGCTGATAAAGAAAGTGCAGCAAGCCCAACCCCAAAACGGGAGTGGGCTTAAGGACTAACGATACTGCAACGCCGCCAATTCTAGCCGCACGTCTTACTGCTTTACTACCTAATGTTTTATATGTTTTCTCTAGAACCTTTGCTGCAGTTTCACCACCGGGTAGTGTCATGATTTTATTTAATGCCTTATCGCTAAACCGGGACTTGGGGGGACCTTTTTCTTTAATTTTTGCACCTTGCTGAAGTGTATCAACCGGATCATAAGCTTTTGCTACTTTTTCTCCAACGTTAATTACTCCTTCTACTAATATGAGTAGGACTAGCGATAACTTTACTGCCCTCCTGTACCACTTCGATTGCTACTCCACTTGCAGCGATTCCGGCACGAGCAACTCTAGCACCGTAAAGTGCCGTATCCTCTTGCAGCGTTCTTTTTCCTGCTGGCTTATTTTACGATTGCCGTTCTCCTGTGGGGGCTCAGAAGCTTTTGTTTGTGCTGCTTCTAAAAGCTCTACTCTTTCAGGGGTATTTATTGAAGATTTAAGCTTATTATCTTCTGCTGCATTTTTTATTCCTTCTTCAGGAGTATTAATAGATGATTTACTGCTTAAATTTTCTTTACTCATGCATATCTCATAAAATTATGTTCTATGTTATTTCACATTCTATGTCATTCCCGTGAAAGCGGGAATCCATCTTTTAAAAAGTATAAACAAACAATGCTTTTATCGATTCTTGATTACTGGATTCCCACTTTCGCGGGAATGACATCAGAACTAGCTAGAAATGATACAAAAGAACACTCACCTCTTCCCCATCGCATAGCTAGTAATCAAGTTTTTTACAGGTTTAAAATTATTTATCACCTTAAATCCTATTTGTCTTAAACATCTTAAATTTTTGGAATAATTTGAAAAAATATTATTTAACTCATCAGTCAGCTTATACATAATAAAATTATCCTCTTGCCTTAGCTTTTGATATTCTTGTAATGTGCCATTATTACTAACTATCATACTCAAGATCTCTATATCCTTTATGCCCTGATTAAGCCCTTGTCCGGCGAGCGGATGTACTGTGTGGGCAGTGTCGGCAATAAGCACTATACGGTTATGAAAATATCTATTTGCTATACGGGCTTTTAGTGGAAAGCTACTAATCTCACTATCAATAGTAATTTTACCTAGGGAATTACCGGCATTTCTTTGAGTTAAAAACCTAACTTCTTCTACAGGCAAATTAACAATTAAAGCAGCCTGATCAGAAGAAGTTGACCATATTACGGATGAAGCATATTGATCTTTTAAAGGCAGCAAAGCAAAAGGACCAAGCGGCAGGAAATGCTCCATAGCACAATTTTCATGCGGCTTTTCATGCTTAATATTAAATGTAAGAGCAGTTTGATAAGGTTTCTCAATTTCATTAGCAAAGTAATGAGACCTCACTTTTGAATTTGCTCCGTCACATATAATTAATAAATTACACTTAATTTGGTTATCATCAAATTTTATAATCGAGTAGTCATTATGGCTTATAACCTCTTGATATTGATTATTATCAATTAATGTTATCAACGGATTATTAGTTATTTTTGACAATAGCATTTTTTTAAAGTCGCTATTCTTAACCACATATCCAAGTACAGCGTCAGCGTCATTTCGTAAGTCTAATATCTCTGAAGCCTTATTATCTACTACATATATGTCTTGCATTTCTGCTACAAACTTCTCAAGCTCTTCCCATATATCAATAGAGAATAAGAAATTTTTAGAATGCGGCGTTAAAGCAGTAGTTCTTATATCTTTAAAAAACTCTGGGCTTTTTACCGATTTACTCTCGAATATAATAGTTTTTATACCCTTTTGTGCAAAAGAAAGCGCCGTTAACATGCCGCTAAGACCGCATCCTAAAATTACCGTATTAGACATCTTCCCAAACTCTACTTCTAGAGGTAATTTGTGCGTCGATCCGATACTCGCATCCTCACGTACGCTTGTGTACGCTGCGATGCCGCGTTTCGTGTCTCCTACAAACTCCTCTCTATAAGCGAATTTGGCAAGATGTCTATCAATCTGTTTTGTTTTCATTCGATTCATTTATGAAATATTTTAAATATCCGTTTGTTGCTATAAAGCTTAGAAGAAAATAAATAATTGCTATATCCAAATATGAACTATTGCCTGAGTATAAACCTAAACAACAAATCAATAAACTCGCTAAAGTCGTGAAGCTATTTAAAATCAATAAATTTGTAAAAATATCCGTTTTGCTGATAAATAGGTAGGTTATTAAGCAAATAAATAATGAAATAATAATTAAAAAGATGTTAAGCATAATTTTTAAAATCGGTTTTACTGTTGGATACACAATCGTCATCGTCATTGCGAGGAAATTACGAAGTAATTGACGAAGCAATCTCAGGAGCTTGTTATTATTTCATGAGATTGCCACGCTCCCTACGGTCGCTCGCAATGACGACTTGGATATCCTACCCCTCTCATTATATATAATCATTTATAACACTACAAACTGCAAATAAAATTAATTAAAATTCCTTAAATAATTTTAATATTATGTAATCTTAGCCAACCTTTACATTATAAATAGCTATTGTGACAAAAATGTTATAAAAAAATGTTGCTTTCTTTTACATTCGGCATTAACGTATATATTTAGGTTCTTACGTACGATTTCTAAAAAGATTTAATTTTGACTATTTTTTGCTGCAAATTATAAGATTTTTTTTGAAATATGAATCACTAATTCTTTCAAAAATCTTATTAATTTTCGCTAAAAAATATCGTAAAATATTAAATCAATTAGCAATAGTACGTAAGAACCTAGTATTAATATTTTTAAGGTAAATTGTAATGTCACAACTAGATGTTTTAATAGTAGACGATGAAGAGAGTATACGAAATCTCATTGCTGCAAATTTGAAAGATGAAGGTTTTAACCCTAAGGTTGCCGCTAATAGTACTCAAGCCCTTAAAATACTTTCCGAAAAACCGGTCTCTGCAGTTATACTTGATATTTGGCTTCAAGGAAGCGAAATTGACGGACTTGGGATTTTAGAGATAATAAAAAAACGCTATCCTTTAATACCGGTAATAATTATTAGCGGTCACGGTACTATAGAAACAGCAGTAAATGCTATAAAAATGGGTGCTTACGATTATATAGAAAAACCGTTTAATAATGATAAATTAGTTATTTTACTTACAAGAGCTTGTGAAGTAACAAAGTTAAAACGCGAAAATATAGATTTAAAATCAAAGGTTATAGATAAAACTGAATTAGTAGGCGAATGTTCGGTAACTTTAAAATATAAAATGGCAATAGCAAAGGCAGCTAGCTCTAGCAGTCGTATAATGATTCACGGTAAAGTCGGTAGCGGTAAAGAACTTGCAGCAAGATTAATTCATAAACAATCTAAAAGGGTTAATAATCCGTTCATTATTTTCAGCCCTACCTGTATGACTACGGAAAAAATCAATCAAGAATTATTCGGCGAATCGGAAAAGCAGGCAAATAATAAACGCCCTACTATCTTGGAATTTGCCAATAACGGTACTTTATATATAGATGAGGTCAGTAATATTCCTATTCCTATCCAAGTAAAATTATTAAAATTCCTTAAAGATCAAACTATTACAAAACCTTGCGGAAAAAATATTAAAATTGATATAAAAATTATCACCGGTACTTCTAAAAATATCCAAGATGAAGTTAATAACGGCAAATTCCTAGAAGATCTATATTATCGCCTTAATGTATCCTCTCTAAAAGTACCTTCATTATATGAAAGAAAAGAAGATATACCACTACTCGTTAAGTATTTTGTTAAGCAACTTTCAAAATTTTCAGGTTTAAAAGAACGTAGCTTTGCCGATGAAACTATCGCTGCTCTTCAATCCTATGAATGGCCGGGCAATATTAGACAATTACGTAACGTTGTTGAATGGACTTTAATTATGAATCCGTTAACTACAGGTAATAATGAAATTATAAAACCTTATATGATACCTTCTGAAATATTAGCAAATAGTGCTAATCTTACAAAACTTGAAGATAGCTTTAATATGTTATCTATGCCGCTTAGAGAAGCTAGAGAAGTTTTTGAGCGTCAATATCTATCGGCACAAATGAGTCGTTTTAATAATAATATTTCAAAAACATCCTCATTTGTCGGTATGGAAAGATCGGCTTTGCATCGTAAATTAAAATTATTAAGCTTACATATACCTCCTACAAATAGAATAAATGACAAAGAATATGAGGAAGCAAATGCTTAAAGTCATATCAATAATTACGATTTATTTGTTATTAAGCAGCTGCTCCGAATCTACTCGTGATGCGAACGGATTACTTACGGATAGCCAAAGCACGGTAATTCGGAATTATATAATATCGCAAAATTCTAAAAACCTTAAAGTGAACCTTAAAAAGAAGTTCGGTTCAAATTTAAAAGGAGTAAAATTAATAGGAGTACAGCTAATAAATGAAGATTTATCAGGAATAGATTTGACTTCCTGCGAAATATTACGTGCTGATTTTGCAGGTAGCAATTTAGAAAAAGCAATACTTACAAATGCTATAATTCAAGAAAGTAATTTTGCAGATTCGGTAATAAAAAATATTTCCGGATATAATTCTGACTTTCAAGGTTCAATTTTTCACAATATAACATTACAAAATACAAATTTTGTTCAATCAAATTTTAGCGATACTGCTTTTAATAAAACTACTATAATAAATGTCAACTTTGAAAATTCTAAATTTAGTCATGTATTATGGAGCAATAATACTATAGACGGTGTTAATTTTCAAAAAGCTAACCTAAAGAATAATAGCTTTAAAAATACTAATATAACAAATTCAATATTTTACGGTACGGATTTAGAAAAAAGTATAATAAATAATACCAATTTTACTAATAATTATTTTGAATCTAGCAACCTAAGTCAAACTACATTAACAGCAGTAATAATTAAGGATTCTAACTTCACACAAAGTATTTTTAATGAAGTAAATTTTAATAACATACAAAGTAATAACTCTTGCTTTTCATACGCTTCCTTTCAAGATTCAACATTACAAAATATTAGCCTTACTAAATGTGATTTACAAAATAGTACAATTAGTAGTTCAGTGTTAAAGCATTTTAAAATCGATAATGCGATATTAAATAATATGAGTCTAAACGATAATAAATTTAATAATTTATCAATAAAAAATAGTAATGCTAATTTTGTAAGGATTAATAAAACTAAAGGCTCAAATATTACTTTAGATAATATTAGCTATACTAATAATATTTTTAGCAATAATGATTTTAAACAATTTATAGTGATTAATACTGACTTAAACAGCAGTGAAATAATAAACTCAAATATAACTAACGGACAATTTAATAATATAAATTTTTCTAAATCTTTAATACAAAACGTAAATTTTTCAGATGTTAAAATTACTTTAGGCAATTTAAACCAAGTAGCTCTAATAAATTCCACTCTAACAAATACTGCGGTTATTAACTCCGTCCTTTCTAATTCGCAAATAAATAATATTAACTACCAAGCGTATTCCGGTTTTATTAATACTAATGTTTCTAATAATATTATTTTAAATAGTGATAATTCGAGCAAAATTCTACCAAATAATATAGTAATAAATTCGGTAAAAGATTTGCAAAAAATAACTCACTTAGCAAATATGAATTTAACAAATTTTGACTTGAGCAACTTAATATTTGATAGAGTAGATTTTTCAAATAGTATCTTTAAAAATGCTAACCTAACAAATACGGTAATAAAAAATTCTATTTTAAAAGAGGCTAATTTTTCTGCAGCAATACTTACTAAAACAGATTTTTCAAACTCAATATTAACAGATAGTATATTTAAATCAGCTAAAATTGATCAGGCGGGCTTTAATAACTCCGACCTAACAAATGCCGATTTTACCGAAGCAGCAATTAAAGATACTGCGTTTGATAAAGCTAAGACAAGCGGAATGAAAGGAGTAGAATAATCTTTAAATACTTGGTCCTTATAAGAACATTCAGTATGTCATCCCCGCGAAAGCGGGAATCCAGTAAAACATATAAAAAATTTTTTATATGCTTATTTTGTTAAAGGTATAATTTTGTCCAATATTAAGGGTTATTTTTCTAGATGCCTGCTTTCACAGGAATAACATAGCATTTACCTTTGGTTGCTCTTGGAAGACCTTGCTTTATTAGTAGGAGTATTAGACGGTGTAAATGAGTTATTATTTATAAAAGCAGTAGGACTTTGCTGCTTCATTCTATTAATAATTTGTTGTTGTTTAAGAGTATTTATCTTTTGTTTTCCTGCTATCCTTATAGATTGAGTAATTTTGGCAGTTTCTACAAATATTTCCTTAGGAGTTTGTAACTGATCAATTCGCTCATAATGTTTTTTAAGAAACTCTTCTTTTATCTTTGGCTTTATTCCTTTCAAATCAACATATGTTCTATATAACTTCTTTAATTTTATTTGTTGCTTGGAAGATTTGTGAGGAAGTGATTTAATCGAATTAACAAGACTACTACCTATTTCTTTTATAATATTAACTGCAGGCGAAGCTATTTTCTTTATTCCTTCATAAATTTTACCTAACCCACTAGCAATAACATCTAATAGTTTAGGCGCATATTCTTTAGATATAGGGGGCATATCCCTAATAATATCTCTTGCTTCAGTTAGATTATTAGCTAAATGGAGTAATGCTTTTTTCTCCTCTAACTCGGTAGAGCGATTAGCATATGAACTAGCTATATCTGCCTGAGCATCTATAGTATCGGTAATTATTGATTTAGTATCATTAAAAGAAAGATCTATAGGTGTTTTTTTTTGCGTTATAGGACTGTCTTCTCTTAATTTATCTAGCCTATCACGTATTGCTTGGTCTTTTTGATCATTAAGGCTTTTACTTTTTTGTTCTAGTTTAAGCTCAGATTGCAGCTGCTCAATTAGATCGTCTACTTCATTACCGGATTTTTTTGTGGGGATATAAGGTCTATCTTGGAGCTTTGCAAACCTTTCTTCTAATTCTTCAAGTGATGGAGGAGTGCCTTTAAGTTTTGCTAGTCTTTCTTCTAATTCTTTTATTATTTGATCGTCCTGCTTTTTCTTAGACATATATATCTCTCTATAATAATTCCTAGGTTTTGTAAAAGAAAATTAATAAGATTTTTTGCAATAATAGTTATTCCTATTGCAAAAAAATCTTATGATTTACAACAAAAAATAGATTAATTTAATTTTCCGCATGCAAAGCCTAGTTATTAATAACACAAACTACTAACTAAAATAAAGTATTTTTTGATATGAGTTAAGATATAATTATATAAAGCTAGCATTATCCGTGTGGATCAGTGTTGCCAGTGTCACCTAGTTCCTTGATCACGGGGTCTAATTAAAAATACTAATATTGTTAGTACTTTAAGTTGTTTTCTGGATACCACACAATTCAGCTAATTCTGCACGTGCCTTATTTTCTCATATAACTTTAAACATTTTTCTTTTTTAACCATTCCCTCACTTCGTCAGTAGTGTAAGTTTTAAAATCAGGGGTATTAATTCTTTGCAAAGCAATTTTGCATCTTCTGAATCTTCTTGTATTTCCTGTAGATAATATTCAATTGCTTTACGTACTATATACCCTTTTGATCTGTCTAAGTTTTTTGCTGACTATGCTAAACTATTATTTAGTTCGTCCGGAATAGTTAAATTCAGTCTTGCCATCTTGTGACCTATCTTTAATTAATAACACATTACGACACATAATAGCACAAACTACAAACTGAAAAAAGCTATAAATACTTATCCAACACGTCCGACATAATTTTACGAGCTACAGGGGCGGCGGCTTTACTACCGCCTCCGCCATGATCAATAAAGACGGTAACGGAATAACTAGGATCGTGATAAGGAGCGAAGCCTAAGAACAAGGCATGATTACGCCTCTCCCAAGCAATAGATTTACGGCTTAAATCATCTTTAGCATTTAGTTTGCCTTGCACCTGCGAAGTACCGGTTTTACCAGCGAGCTGCCTATTTTTGCCTAAAATTCTATTATAATACGCCGTACCTCCCTCAACATTAACGGTATTATACAAACTTTCTTGGATTATTGTGATATTTTCGGGCTTAATATTGACATTATAAAATTCCGGATCATTTTTTAATATTCTAGGCGTATACAGTTTACCGTTACTTGCAATAGCTGTAATAAACCTTGCAAGCTGCATCGGCGTTACCCCTAGAAACCCCTGTCCGATTGCTAAATTAAAACTATCTCCTATTGACCAAGGAAGCTTTAATTTTTTCTTTTTCCACTCTTTTGACGGTACAAACCCGCTACTTTCAGGAGCTAAATCAATACCGGTTTTTGAACCGAGGCCAAATTCTCTTGCAACTTCAAGAATTTTATCCGGACCTACTATTCTTGCTAATTCATACATATAAATATTACAAGAATGCTTTAAAGCAGACATCATATCTAACGTTCCGTGTCCGCTATGATTCCAACATCTAAAGCTATTAGTACCAAGAGCAGAGCTACCGTCGCAAAAAACGGTTTTATTAGGATTAATGCCTACTTCAAGGGCTGCAAGTACGGTAATTATTTTAAAAACCGAGCCTGGAGGATAAGAATTTTGTATTACCTTATTAATTAAAGGCTTATAAGGATCACTCGTTAAACTTTGCCAATAATTTTCCGATAATTTACTGAAATGATTTGATTCAAAACCCGGAGTGGAAGCACAAATTAGTACATTTCCGGTTTTAGTATCCATAACTATTGCCGAAGAACCTTTAGGATTTAAATATTGCTGGATATTTTGCTGAAGAGACACATCGATATTTAAATGCATATCTTCACCCGATTTAGTAGGGATTCCTGCTATTTCTCTTACCTGCTTACCGTAAGCGTTTACTTCAACTTTTTTATAACCAAATGCTCCTCTTAGTTTGTTATCGTAATATTTTTCAATACCGGATTTACCGATATTAAAATCGCTTAAACTATGTATATTTAATTCCTGCTTCTCGTGCTCATTTATTTGACCAAGATAACCGATTAAATGAGAAGTAACGCTTGAAAAAGGATAAAACCTTAAATAACCTATATCAATAAATATTGAAGCGAGTTTATGCTTTTGTTCTTCAATCATTGATACTTGCTGCCAATCAAGCTGATCAAATATTATTAAAGGAGTGTGGCGACTAGATTTTTTAATTTTTTGCTTAATATAATTATATTTTTCCGGAGATAAATTTAGAATATTACTAATTATTTCTAATTCATCCCTATAATTATTATTAATGCTCCTATCTATTACTAGCTGATAACATGGTTTATTAGTAGCTAAAATATTGCCGTCTAAATCGTAAATTCTTCCTCTAGTCGGTGGAAGTACAACGAAATTAATACGATTCTTATCCGATAAAGTCTTATATTCTTCGCTTTTAATAAGCTGTAAATAAAACATTCTTATTCCAAGCAACGATAAAAATCCGAGTTTACCTAATCCGATTATAAAGGCTCTTCGTGAAATTAACTCACCATGTAGTATTTTCTTATTTAGCATACTTTTTAAAGTAATTCATAGGAGAGTCAAGTATAAGACGAATTATATTATAAGAAAATATAGTTGTTAAAAATTGAAAGAAAATTATTAAATATCCGTCTGCTTCTAGCTTCTTGATTGTTATTAGTAAATATTTAAAATTCAATATAAATAAACAATAAACGCAAAAAATAATGAAATTTATTAAATAGTTTTTAGCTACAAAATATTTTGAAGATAATTTATAAATCGTATATGCCGATAAAAAAACTAGCGAATTTGTACCGATAGGCATACCACTTATTTGATCTATAAATAGACCGAGAAAAAATATGCTAAAAATATTTAAGGAATATAACGACATAAAATAATAAATAAATATAATTTCCATCGCCGGAAAGATTCTGCTTTGAATATTTATTTTATAACTCACTAACGGAAATAATATTATAAAAAAACACAGCAAAGCAAACAGCAATTTTAATATTATTTGTAAGCTATTTTTATATATTTCCTGTTTTATCTTTAACATAAATAGTTTTTTGTTATATAGTTTTGTACTGTGTCATACCGTGACTTGATCGGCAATTAGGTTGTCATCCTACGACTTGATCGCGGGATCTATATAAACAACATTTTGTGTGGTCATTTTTATTGGACCCCGTGGTCAAACCACGGGGTGACAATAGAAAAATTGCAACCACCCAACGACCATATCAACCATATATAAAATATAAATTAATTTTCTATTTTGTACAGTTTTAAAAAATGAATATGGATTCTACAATAACTCACAACAACTAGGGTTAGGTCTTTTATCATTATCGCTAAGCTCTAATTCTTCTTGTGCCTCGGAACTTGTGGATATAAATAGTTGTTTTGATATAATATTATTTATTGTTGTCGTAGGATCAAAAGAGTTAAGCCGTGGGATAGGTATACTAGGTTTATCTGTTATATTTTTATTTTTTAAAACCTCCTTTTTAGCTTATAAATGCGTCATTGCCAGAAAATTTAGGCTTTTTGTTGCACAGATCGTTTTATGTCATTCCCGCATAGGCGGGGATGACATCAAGTAGGTTTTACCGATCTACGCAACAATGCCTGCTCGCAATAACAAAATCTATAATTGTTAGGTAATATTTTAACTTTCTTCCTCACTTTGTTCTATCGGTTCTAAACCATATAAAGATATCATACGTTCAAATACTCTACCGGCAGTAGGGGCAGCCGTCCAACTTGCGGTTGCAAAGCCAAAGCTTTCTTTAGTCGGTTTCGGCTCATCAAATCTAATAAAAATAATATATTGCGGGTTAGATGCAGGCAGCATACCTAAAAACGATGACGCTCTACTATTTTTTAGATATTTCTTTTTTCCCCCTGCCCCTTGTGAAAGTTTTTCTGCCGTACCGGTCTTACCGCCGATAAGATAGCCTTTGACCTCTGCTCTTTTACCGTTACCTTCTTTTACTACCGCTCTAAATAATTTCTTCATTTGGGTAGAGGTATTTTCACTAAAAACTTTTGTACCTATTACTTTTTCATCCTTTCTTTTTAATAAAGTAAGATCATATAAAGTACCGCCGTTAACAACCGGTAACATTGCTCTAACAAAATGCAAAGGACTAATCGAAATGCCGTAGCCATACGACATAGTAACACTCGTTAACTCATTCCATCTTTTCTCGGAAGGAAATAACGGAGTACCTCGTTCAGGTAATTCTATTTGTAACTGATCTAATAGACCTAATTTCTTTAGGTATTTTTTAAAATTGCTTTTACCGATTTCAAGCATAATTTGACTTGTGCCAATATTTGAAGAATATAGAAAAATCTCAGGTACACTATGCCATCCTTGCCTTGGCGTATAATCCTTAAGCTGGAATCCTCCTACTTTCATATAACTTATATCATAAGCATCATTCATATTTATTGCACCGGTATCAAAGCCGACTGCCATAGTTAATGCCTTAAACACCGAACCCATTTCGTAAATCCCGAGACTTGCTATATTAAACAGCTCTTCCGGTTTGGCTAAACTCGGATAATGCGGATCGAAATCAGGCTTATTTACTAATGCTAAAATCTCGCCATTATTTGGATCAGCAATAATGCCTACTGCTCCTATGGCCTTAAATTGCTTTAAAGTTTTATCAATCTCCTCACTTAAAATACTTTGTAATCTGATATCAATAGATAATTGAAGCGGTTCTTTCCGATTCTTTGGTTCGTTTAATTCATAATCAGAATTAGTTAAATACTTATCATAAGCGAGCTCTAAGCCACTAAGCCCTACCGAGTCTCTACCTACATAACCGACAACATGCGACAATAAATTAGAAAAGGTATAAATTCGTTTCTGCTCTTCTTCAAATTCAAAACCAAGTAACCCAAGGCTAGTTATCTTTTCTTGCTGACTAGGTAGTACATCCCTTTTTACCCATATAAAGCTTTTATTTGACTTAAGTTCTGCAAGTAATTTAGCTTTATTAATATCAGGTAGAATTTCTGCTAGCTTTTTTACGGAAGTTTCAGGATCAAGTACTATTTGTGGATTAGCAAATAATGAGGCAGAAGGTAGGTTCACTGCTAATAAATTACCGTTTCGATCAACTATTTCTTTTCTAAATTGATGATTTTTTTTAAAGGAATTAATATTTTTATCGTAAACATTCGTAGCAACGATTATCAATCTGTAAGATAAAGTACAAAAAAGAAAAGAAAAGACACAAATAACCATTAATAATCGGATTTTTGTATTTTTACTACAAACATTCCAAATTGTTAGACTTTTAATTGTAGGTTTCCATTTTTCCCAAATTTGTTTCATATGTTATTTATGGTGTTTCAAACACTAATATTTCCGCAATCCTTATGTCATTCCTGCGAAAGCGGGAATCCAGTACTTTAAAACCTTTTCAAAACTTGATTTGAAAAATAAAAAATCTTTGAAATCAAGATTTTTTGAAAAGCTCGATTTATCTCGCTTTACCCTAGATTCCCGCCTACGCGGGAATGAAATCGAACGCTTTTTCCAAGCTATGCAACAATCCTACCAAGATACGAAGATCAACTTCAAAAAGAGCAAGGAATCCACAAGACGAGGAACGGAGCGTATACTTAATACGTGAGTACCACAGTACTTGTAGGATAACGTAGCCAATTTTTGAAGTTCATCGAGTATCCTTCACTCTACTCGAAACAGTCTGTATATACTTATTATTTGTAATTCTTTTGTAACGCCATTTACTACTCTTGGAAATACTAATATTATGATTAAATTTAATATTTTGATCGATATTTGGCCCTAACGGATCTTTTATCATTTGATAAGATTTAACTGTTTCTAATTTTAAATAAGCCGCCGCAAGTTTTTCCAATCTAGCCGGCAAAAGTAGATAAGCTTGCTCTGCTTTTAAAATATGAATATTATTATTCTCACTATTTATCTGTTTTACAACGCTACTTAATTGATAATCAAGAGTTGAGACTCGCTCCTTTATGCTAAACAAACTACATATTGCTATAATTGTTATCAATAATGTTAAATAGTGAAGCTTTCTTATACTCATAATTAATTACTCATATATCGCTTTTGCTGCTCGAAGTTTTGCCGATCTCGCTCTAATATTTAGCCCTACTTCTTGATCTGACGGTGCTAGAGCTTTGTTAGTAATAATCTTAAGCCATTTATTTGGATCAATCGTCATGTCGTCTTTAGCATATTTTGATCTTACTACCGGCTTTTCCGAATTTTCTTTAAAGAAATTCTTAACTATCCTATCTTCTAAAGAGTGAAAAGACACCACAACTAAACGTCCGTCCTTCTTTAATATATTTTTTACATTCACTAAAAACTGCTCTAACTCCCCAAGCTCATCGTTTACATAAATCCTAATGGCTTGAAAGGTTTTAGTTGCAGGATCAATTTTGCCTTTTCTAAATCCTATACTACTTCTAACAATCTCGGCTAACTTGCCTGTACTATCAATTCTCGCCGTTTTTCTATATTCTACAATTCTCTTAGCAATTCTTCGTGAAAAGCTCTCATCTCCATATTTGTAAATTACGTCAGCTAGCTCTTTTTCCTCTGCCGCATTTACAAACTCCTCGGCACTAAGCCCTTGCCCGCTCATACGCATATCGAGTGGTCCGTCATGCAAAAACGAAAATCCTCTATCTGCTATATCTAACTGCATTGATGAAACGCCTAAATCCAGCACTATCCCATCAAATTTTTTTTCCTTAAGCTTTGCAAAACTATCCGCAAAATTTGTTTCTACAAAATCAAATCTCTCACCGTAATTTTGCTGAATTTCTTTGGCTCTTTTAATCACGTTTGGATCACGATCCAAGGCTGTAACATAACAGTTACAGCTTTCTAATATTGCTTTGCTATATCCTCCTGCTCCAAACGTACAATCTAAATAAGACTCACCGGCTTTTGGGTTTAAGGCCTCTAACATTTCATTTAGCATTACAGACACGTGAGATTGTATCATTAATGAGCATTCCTTAGAGTTAAGCGCTTTTCATGAGCAATTTTTTGAGCGGTATTTAAATATTTCTCAAAATTCTGCGGCTGCCAAATCTCAAAAATCACCCCTTTACCTACAAAACATGCTTGCTCTTCGATTCCTGCATGCTTCATTAAAGATTGCGGCAATATAACTCTTCCCTCCCCATCAAAGGAAAGTTGTACAGCTTCCCCGAATATCATAGTCTCAAACGCATCACGCTCCTCGGAATAAGGATCAAGCGTCTCTATCATCTGCCTTAATTTCTCGATATGCGAAATACCGCACACCTCTATACAATTATTCCTAATCGACGGATAAGCAATTACACCGTTAAATAATTCTTTCCCTAGTACCGCACGGTAATTCGCCGGCACCGACACCCTACTCTTTTTATCAACACCATTTACATACTTAGATAAAAATACATTCATTGGTATAAGTTGGGTTAATTTGGGATTGAATGGGAAATTATAGGATATTATAGGAATATCAAGGAGTCAAGGGTTTTTAACAAGGATGAGTTAAATTATTAAGATGTCATACCATCGCTTGACCACGGTATCCAAAAAAATAATTTAAAATACTAATATTAGTATTTTAGAATGGATTCCGCGATCAAGTCGTGGGATGACAGAGGGGGAATTGATCCACACAACAACGCCATACAGTAACATCGAACCACACAACAAAGCTTAATCCAATGATTTTATGGATTTTTTTTAAGTGATTTTCACCTTGAAAATTCATATTATTTAATATATTAATTTAAGATAAATGATTATAGTAATTTTATGGCTAAAGTTAAGTTAGAGAAATAGAAACGATGGCTACTCTAATAACAGAACAAACATCTTCTTATGATACAGGTATGGTGTCTGGATATTACCTTACTAGAGCAAGACGACCCCCTAACTCCTATTGCTTCTTCCAATTTTATCCCTAGCATTAGTTTATCGGCCATTCAAGAAGTACCACTGATATCTTCATCTTCTGCACAAGACTCCGGCTACAACATTACACTAGATAAACTATTCGAACAGTTTCACATCACTTACGGAGCATATTCTTTTTACCAATCCAAGTTTTTTCAAACCGCTCAACTAAAACATCTTATAAAAAAGATTTTAGATCATCAAGGTTATGGATATCAATATTCAAGGTTCGTTTAATAATACAGTGCTACATAAGGCTATTTACCGCAAACTTTATGATATAGCTAAATTTTTACTAGAAAAAGGAGCTTCAACAGAGTTAAAAGATTTAGATGGATATACACCTCTTCAATTAGTTATTCATGAAGGCTACACAGAAATGGTTAAATTTAATAATATGGAGCAGATCATCGAGATAAAAACTAATAGAATTAGTACCCGATGATAAACCTGAATTAAAAGCTTTTTTAAGCCTTGCAATAGCGTCTCAAAATAATAATTCTAGCACAATAGATAATTCTCTTGTTACCACTAAAGATATAGAAAAATTAAATGATACTACAAATTTCTATACCGATTCAAGAATATCTAAAATTGTTGTGGTTGCTAATGAAAATCCTGAAGAGTTGGGACTTGAATTAGCTGGTGAAGTACATGAATAGGTTTCTTAAACATACTCAATAATGACCTATAGAACTATTTTAATATAGGTTAATTTAAAAAATATTGACTTATTAATTTTTATTATGTTTTATTTGAAATAATTATTGATTAATGTTAATAATGATTTTATTTTTTACATAAATAAAGGTTAATTATGCCGCAACTTAAAATAGGTATTTTTAAAATACATAAATATTGTAAAAATATAAAAACTACAACTCAATCAAATGCTAACTATCCCCTAAAGAAAAAAACTACTGAAAAAAAATTAAACTCCACTGTAAAATATAGAAATATGATCCCAACCAAGATATTTGGACACCGGATACTGAACTTCTTGGAACAGATTATGACACATAATTATAAATCTAGCATTCTTGACTACATATATATTGTGAACAAATGCTAAGTTTGAGCTTTAAAATCTAATTTATGTTTAATTTACCTATTGATAATATTATCGTATGCATATACCTAATATCTATTCTACTTATTGGTATATATTACCGAGCTAAAAATAGTAGTTTTAAGAACTATGCAAATGTTGAAAGTAAAGCGCAAAATAGTAAGCTGTTATTAATAGCTACGATATTTGTAAGTTCTGTCGGAGGCGCCACCACTTTCGGCATTATGGAAAAGGCTTTTTTGGGGCATGAATATTATGCTTACGCTCTTATACTTACAATACCTATAGATATATTAATTGCAATCTATATAGTGCCTTTAATTGCCAAACATTACGGAGCTGAAAGCATAGGCGATATCCTAAGTACATATTACGGTAATATAGGTCGTTTTATCGGAGGGGTTAGTTCGGTTATCGTTTCAGTGGGGTTTTTGGCTGCTCAAATAAGCGTAAGCGGCTATATTTTTCAATATATCTTAGAAATAAATGATGTAAATGGGGTAATTTTAAGTTATAGTATAGTACTTATATATACTACAATAGGCGGGTTACAATCTATTGTTTTTACTAATTTACTACAATTTTTGGCGATGATAATCGCTATACCAACCATAACTTTTATCAGTTTAAATAAAATCGGTTTTGTAGATTTTATTAATAACCTACCTACGGAAAATGCAAATTTTGATCAGAGCAACCTACTTTCTTATACAATTGCAACAGCTTTAAGTTTTAGCGTCATGAATCTATATCCTACATTTATTCAAAGAGCTTTAATTAATAAAAATCCTACGCAAACAACTAAAGCAATATATGCAAAATCCACTATATATTTTTTCTTCTTGATTTGCATTACTTTAAATGGTTTAATTGCTTATAAGCTTTATCCAAACCAACCGTCAAATTTAGTATTACCTTATTTAATCAACCAAATCATCCCAACTTTAATTCAAGGGATAGTAATGAGTGGACTCTTAGCTGCCGTTATGTCTACTGCTGATTCTGATTTAAACGTTACTTCTATAGCTATTGTTAAAGATATAATCAATCCTATTTTTAAGGTTAAAAATCAGCAAAAATTATTATTAATTGCTCGAATTATTAACGTTATAATAGGAAGTTTTGCAATAATTGTAGCTTTAAAATTTAGTAATGTAATTGACTTAGTAGTATTCTTCACTGGTTTCTGGGGACCGGTAACATTAGTACCGTTAATAACAACGCTTTTTGGTATCAGAACATCTAAAACTATAATGGTCTTATCATCACTTGGCGGAGCAGCTATCTTCTTAATATGGGAATATTATTCTTTATCGTTGCAATATTTCAACCTTAGAGGAGTGTTTATAGGGACAATGGTGAGTCTTGTGATATTTATTCTAGGATGGTGGTATTCTAATGTCATTACCCCAAGAAAGTCATATAAAATATATTATCTATTTACTTGAAGTTTTAAATAATTTAATATATTAACTCAAGGTTAATAATTGAATTATGAGGATTTTATGTCTAAGCAAAATAGTATTGAAGGAAAATATAGCATAATAATTCCTATTGAAGACAAGAATGGGAGAATAAAATTTAAGCTTAATTCACGTGATGACGTTAATGGCAGCACTTTAGCTGATATAGCTACGTATTCAGAAAATATGCGTAATATGTATTACTCTACTAAGCAAAAAAATGATGCTGTTAACTCTTTAATGACAGGAACTTTAAATTATTCTATTCATGGTACAATGACTCCATATTATCCTAACTTAACTAAATTTAATATTAATGATTTATCTCAGAATGATGAACCTAAATTAATAGGCGAAGCATGCCAAGAACTTAAAGATCCTATTGAGGATATAAAAAGCTAGCCTTATTGCATGAATCCAGAAACCTGCTCGATGTCATTCCTGCGGAAGCGGGAATTCAGTGACAAGTAGGAAAATCGAGCTTTTAATTTTTAAAATTTAGTATGTCTAGACTTTTTAGTGACTGGATTCCCGCCTCCTTGGGAATGACATCGCAACTCATACAACTAGGTTTTTCATGAGTTATAATATTAGTTTTTTCTGTGCAAAACATTAAAAATCATCTCAGCAAGTAACTTGTTAATACCATTTACTTTAGCAAGCTCATATATGGTTGCGTCGCATACTGCTTTATACGAACCGAAATAATGCAGTAATGCTTTTTTTCGAGTTTCACCTACGCCCTCTATATCGTCAAGGCTTGATATTTTTATAGCACGTGATCTACCTAGTCTATGATTCTTTATGGCAAAATTATGTGCCTCATCTCGCAAGATTTGTAAATATTTCATAACCGGCAAATTCTTATCTAGAGTAAATACTTCCTTACCTATCACATGGAACTGTTCAAAACCGACATTTCTATCTACTCCTTTTGACATACAAACAAAAGGAATATTCATTTCAAATTTATCCATCACCTCTTTAACGACGCCTAAATGCCCTTTGCCGCCATCTATAATCATTAAGCTTGGCAATTTATGCGGCTCTTGCCTTAACCTTGTAAGCCGCCTTGTTAGGACTTGCCGGAGCATCTCATAATCATCACCTTTTATGTCACCCCCGCAGTTCTTTATGCCATTCCCGCGAAAGCAGGAATCCATTAACCTTTTTGGATCCCCGCTTTCACGGGAATGACATACGAGAGAGGGAGCATGGACATTAAAAACCCGATATTCTTTTTTATCAAAACCGACTTTACCAGCAACTACCATCACTCCAACCGCAAACTTACCTTGAATATGGCTATTATCATAAATCTCAATTCTTTCAGGAATTTCAGAAAGACCAAATAGCTCTTTAATTTCAAACATAATCTCTTGATTTTTTGCAAATTTCTTCAAATACTGCTCTAGAGAAAATAAAGCATTTGTCTCGGCATTTTGAACTAATTTAGCCTTACCGCCTTTATTAGGTACTGTAATATTAAGCTGAAGTATATTGTTGATTTTCTTAATCGCCTCTATCACATTCTCTTTATCATTAATTTCATGATTAATTATAATTGCCGCAGGCACGTGTTGTTTTTGGTAAAATTGTAATAAAAAATATTCTAATACTTCTTCTTTGGTACTATTTTCGGTAGAAGTAGGAAAATAAGGAATATTACCGCATGCTTGCCCTGCCCTATATAAAAACACTTCCACGCAATAATGCCCGTTCTTTTCCACAATAGCGATTATATCTGCATCTTTAACGACATCTGAAACCCCTGCCTTAAGCTGCACATAACTAAGTGCTTTAATGCGATCTCTAATTTCTGCCGCCTCTTCAAAACGCATCTGACTACTTAGCTCTTCCATCTTTCTAGATAGGTTCTCTTGGAGTTCTTTAGTGCGACCTTGTAAGAAATCTTTAACCTGAGTTACTAAGTCTCTATAGTCTTCCTTGTTTATTTTACCGACGCAAGGAGCATAACAACGTTTTATTTCATATTGTAAGCAAGGGCGAGCACGTGAATTAAAGTAATTATCCGTGCAAGAACGTAATTTAAAAATTTTTTGTAGTTCGGTCAAAGTAGTATTAACTTCCGCACTCGAGACAAAAGGACCAAAAAAATTCCCGTCACTTAGAGTTTTACCTCGATATTTTAGTAATTGTGGGAAATCATGATCTAAACGTAACTTAATGAAAGGAAAAGACTTGCAGTCCTTAAGAAGAATATTAAATTTCGGCTGAAATTTCTTGATTAACTGTGCTTCTAAAAGTAGTGCTTCAACTTCGGAATTAGTGATGCTATACTCTAAAAAACAAGTATTTGCAATCATCCGAAGCGTCTTATTATCTAAATTACTTTTAATGTAATTAGTAAGGCGTTTCTTTAAATTTTTAGCTTTACCGACATAGAGAACTTGCTTGTTAACGTCAAACATTCGATAAACCCCTGAACGTTCAGGAGCATCTATAAGTTTAGATTTAATTAACTCACTTCCGGTAATTTCTAGGGTCATGTGTATAGTGGTCCTATGTGATTCTTAGCTAAAAGCCGAAATCCAGAAAAAATAACCTTAATATTGATATAAAAATTACACATTAAACCTAAAAAAACAAGTTTTTTATAGGTTTTACTGGATTCCCGCCTTTGTGGGCATGACATAGAAGAGTGCACCATGCAACAATAACCTTCAATTCCCCGTTTTATTATACGGATTGTCATTTGCGACTTTAACATTCACTATTTTTCGTGTATTGTCATCAAAGAAAAAGGTTATTTTAAACTCATCTCCTACATTTAAATCTACTTTTGGGTCATAAAGCATAATATGCATGTCACCGGGCTTAAAATCAACATTAATATTACCGGCAATTAAAAATGGATAATCCACTTTTACCATTTTACTAACCCCTTGATCATTAATTGTTTGATGAATTTCTATTCCACTTATCTTATCTGAAGATATATTCACTAAATTATAACTCTTACTTCTACTATTTATTAATGTAAAATACATAGCAGAATTGCTAACTTTACCTTGCACATTTGTTGTAGGTCTTGCCCAAGGCTGTGCAAAGTGAACGGCTGCCTCTGCAGGTAAATCATCGGGCTGATCATAAGAAGAATTTGTAGAATTAGGATTTTGAGCTGTTTGGTTATCAGCATAGTTTACTGTACAAATTAAAGTTATAAAACTAATTAGTAATGTTTTTAGCATAATAATACCCTTAATAAATTAAAATGAAATATTAACATAGATTAAATATAAATCTAGTTTTTTAAAAGATATTTTTTGTACACTTCTTGTGGTAATCTCTCTATAGCATAACGAACTGCGATTCTTGGCATTTGTAAAGTATAGCGATCCAAAAAATCTATTAATTGTTTTTCATCTTTTTTTCCTGCTTCACGTAGCATCCAACCTACTGCTTTATACATTAAATCATGTTTATCGTTTAAGAGTAATTTTGCTATTTCAAAAGTCGTATCTAATGTATTATTTTTGATAAAATACCAAGTAGCAACTATAGCTATTTTCCCATAGAATTTCCGATTTTGTTAGTGTAAAGAGATAATCCTTTTCTTTATCCCATAAATAAGCTCCGATTATATGATGAGCTGATGCATCCACTAAATTCCAATTATTTACGTATTTTATATTGTTTAAATAAAAATTATACAACAACTCTTTATCTTGTGCTGTCTGATATTGCATAATCAAAATAGCTAATGCTAAAAATTTCTCTTCATTAAATTCTAAAGTAATAAGTCGGCTTAAATCCTCCATATCCAAATTATAAATAACTTTTAGCTATTGTACGTAAAGTCGGCACGGTAACACCAATAAATCGGTCATGCTCTCCATACTCTCCTTCTCTAGTTTTCAAGAATAGCATTCTACGTTCTACAGGAATAGTAGCATTCTCAAGTAAAATATTTCTAATTTGTTGTAAATTTTCTCTCATGTTCAATAAGCCATTTTTTACGATGTAATCCCCTGCCATAGCCTCCAAGTTTGCCATTGCTATTAATAATACGATGACAAGGAACAATGATTGCTAACTGATTCATACCATTAGCATTTGCAACAGCTCTATAAGAATTAGGTTTGCCCAAAACTTTAGCCTGATTTAAATAGCTTCGTGTTTCACCGTAAGGTATATTAATTAATTCTTGCCAAACCATTTTTTGAAATGGGCTTCCTAAAAGCTATATAGGCGTATTAAATTTTTGTAAAGTACCGTTAAAGTACAATTGAAGATCCTCTTCAATCATTCAAATCGGTTCAGTGCTTCCAGGAATAATAGCAGATTCTGTCTTAATCCTTAGCCTCTCAATTTCACGCTCCAAACCTCTTCTATCAATAAACTCTAGCAAATAAAGCAATTTTTCATCACTAATTGCCAGCATAGAAACAAGAGGCGTATCTAGCCAAGCCGCTTTTAAAATATTTAAATGCCGGTTAAATTTTGTCGGCGGTCCTCCCATTATTTTAGAGACAGCATCTCGCAAACCGCTACTTGACTCATAACCCATATCAATTTGTGTATTAATGACCGATTCACCCATGCGAATTTGCTTCATCGCGATACCCATACGCCTTGCTCTCGCATATTCTACAAACGTCATACCGAAACGTTTTTTAAATTGGCAACGTGCTTGTAGAAGCATCTACTGATAGCTCATCACAATCACTATCTTTCCATCTTTTAGCAGGATTAAACTCAATAACATTAACAAGAGTACAAACTAAACCTGAAGCTTCGCCAAGGATGTGAAAGAAGCTTGCAACGCTGACCAGGTCTATATGAAGCATGCCAAGCTTCCTTAGCAGTTTTATAAAATTCACAATTTTCAAATTTAGGTTTCCGTGCGGGACAAGTCGGTCTACAAAATACTCTTGTTATTTTAACCGCTACAAAAAAGATATTTTCATATCTGTCATCTTTATTAATTAATGCCTGATAATATTCTTGTCTTTGAAGCTTATTAAACATATTAATTTATCCTATAATATAAATTTATAATTATATGAACTTTTTAAAACTCCTGTAACCGAAATTCAGGCATTGATTTTTTATTTAATACTTCTGTCTCTCATGCTCGATAAGCCATTTTTTGCGATCTAGCCCTGAACCATAACCGCCAAGCTTACCGTTATTATTGATGATGCGGTGACACGGAATAATTATAACAAATTTATTTGCTCCATTAGCATTTGCAACGGCTCTATAAGATCTTTCCATACCTATTAATTTAGCTTGGGTAAAGTAACTTCTTGTTTCACCGTAAGGTACATTCATTAGCTCTTGCCATACTAATTTTTGAAATTCGCTTCCTAAAAGACATATCGGAGTATTAAATTTTTGCAAAGTACCGCTAAAGTAAGATTTAAGCTCCTCTTCAATTGATATAATCGGTCTAGTGCGATCTTCAGTAATAGCCGATTTTGTGTTAATCTTAAGTCTTTTAATTTTATACTCTAATCCTTTACTTTCAACAAAATCGAGCAAATAAAGCCTCTCTGTATCACTAATTGCCAGCATAGAACCAAGAGGCGTATCTAGCCAAGCGGATTTTAAACTCATTATTTTACCCTAAATATGATTTCTTATTTAACAATTTTATATTTTTAAAACTAACAATTTATAGGTAATCACTATGATAAAAGCTCATGTTTTTAAATATTCTCAGGTAATTTTCACCAAGAGGGAACTCGCTATAATAAAATTTAGCAAATACAACGGACTAAGTATACCGGATATTGCTACTATGGCAAAAGAAGAAGAAAAACTAACGGAATAATAGATCAGTATAAAACCGGTAAAATAACTACCGCAAAATTTCGTAAGAAAATGAATGAGCTTATACAAGAAAAAAACGGTAATCCTATACGAGATAATGAGGTATTTGATAAAGGCTGGAATGCTATGTGCAAAATAGAACCTGAAAAGCTAACAGAGATATATAACTTACAACAGACACATAAATTTCATATCCACATTATAGGCAATACAAACGAATTACAGTATAATTATATTCAATAAAAAATAGAAAAGGCCCCAAATCAACCCACCATTTCTTATACACTTTCATACAAACTTGGTAACTCAGGTGAGAGAGAATTAAAACATTATACAAAACATTTTTTAGCAGCTCGCGATTATGCACCGGTATGGCATATGGAAGCTCAAAATGACTATGACCAAAACGCTTTAGACATATTAGGAAAATATTACGATAATACGACTAAAGATATTATATAAATATTGATAGCTTAAAAATTCTACAATAGCGCATTATGCAATAATTCGCTATGTGCGTTATTTAAGCCAAATCATTTAGCTTCATGATCTTTAGCAAAATCAATTAGGCTTTCCACAACATCACTTAAATTTTCATTATTAAAGTCAATCCTCATTTCTTTTTTAACAACATCAACAAAATAATCATCAAGTGAATTTTTCATTTAAAATGGAAGTGTTTTTTGTCCAATGAACAATTATTTTCTGCTTAATGATGTCATAGGTATCAAAAGCAATTTGAATGGCATTTTCACGCTGATTTTGATCTTTTCGATTCTGTAAGAAGCTATTATTGTTTTGTTAGTGCCGAGTTCACTTGGCACATCATTTTTAAATTCAGCTCTTATTTTTTTAACTCTATTTAAAAGATCACTATCCGATAAACGTTTATTATGATGCTGTATTATTGTGTTATTTATTAAGGGTAGAAAATTTTTGATAAAAGGCAGGATCGATATTGATATAATCCTTAATAGTATCTTGTATTTGATTAGCCATATCCATGACCGAATGTTAACCGCTTCAGTTTTAGTAATATGACCGGCAATAACATACTCATCAAGCAACTTCATGACTTGAGCGGTATATATTTTTTTATCCGGTTTTTCTTTATAACGCTTTTCCACTATCTCTTTGAGCTTATTAAATTTTATTAATATTGTAAATTAACTTGTTCTTTTTCTTCATAAAATTCATAAGAATTAGAAGCTATAGACATCAGATTTTTAAATTTATTCAACAAGGAATAAAACTTATTGCGTATAACTTCATCGGCTAAATGCTGTGCGAACTGTTCAGAATCCAAATCGTTAGGCACATTTATAAAAATATTTTTAATTTCTTGTAGTAACGGAAAAAATGCTTTCAATTTATCATCTAAAAAAAATATAGCATCTTCTAAATCTTCTCTATCAAAATTGTTTAAACCATAATTTTCATAAAATTGATGTGCTTGTTTTAATTGATTCGATAACCCTACATAGTCAATTATATAACCGTATTCTTTAGTTTTCCCTTTTTCTTCAAATAGACGATTCGCACGAGCAATTGCTTGTAAAAGATTCTGCTCTTTTCATTCTTTGCATATGTAAATAACGACATTACGCGGTGCATCAAAACCGGTTAGTAATTTTGAAACTACAATTAAAATTTCAGGATCATCGGAACTTTTAAATTTTTTAATAATTCTATTATTGAATTTTGCTCCATATTGTTCCCTCATGTTTTTTATAAATTTATCTACTTCATTTTCACTTTCAATATCTTTATAACCGTCCCGGTCATCAGTAGCAGATATAACAACTTCAGAACTTACTTGTCCTATATCATCTAAAAATTTTTTAAAACGAACGGCAATTAATCTAGAAGGAGCTATTAACTTTAAACCTGTGCCTTTAAACGTTTTTAAATAGTGCGTTGAAATATCAAATGCTTTGGCATAAATAGCTTCCTTTGTTTGAGCAAGCATATTTGAGCAACTGAATCTTGTTTTCAAAGCTGCTTTTTCTTCTTTATTTAATCCATTAGTAATCATATCAAAATCTTGTATTACGTCCTGCAAACTCTCAACTACTAAATTATTTGTAGTACTTACTCCCCTTGATACCTACATACCAAATCTTACAGAGTCAAGATTTTGTAAATTTTTCTTTAAGTCTACCAGCGATGTGCCTGCTACTAGCTTTCCTATATCGCCTGCTATCTGCATAGTCTGAGTGCCTAGCTGGTATAAATTTAATGCCTGATCTAGAACATCAAGCCATTGCGTACCATTTTTATGTATTAAGTGATTGGCAAGCTTTGCAGTGTAGCTTAAATCTTCTTGTATGCCAATATGTATTGTATGCCAGCTTGCATTGTAGTAGATAGATAGAGGATTTAGCTGTCATTACCTATTATATCGACTTCGTCCTCTAAATAAGAAGCTATATGATATTTTAAGGTCAACAGGCATTAGATTAAGGGTTGGACTTTCTTCTAAAGACTTGTCTACTAATTTAAAAATGGAGTATGATCTTTAAAAGGATTTTCAGTTTGATCAGAGCTATAAAAAAGCTTATAATTTTGTCCTATAAATAAATTTAATGCCTCTTTATCTATTGCTTTATATTTATCTACAATCTCCTTTATTTCTTCTAGCGTATAAATTAGATAAAATTTTAACAAATTCTTTATGAGATAGATTAGTTATTTTTGCCAACGTATTTATATCTTGGAAACTCATTTTATCTTGATAATGATTTGTAAAAGTATATTGCTCATTTTCATAGATAAAATTAACTTTAGCATTTTGCCCCAAAGTTATAGGCATAGAAGGACATTCTTCGTCTAGTATTCTAAGAGCAATGCCTTGATATATCTCTATTACAAGAGAATCATAGGTGTTAAACTCTGCAATTTTTATAGAAAAATCCTCGTCTACAATCAATTTAAAAGGTCTGTTATTAGCATTTATTTCTAAAGCTCTATAGGTATCACCGATACTATGAATTACTATTAGTATCTAAACTAAAAGAGTGAGTAATATTATCACCTACAGTAACGCCAAGCCAACTATCAAGACCCATGCTTGCTGCTCTCTTTGCATTTATATTTTTTGTTGTACCACTCATATTATGTCCTTATTTTTTTATTAATTTATAAGAAAATAAGTCGTATTTAATAATTTATTATTCTCTTCACTGCTATAATTACTGAGTTCTAGCAAAGCTTCGTATATTTCTTTCTCAAGTAAATAGTCACCTCAGCCTTTGAGTATGTAGATTATTATTTTTGCCTAGATGCTGCTGTTGTAAATACTTCTCATAACCAATAATAGTAGGTACAGAATATTTTTTTAGCAAGACATGGAGCGAAAATTAAAACAAAAGGAACATTCAAAGTTTTTACTAAATTTCAAAAAGCCTTGAAACCCTTATCGGAAGTGGTGGAGGCAAAGGGAATCGAACCCTTGACCCTCTGCGTGCAAAGCAGATGCTCTACCCCTGAGCTATGCCCCCAATTATTTATTGGCGAGATTTTTGGAAGTGAAAATATTAAGATAAGCTTTTAACTAATCCCCAAGGTAATGGCTGACCATTGCTCCCTACGACTAAATCTCCGGAAGATTCATATTCGGCAGCTAGAAAAGACTTTTGAGCAGCAATAAGCTTGACTGGTTTGATTTTCTGACCGTTATGAAAATATTCTTTAGCCTGTTCCCTAGAAGTCGGGTTATTTTTGGAAGCTGTTTTTGCTTTAGACATATACTATTAACTTTTTCTTAAACTTGTGAAGAATATAAAACTTTTTCCTAAACTTGTCAATAACTACCGTGTCGATAAATAGACATTGCCTAGAAAAAGTTGATAATTTGAAAAGTTGACGTCATTACAAGGAAAATTACAAAGTAATTGACGAAGCAATCTAGTAAAATGCGTAGCATTTTTATTATTTTTCTGGATTGCCACGCTCCTTACAGTCGCTTGCAATGACGATTTGGTATCCATGCAACAGGAGCCTACAGCCGCTTACAATGACAACGATTTCTAGGCAATGCCTATAAATATGTTAAGATATCTCAAAACATCATTATTCTTCCGTTATTACTTCACTTTCACCAACGAATGCTATTTTAAATTCTACTATTTCTGATATCGTTTTTCCATCATATATACTAAACCCTACTCCTTTAAATTCTACTTTTGCGTTGATATCAGCACCATATGATACTAACAGCTTATATATTTCATCATCCTTAATATCTTTACATCGAACATTTTTAGCAACCGCATGCAAAGGTATTCCTCCGGATTTTCTTTGATCCACCTCAGCTCCGTTCTTAAGTAATAGTTTTGCTACATTAAAGTCCTTACTGCTTCATATAAAGGTGATCCTAGCCAAACTCCTCCGTTTACTGCAGCGCCTTTTGATATTAGATATTCTGCTACAATTTCCGTGACGTGCGGCTGAATTTCAAGGAGTATTCTTCAAAATATCACTACACATATTAACATTTGCTTTTTTTTCTTCAACTAACATTTAGCCAACTTTTAGTGCATTATTTGTAGATACCGAAAATAGTTCAGTAGTAGATACTGCACGTAATTCATTTAAACTCCTTACTACACCCACTTTATCAAGAGAAAAATAGACTCTTTTAAAACATTTTAAAAGCTACATTGTTTTACATAATGTTCTATATCTTGCACTACTACTCTATTTGACTTTAGCAACAGAGTTAAATTACTATTTAATAGTTCTTTTATCATATTCTACTTATTTATACTTTGTATTTCTTAAAGGTGATAAAGATCTCATTGTCATTCCTGCAAAAGGCTTGCTTGGATACCCAAATCGTCATTGCGAGCAGCCGTAGGCTGCGTGGCAATCTTATGAAATAATAACAAACTCCTGAGATTGCTTCGTCAATTGCTATGCAATTTCCTCGCAATGACGATTAGGAAGTCACGCAGACAATACTGAGAACTCCTACTGATTAATCCTTGCCGTATGGTAACCGTTAGGTAGATCACGCACCCAATCACCTCTTGCAAAAGAGCCAAAGATAATCATAGCGATTTTATCTTGTGCAATATCTAGAATTTGCTACACTATAAAATTAAGCCTAGCTTGGATTTTTAGAGAACGCTGAGGTAAAGTGGTTTTCATTATAATACCCTACAATTTTTAAAAAGGTTGTATTGTCTTAAGAATTAATGGCTCGTTTTATGTCATTCCCGCGTAGGCGGGAATCCAGAAAGTATAAAAATCTCGAAGAATTTTTACTTTTTCTAAAAATGTAAAGAAATTTTAAGAAATAGCTATAACCTTTTGATTTTTTCGAGTTTTGCTGGATTCCCGCCTTCGCGGGAATGACATAGAGTAAAAATCGTAGGGTATTATAGGTTTTCATCTATTCATTTGCACCATGACAATATTTATATTTCTTGCCTGAACCGCACGGACATAGCTCATTACGAGATACCCTACCCCAACTAGTAGGATCGTCAGGGTTTCTATCTTTTGGATCAATACGTGATACGACTGGTTTAAGGTGAGTCTCAAGACTACTTCCTGCGTTATATTTACTAAATGCCGGATCTTCCCGACTCTCACGCATATTTTTTTGAAGTTTTTTATACTCAAGCGAAACATCTTCTTTTTGAACATTTTTTAAGTCAATATGGAAATGGTATACTGTTTGAATAAATAATTCTTTTAAATTATTAAGCATCTGCTCGAATAAGTTAAATGCTTCTCTTTTATACTCACTAAGAGGGTCTTTTTGGCCATAAGCTCGAAGAGATATGCCTTGTCTTAAATGATCTAAGCTATATAAATGATCTTTCCAAACTTGATCAAGGGTAGTTAATAAAATATATTTCACGGCATTATGCATTAACTCGCTACTATAGGCTTCTTCTTTTGACTTATATATATCATGAGCCATTTGTATAATGATCTTCGTGATTTCTTCTTCCGTTACATCATTTTTACTTACTACATTATGATCAAATTTTATAGAAAAAACACGATGTAATTCTACGCTTAAATTCTCTATATCCCAATCTTCTCTATAAGAGCCTACCGGCATGAAAGTTAATACTATCTTTTTGGCGAGTTCCTCAGTAGTACTATTTAAGAAAACGTGACTATCTTTAGATTTAATAATTTCAGTACGTTGCTCGTATATTATCTTACGTTGGTCATTCATTACATCATCAAAACGTAATAAATTTTTACGCATTTCGTAGTTATGTCCTTCCACTTTTTGCTGCGCTTTCTCAAGTGAACGACTAATCATTGGATGGTGGATAGCCTCTCCGTCTTTCAATCCAAGTGTTCTAAGAACTCCTGATATACGATCTGATGCAAAAATACGCATTAAATCGTCATCAAGCGATAGGAAAAACTTAGTTTTACCAGGATCACCTTGTCTACCTGATCTTCCTCTTAGCTGATTATCGATCCTACGGCTTTCATGCCTTTCCGTACCTATCACAAATAAACCGCCTGCTTCAATAACCTGCTTCTTTTCTTCGGCAATTTGAGCTTTTATTTCAGCTATTTTAGCTTCATAATTATGTTCTTTATCCAGCTGTGCTATTAACATTTCAGGATTACCGCCAAGCATAATATCAGTACCCCGCCCTGCCATATTAGTTGCAATCGTTACTGCCTTAAACCTACCTGCTTGAGCAATAATAAAAGCTTCCTGCTCATGAAATTTGGCGTTTAATACTTTATGAGGGATTTTTTCTTTATTTAAAACGCTTGAAAGTTCTTCTGACTTTTCTATGCTTATCGTACCAACAAGTATAGGCTGTCCACGATCGTAACAATCCCTAATTAGCTTTAAGATAGCATCATATTTTTCTTTTTTACTGCCGTAAATTTCGTCATCAAGGTCAAGCCTTGTAACTTTATTATGGGTTGGGACTGCGACCACATCAAGATTATATATATCTTTTAGTTCCGGTGCTTCGGTCATAGCCGTACCGGTCATACCCGATAATTTAGGATAATTACGAAAATAATTTTGGAAAGTAATAGATGCTAAAGTTTGGTTCTCATTTTGAATTTTCACATTTTCTTTTGCTTCTAATGCTTGATGTAACCCTTCCGAATATCTACGCCCTTCCATTACACGACCGGTAAACTCATCAATAATCATTACTTTACCTTCACGCACCAAATAATCTACATTAACAGTAAACATATTATGAGCTCTTAAGGCTTGGTTAACATAATGTACTAAAGTTAAATTCTCAAAATCATATAAACTGGTATCTGGTTTTATAATATTTTCTTTACTTAAAAGCGATTCTATATGTGTAATGCCGGTTTCCGTTAAATTGATAGTTTTTAATTTTTCGTCTTTTTCAAAATCACTTGCATTAAGCAGACGTACTATTTTATCAATTTTACCGTATAATTCTGCATTATCATTAACCGGACCCGAGATAACTAGCGGAGTTCTTGCTTCATCTATCAAAATCGAATCAACCTCATCGATGATAGCAAAATTAAAAGGACGCAGTACCCGCTCCTGCAAGCTATACTTCATATTATCCCTTAAATAATCGAAACCGAGTTCATTATTTGTTGCATGAGTAATATCGGCGTTATAGGCGGCTCGTTTTACCTCATCAGGCATACCGCCAACAATACATCCAACCGATAAACCTAAAAAATTGTAAATTTTACCCATGGAAGCAGAATCACGGCGTGCTAGATAATCATTTACGGTTACAACATGTACACCTTTTCCAGTTAAAGCATTTAAGTACGCAGGAAGCGTTGCAACTAAGGTCTTACCCTCACCGGTACGCATTTCGGTAATCATGCCTCGATGTAATATCAGGCCACCTATAAGCTGAACGTCAAAATGACGCATACCGCAAACTCTTTTAGCTGCTTCCCTAACTACCGCAAACGCCTCATATACTATATCTTCTAAAGTAGCTCCGTTTTTAAGTTTTTCTTTAAACTCCACAGTTTTATTCTTCAACTCCTCATCTGATAATTTTTGTATAGCAGGTTCAAGCGAGTTAATTTTTGTAATTTCAGAAAATAGTTTTTTTACAGTACGATCATTTGCAGTACCGAAAAGTTTTTTTAAAATAGAAAGCATTAAAGTCCTTATGATATTTTTAGTATTTTATTACTTAAATATAGGTATATTTTATAAAATTATCAAATGTTATAATTTTATTTAAATGAATAATTTATTTACTACAAATATTTGTAAATTATTATTAATAAATAAAATATTCTCAAATATCTATTGACGGTTATATATTATTTTTATAAAATTTAAGCTTATATTTAACACAATTATGAGTCATAAATGAAAAAATTATCTGTTATATTTTTATCAGTTAGCATGCTTTCCGGTATTGCTTTTGCTGATAAAGACAAGGTAGTTGCTACCTATAAAGGCGGTGAAGTAAAAGAATCGCAAATTATGAAAGAATTTAAGCCTCAGCTTAATCTTCAATCAGGTGAAACAATCAAAAATTTTGATGATTTTCCACCACAAGATCAGGAAAAATTAATAAAAATTTATGTTAATAATCTTTTGTTAAAAGAAGAAGTTGCTAAGTCAAATATTACTTCTTCTAAAGAATTCCAAGAAAAACTTGAAAATGCAAAAAATCAATTAGCTCAACAAGAATTACTAGCAAACTACATAAAATCTAACATTACAGATAAGATGTTTGATGACGAATATAATAAATATGTCGGTAATCTTAAAGGTAAAGAACAAATAAAAGTTGCTCATATTTTAGTTAAATCTCAAAAAGAAGCTAATGATATAAAAACCAAATTAAGCAAAGGCGGAAACTTTACTAAGCTTGCAGAAGAGTTATCTCTTGATAAAGCTTCAGCTTCAAACGGCGGCGTTATCGGTTACATTATACTAAATCAACCTGGGCAGTTAGTACCGGAATTTGAAAAGAAAGCTTTTGCTTTAAAAGTAAATGAAGTTTCAACTCCTGTAAAAACCGATTTCGGTTGGCATATTATCAAAGTGCTTGAGAAAAAACCTGTGCCTATTCCAACAAAAGAAGAAGCAAAAGTAACTATTGATAATATATTAGCTGCAGAAGTACTAAAGAAATATATTGCTGATTTAGAAGCTAAAGCTGATTTAAAAATCATGTTACCTAAAGCAGACAGCAAAGCCGGATCGTAATTTATATTTTGTAATTGCGAGAAGCGGGCATTCCACGTATACCAAGTCGTCATTACGAGGAAAGACTGTAAGTTTTGACGAAACAACCTCAGGCGTTTGTTATTACTGTATGAGATTGCCACGTCGCTTCGCGCCTCGCAATGACGGTTTGGGTATACACGCAACAATGCCTCCGCGGGAATGAAATAGGGTTCACACAGTAACACGCCTCTACCCAAGAATAACATTATAACTACTCTCAATCACAGCAAATGCTACACACACAGGATAATCATCAGCAAGAGAAAGGTGAATATTAAAAGGAGAGAGTTTGTTTGTATAGTTTGAGCTAACTTCTACTATAGGCTTACCTAAATCATTATTTAGTATAGTAATATCTTTAAAATTTATACCTTGACCTATACCGACTCCAAAGGCTTTACTAACAGCCTCTTTAGCAGCAAAACGCTTGGCTAAAAAAGCAGCATGGTTTATTTTTCCCAACAAAATAAACTGTTTTAATTCCTTTGAAGTTAGAATTTTTTTAGCAAAAAGTTCTGGATATAAATGTAATATTTTTTCGATTCTAGGAATTTGTACTATATCAGTACCAACACCGATAAGCATTTACTTATCGGTTTCATAATCTTCGCCATTCTCATCAATAAAGATTTGATCATCTAAATCAGAATAATCTTCCCCGATATAAACTTCAGGTAAATACTCAAATTTTTCTTCTACAGCTTCTGATTCATCTTGATTAACAAGCGGCTCTATCATAGTTCTTGTACGCAGACTATTTATTAAATCTTGTTCTAACTGAGCTACCGATACTTTTCCGGCAGCAATTCTACGTAATGCGATAACAGGAGGCTTATCACGCTTTTCTTTTTTGATTTGATTAGTTTCTACTTTATAATTTAATAATTTAGCATATCTTGTTGCTAGGACAACAAGCCGAAACCTATCCGGTATAATTTTATTACAATCTTCTGCTGTAATTCTTGCCATAATTTTTCTCCGTTAAAAATAGTATACTACAAATAAATAGGAAACGAATATACGTAGATCAACTTCAAAAAGAGCACAAGGAGTTCACAAGGCGAGGAACACAGTGTATACTTAATACGTGCGTACCGCAGCTCTTGTAGAACGACTTAGCCCATTTTTGAAGTTGATCGAATATATTATACCCTTTTTATATCTGCACCACAATTACTTAATTTTTTTTCTAAATCTTGAAAGCCACGATCTAAATGATATATTCGGTGTAATACGGTTTTACTATTAGTACTAAGACCGGCGAGTATTAGCGATACCGAAGCTCTAAGATCACTTGCCATAACTTCTGCGCCTTTTAATATTTCTACACCTCGAACAACCGCCTTATTACCTCGTACTACTATATCTGCTCCCATTCTACATAATTCAGGGACATGCATGAAACGATTTTCAAAAATATTCTCGGTGATCATTGAAACACCGCTACTAAGCGTCATAAGGCTCATAAATTGTGCTTGCAAATCAGTAGCAAAGCCAGGATAGGGATTAGTTTCTAAATCAACTGAATTTAACTTCCCTTCATAAGTTACTTGAACTCCGTTATTGATCGGCACGACTTTTATACCCGTTTCGATAAGTTTTAAAGCTATATTTTCTACAATATGGTAATCAATCCCACAAATTTTTACATCACCTTTAGTAATAGCTGCCGCAAACATATAAGTACCGGCTTCAATACGATCAGAAAGTACTTTATAGCTCGCTTTATTTAAAGAATCCTTGCCTTTAATTGTTATTTCGCTAGTGCCGATACCTGCAATATCGGCTCCCATTGCGATAAGACAATTACATAAATCAACTATTTCCGGCTCTCGACCACAATTAAAAAGCACAGTTTCCCCCTCTGCTAAAACAGCTGCAAGTATTGCATTAATCGTAGCACCTACGGAAACTTTATCAAAAACAAAATGAGTACCTTTTAAGCGTCCTTTACTTGAAGCGTTAATATAACCGTCTTCTATTTCAATCTCAGCTCCCATAGCTTTTAATACAGCAATATGCAAATCTACTTGCCTTGCTCCAATAGCACAACCACCCGGAAGCGATACTTTTGCTTTACCGTATTTGGTAAGCAAAGGACCAAGCACCCAAATCGATGCTCTCATTTTACGGACTATTTCATAATCTGCAGTAAAGTTATTTATATTTTTGGTATCAATTATAAGCTCAAATTCATCTTGATGTGCTATTATTTCAATATCTGACCCGTGACTTCGGAGCAAATCTTTCATAGTACTAACATCCGTTAACTTTGGAACATTAGTAATATGCAGTTTATCGGTAAGAATAGACGCTGCCATAATAGGTAGCACGGCATTTTTAGCACCGCTAATATTAATACTACCTTTCAGAGGTGTACCACCGTGAATAATTAATTTGTGCATAAATTATTTTGATAAAATTGTAACGTCATTGCGAGGAGAAACTGATTAAATTGTCATACCGTGGTCAAGCCACGGTATGACACCGAGTATACTACACATCCAAATTCACGACATTCAACGCATTTGCTTGGATAAATAACCTGCGAGGTTCAACAACGTCACCCATTAAAGTAGAGAAAATGCCTTCTGCTTCATCAATTTCTGCAACTCTTACCTGAAGCAAAGTTCTTTTTGTAGGGTCAAGAGTAGTTTCCCATAGCTGGTCGGAATTCATCTCACCAAGACCCTTAAAACGCTGAATATTTATACCTCTTTTTCCGCATTCTATAATGGTATTTAACAACTGACTCGGTGTTAAAATATCGAATTCCTGACTTTTCACTATAAGCTTTAATTGCTTACTAAATATATCAAAAATCGTTAAAGCAAGCTTTGATATTTGTACAAACTCAAATGATTCTAACTGCTCTTTCAATAATATTTTACTTTCTTTTAAACCCCTACTAAAGCGGAAGAACTCTATTTTATTTTCATGTTTTAAAACTTCCCAATTAGTCTTATCAGGCGAATCTTCTAAGCTATTTAAAACATCTAAAGCTTTTTTAAGTCTTAAATCACTTTCAGACTCAAATATTTTGTTATTAAGTAAGTCATTAATAGCAAGAATTTCGGTAATTGAGCGATTAAATTTTTTGCTAGCATGGTCAAGCAAGCCGTTAAACTTAACCACTTTATTAATTAGCTCTTCTAAATTATCACCCACTAACTGCTCTTTATAGTCTAGAATTAAGGTTGCATCATTAATAGTTGATTTGATCAAATAATCTTGCAGCGCTTGCTCATTCTTTAAATAAAACTCGGCTGCTCCTTTCTTTACTTTATAAAGCGGTGGCTGAGCTATATATAGATAGCCTTTATTTATTAGCTCAGGCATATGACGATAGAAAAACGTGAGTAATAAAGTTCTAATGTGCGAGCCATCAACATCAGCATCGGTCATAATAATAACTTTATGGTATCTAAGCTTTTCTAAGGAAAATTCTCGTTCAACACTAATTCCAAGCGCTGTAATTAACGTACCGATTTGGTCCGAACCGAGCATTTTATCAAATCTTGCACGTTCAACGTTCAAAATTTTACCACGCAAAGGCAATATAGCCTGAATTTTGCTATCCCTACCCTGCTTTGCAGTACCGCCCGCAGAGTCCCCCTCAACAATAAACAATTCTGAAATAGCAGGATCTTTTGCATGGCAATCTGCAAGTTTACCTGGTAAATTCGAAACTTCTAAAGCTGATTTTCTTCGAGTGAGTTCCCTTGCTTTTCTAGCAGCTTCACGAGCATTCGCAGCTTCCATAATCTTAGCTATAATTGCCTTAGCTTCTGCTGGATGCTCTTCAAACCACTCAAGAACCTTTGTATAAACGGCATTCTCAACAACCGGTCGTACTTCGGAGCTTACTAGCTTATCTTTTGTTTGAGAAGAAAATTTAGGATCAGGCACTTTAATGGAAAGCACACAACATAGCCCTTCCCTAGTATCTTCACCGCTAAAGTAATTTTTAGCTTTTTTATTAAGACCCGTAGTATCAAGATACGAAGTAATAACACGTGTTATCGCTGATTTGAAAGCACTAAGATGAGTTCCGCCATCACGCTGCCTAATATTATTAGTAAAGCATAAAATATTTTCATGATAAGAATCGTTCCAATGCATCGCAAGCTCAAGGCTTATACCAGACTCAGCATTCTCTGTATTAACTACTATACATGGATGGATAGCGTGCTTCGCTCTGTCTATATATTTTACATAAGCTTCTATACCACCCGTATAATAAAACTCTACTTCTTTAACTTCTTCAAAGCGATTATCGACGAGTAAAATCTTTACGCCTGAATTTAAAAAAGCAAGCTCACGAAGACGATGCTCTATAGTGCCAAAATCAAATTCTATATTAGTAAACGTTTCTACAGACGGAAAAAAAGTAACTTCCGTACCTTTTTTATCAATATTTTCTTTGACAACCGCAAGCGGAGCTTCCGTTATACCATTATTAAATCTCATCAAATATTCCTTATTATTACGCCAAATACGCAGCTCAAGCCATTCAGAAAGAGCATTTACAACCGATACACCAACACCGTGTAGACCGCCTGCAACCTTATAAGCGTTCTGGTCAAACTTACCGCCGGCGTGAAGTTGCGTCATAATAACTTCAGCTGCCGATATTCCTTCTTCTTCATGAATTTCAACGGGTATACCTCGCCCGTTATCGGATACGGTTACTGAACCGTTTTTATTTAATGTTACTCGTACTAGATCGCAATAACCAGCAAGCGACTCATCGATAGCGTTGTCGACTACTTCATAAATCATATGATGTAGACCTGACCCGTCTCCAACATCCCCGATATACATTCCCGGTCTTTTTCTTACGGCTTCAAGACCTTTTAAAACCTTTATGGAATCAGCACCGTATGATGATTCGTTAAATTTTTCTTCAATTTCCGACATATTATATATTTGGCTCTATTACTTGTTGCTAGAAACAATAAAAATGACTATAACGTAACTTATTAAAATAGTAAAGTTTCTTGATTTAAAATTAGCGAGATAACAATGAATACATTAAAGTTAAAACATATTTTCGACGTAATTAATGATTATGACGTGTTTTTATTCGATCTGTGGGGGGTAATAATTGAAGGGGGGCGTACCTATCCGGGCGTCGTACAAAATATCAATAAGATTATTGAACGAAAAAAAGTATATTTTGTCACTAATGCTCCACGCAATATTTTTTCACTGCATCAAACAATTAAATCGTGGGGATTAAATGCAGAACCGGAAATGATCATTAGCTCAGGCGAAATAGCAGTAGAAATGATACTAGAAAGTAAAGAGCGGTTCGGTATAGAAAAACCAGCAATATATCATTTAGGACATTTAGAAAATGATATAATAAACAGAATTCAATGTCCTATCACTGATGATATTAACAAAGCTAATATTTTCTTAATGACTATTTACAGAGACGAAAACGAAAATTTAGATTTAAACGAATTCAATGAATTATTTAAAATTGTTGTACAACGTAAAATGGTCAATATTTGTGCTAATCCTGACCTTGGAATAAATCAGCACGGTGTTTATAGATATTGTAGCGGCTATTATGCCGAAAAAATAAAACAGCTTGGCGGAAAAGTAATTTATAGTGGTAAGCCATATGAAGAAATATATAGCAAAATTTTAAAAGAATGTCATAATACCCCTAAGAATCGCATGTTAATGATTGGGGATACTGTTTACACCGATATACTTGCAGCAAATCGCCTTGGTATAGACTCTGCCCTAGTGTTAACCGGAAATTCTAGAGAATATCATATTGATTTTGATAATATTGATGAAAAACTAGATAGTTTAATGAAAGCTGCTGTTAAGCAATCGATTACACCTAGTTTTGTTGTTGATTTATCTTGAATAGCTTTGCCGTCATTGCGAACGACTAAAGGTGTTGTCGCATGGCTAGTTTATGTCATTCCCGTGGAAGTGGGAATGACATAGAAAGGTGGAAATAACATCAAAAGAATTCTATTGATATTTTACTCATAATCTGCTATAGAGTAAAGCTTAAGCGGTCGTGGCGAAATTGGTAGACGCGCAGCATTGAGGGTGCTGTTCTGTAAAAAGATTGGAAGTTCAAGTCTTCTCGACCGCACCATTCGCCGGTTTTTCACAAAGTCAAATTTTTGTTTGTTTCGACACTTCAGATTTTATATTTACTCCTAAGTTCGTCTTGTTAGCAAATGTTTGTGCTAATTGTATACTCCTGATAAATGAAAAGGAGTTGAAATAAAAACTATTGCTTATTTGTACTCTGTGATTTATATTGATTAGCAAATTGTACACAATTCTGTGCCAAGCCTAGCTACCCAGCTTTAAATAATTATAATAAGTATATAATAAACTATTAGGTCAATAGGCTATGCCTAATTTCAATATATTTAAAAGCATCTTACCAGATCATCACGATCAATTTGCTGAAATTTTTGATCAAATTAACGATCTGATCGAAGATCACAATTATGATGCTGCTGCAAGCAGGCTGGCCAAGCTTCATTATGCCGATTTAGCAGATTTCTTAGATAATCTTAATAATAAAACATATAAAATAATTATTCCTTTATTACAGGATGAAATTAAGCCTGAAACGTTAGTATCATTAAATGCTTATAGTAAACCTTTAATAATAGAAACTTTAGGCATAAAAAAATCTGCAGAATTAATCAATAAGCTAGTTATAGAAGATGCTATTGAAGTAGTAATCGATCTAGACGATGATATAAAAGACCTTATCCTAAGTAATCTCACTAAAGAAAAAAAACACCAAATTACCGTAGGTTGTACATATCCCGAAAATACGGTAGGTAGGGTAATTGAACGAGATTTTATTAATCTTCAAGAAGGATGGACGGTCGAGGAATCATTAAATTTTATCAAGAACGTAAAGAATGACTTTTATGCGGCAATCGTTACGGATAATAAATTACGCCCTATCGGTATTATTTCTCTTAGCACGCTAATTAAAGGCAAAAAAAATGAATTGATAAAAGATTTGATGAACAAAGATTTTAAACTTGCAGATGCTTTTACCGACTTAAATGAACTAAGCTTCATTTTTAGACAATATGCTTTAACTATTGTACCGGTAGTAAATAAAAGCGGTAAGTTAGTAGGTAGCGTATCAATCGATAATATAATTTATATTATCGAAGAACAAGTCGGCAAAGATATATTATCATTAAGCGGGGTACACACTCAAGATACTTTCTTCAATGTATTTTATACCGTTAGACATCGTTTTCCTTGGCTCTTTGTTAATCTAATCACTGCCTGCATGACCTCACTTATCATTAACCATTTTAACGATACTATTGCAAAACTTGTAACGCTTGCAGCCACTATGCCTATTGTAGCTTCAATGGGCGGAAATGCCGGAACACAAGCCATGACCGTTACGGTTAGAGCCCTTGCTAATAAAGATATTCATTATAATAATGTCAATAAAGTTATATTAAAAGAAATAGCCGTATCGGCTTTTAACGGTTTTGTACTTGCAATTATCGGAGCAGGACTTAGCTTTGTGATGTTGCTTGACTTAAATCTTAGCGTTATTTTTGCTATTGCAGTTATTTTAAATTTTTTAGTAGCCGGATTATTCGGCTCTGCTATTCCTATAATACTGCATTATTTTGATATAGACCCCGCTACAGGCTCCGGTGTATTTCTAACAACCATAACCGATGCTCTAGGTTTCCTAACTTTCTTAAGCCTTGCTCATATTTTTTTAGTGTAAAATTTGGTGTTTATTCAAATAAAAATACATACACATTGCAGCAAACAGTAGCTATCAGACATTTACATATACCACAACTTGTATCCTGATTTTCAAAGTCGGTAATATTATTCTCATAAGATATATTTTTATCTCTTTGTATATTCTGATTATTATTAATATTTGACTCTTTGAACAATAAATTTGCAACAGTTAGTATTAACTCACCCTATGATGCAGTTAGATTAGTATTATTTAAGGAGCTAGCTTGTGCGTACTCTTGTACTTCTAAACTATTACGGTTTGACATAGTTATATTTTGACTTTAGGATTAATATTTAAAATAAAATAACAATAATCTTTAGGTCCTGTGAAGGAAAATTAAATTATTTATATTTTCAGATATTTTTTAGCGAACATTAATAAGATTTTTGCAGTAATAGTTGTTCCTATTTCAAAAAAATCTTATGATTTACAGCAAAAAATAGCAAAAATAGATTAATTTAATTTTCCTTCACAGGACCTAATCTGCAGCTATTTATTACTGCAATTTTGGCATTTCCTCGAAACGGTTGATATCGTCATGAGCTAAGCGACTGCAAAGAGCGTGGCAATGACGTAAACTTTTCAAATTATCAACTTTTTCTAGGCAATGCCTAATTTTTTAATTAATAGCCCACAAATTATAATGAAATAAGAAATAACTTTTATAGAAGATATAAGCTCTTGGAAAGAAAAGTTTGCAATTTGTGTTTATAGTAAAAAATTACTTGATAAACTCGAATATTTAAATACTAAAGTAGCAAAGCCTATAGATATACTCGAAGTCAAAAAAGGTATCTACTATGCACGTAACACGGTTCTCAAATGCGTCAATCACTAGAAAAATTATTGAAGCGACTTTAATAAATTTTCTTTTGGTCGCTGCTAATATAAATTATAAACTAGAACAAGAATTTGCTAAGTTATGCCTAAAAGTTTTTAATATTGAACTTGAAAGATACAAAGCTTTTTCTAATAATAACTCTCTGCTTCCTCCTCTAACTTTATAAAATGATTTACTCCAAATGTATACAATTAGAATTGGAATAATCAAGAATAATAATCCCCAGTGATTAAAATAATCTATCAAGTAAATTGTTCTAAAAGAAGAAACTGCAAACATTAAAGCTCGTGATAAAGCAAATATAAAACTGCCGCATATAAAACGTTTTAATACTGGAAATCTTGCATAAAACACTGCACCTGCCGGAAAAGTAGTAGGGGCAAATACTACAATAAATAATTGGAATAAAAGTAATTCTATAGTATTTGAAATATTATTTAGTAAGATAGGAGACATAAGGGCTACCATAGAAAATATTATTAATCTTACTTTAAGGACTTTTAAAGGATGTATTTTACAAACCAAATAAGTAACAATTATTGTACTTATTAATTCTGTACCACAAACAATAAAATTTTGATGAATTACTTGAGTAGCACTGTAATTAAATGAGTTTTTAGCATATTACCGCAATAAATATAAACAATATAAAACCATAACGGGACTCCACAATGTACCAAAAAGAAAGCTATTGCTGTTGGTTTATTAATTTTTTCACTCCAAATAGGGCTTGATTTTAGCCGATTACTATCTATCCCTGCTTGTGCTACAGTTTTCTTTATTCGTCTTTTTGCATCAATGAAATCTGGAGTCTCCCTAAGATTTGTCCTTACAACAGCACCAACTATAGCAATAGCTGCTCCAAACCAAAATGCAATACGCCAATCAAGTCCAACAGAAGTAACAAGTGTTCCTACCGCCAATGCTACACGGTTGCACCTAAAATTACAAAAACAACAAGCGAAGCCACCACCCAATAACGTTGAGGAATTTTTGTCATTTCGGTTAGATAAAGCTCGGCACCTACTACCTCCCCTATAAAGGACATCCCCTGAGCGATACGACACGCAGTTACTACAAAAGTCGCCGTAATACCAATTTCGGTATAAGTTTTTATAATTAGCCATTATAAGATAAAAAAGCGACATTAAAAAAGTTGTAATAATGACCGTTGCCTTACGACCTATAGTATCTCCTATCCAACCAAATATTAAAAGTACCGATAGGTCTAAATAGATATGTTGCACAATATGCAATGGCAGAATATAGAGAAGCTGCTCGTGCATCGGCTTCAGGAAAAAATAGCTCGTTAAGTATTACCACCATGTGTACATAGAGCGTGAGATCAAAATATTCAAGAAACCTACCTATCGATAGTAGCCCTATTGTTTCTTTTTGATTACGGGCTAAACTTTTTGGCTCTTTTGCGTAACTTCACATACTTTTTTACAGATTAGTTAAAATTAATAAAGAACTATACTGTTTTATATAAAAATAAAAGTCAAGTTAACAAAATTAGATTTTTTATAGCATTGCTAACTCAAGACAGGCGTCGTAATGAGTTGAGCGACTGAAAGGAGCGTATCAATCTAAAAAAATAATAATAAATTCTAGTTTACAGAGTTTTTAACTAGATTGCTTAGTCAATATACTTTGTAATTTCCTTGCAATGGCGTTAATTTATTAAATAATCTATCTTTATTTAGCAATGCCAATAAATTTCTAATTTAATACTTGCAATTTATCTTATAATTACTTATATTCAGATTCGCTTAGATTAAAAAGCACTAAGGAGTTTTATATGTAATTAATTTTGATCCCCTTAAACTTTTTACATTAAAGCACCGTTATTTTATTTAAGCGGGTGTAGCTCAGGGGTAGAGCGCTACCTTGCCAAGGTTGAAGTCGAGGGTTCGAATCCCTTCACCCGCTCCAGTGATTTTGTCCGTTTTATGTCATTCCCGCCTACGCGGGAATGACATAGAGCATGTTTTTCGAGCTAAGCAACAACGCCCTTTTACAAATGACATAAGTTTATCATAAATTCAATCTTCCAAACCATATTTTTTCTTAATATCGTCTAATGAAATTACTTCTTCTCTTTTTTCTATACAAGACAAAGCAATTAATAAATCTGCTTTTTCTTCTATATAACTTTCTATTGCTTTACGTATAATATATCCTTTTGGTCTATCGATTTCCTTAACAACATTAGAAAGTATAATATCTAGTTCATTAGAAATTCTAGTAGTTATAACTGTCATAAAAATAGCCATTTATCGGTTTCGTGATAACTTATATTAGTATAAAATACATTTAAATATATTTTATATTATTATTTTACCCTTGCATTAAAGCTATTAGGTAGCTATTTTTATTTTATTAGACTTAGTGCATAACCTATCTTACAAAGAGAAATTTTAAGGAAACACGGCACGCAGAACCGCAGCGTACAAAAAGGGACGTGAGATGCGAGTACCAGATTGATGTATACCGCAGATACTTCAAAAGTTGGAAGCCAAATAAGTGGTGAGCCTGCGGAGCGTAGAAAACTACATGAGCAAAGGCGAAGCCTAAAATTTGACGTACCAAATCTTGAAGTATCAAAGGTATACAAATTACTTTTAGAAAGAGGTTATACAGGAAGACTATTGCAACAATTAGGAAATTACATATGTCAGCAAATACGCAAGATAATCAGGCAAATAATAACGACACTATAGAAATACAGGAAACTGAGGTAGTGCCTGCAGAAACAAATTCTTTACAATCGGGGTTAACAAGCTTAATACCGATGGTTTTAATTTTTGCTGTATTTTACTTCTTATTATTACGTCCACAAGAAACACGACGCAAAGAAAAAGAGAAATTAGTAAGTGAAGTTAAAAAAGGCGAAGAAGTTCTAACAAATAGCGGCATTTATGGTATTGTGACTAAAGTAAGTGAAAATGACAATAATATTGAAATCGAAATAGCTAAAGATGTACGTATTAAAGTTTTAAAAAGTGCTATTATCGATATAACTAGTCGTACAAAAGAAGTAGCAGTAAAAAAAGAAAACAAAAAAAATAAGAAGGTAAGCGGTGCAAAATCTTCCTAAGTGGAAAATTTTTCTTTCAATTATATGTACGGTTTTTGCAGTTATTTGCGCCTTACCTAATTTCATGCAGGTAAACTCTAAGTTTCTACCTCATGATTCAGTAAATCTAGGACTTGATCTTAGAGGAGGAGCCCATTTATTACTCGATGTTGATTTTGACACCTACTTAAATGATTCAATGGAAAATCTTGCCGACACTTTACGCAAAAATTTTCGTGAGGATAAAATCGGTTATAAAAATCTGTTAGTTAGACAAAATAGCATTCAATTAGAAGTAAGATCGCCTGAGAAATTAAAGCCGTTAAAGAAAATAATTAATAAAATCGATCCAGAAATTATCGCTGAAGTAAATGAAAATAAAATAAAGCTTAGCTACAGCGAATCTAGATTAAATGACTTACTTAGTAAGGTAGTAGACCAATCTATTGAGATCGTTCGCATGAGAGTTGATAGTACCGGCACTAAAGAGCCGACCCTACAGAAACAAGGCGATAAGCATATATTACTGCAAGTTCCCGGTGAAGAAAATCCCTCTTACCTGAAGAATATATTAGGGAAAACTGCAAAGCTAACTTTTCATTTAGTTGATGAAAATGCCAATATCGAAGAAGCGGTAAAAGGACATGTTCCAGTAGGTTCAATGCTAGTTAAGGGAGATAACGAAAGTCATGGGGAGTATTATGTCGTTATAAAGAAAAAAGTTGTCTTGGGTGGGGATCAGCTTACAACCGCTTCAGCTTCTTTTGACCAAAATTCGCAAGCGGTAGTTGCTTTTTCTTTCAACAATTTAGGTAGTAAAATATTTGGTGAAATAACTAAAAATAATACTGGTAAACGCCTTGCTATAGTTTTAGACAATAAATTACTAAGTGCTCCAACGATAAACGGAGCGATTATGGGCGGAAGCGGTATAATAACAGGAAATTTTACCGTTGAGTCGGCAAATGAGCTTGCACTATTATTGCGAGCCGGTTCGCTTCCTGCCCCACTTAAAATTATTGAAGAGAGAAGTATAGGTCCAAATTTGGGTGCTGATTCTATAGAGTCGGGCAAAAAGGCAGGACTTATAGGATTTATAGCAGTGTGTATATTTATGGTTTGGTCTTACGGTGTGCTTGGTTTATTTGCCAATATAGCCTTAAGCCTTGCATTGTTATATATTTTAGCTTTACTTTCACTTTTCCAAGCTACTTTAACTCTACCGGGAATTGCAGGAATAATACTCACTATGGGTATGGCTGTTGATGCTAATGTATTGATTTACGAAAGAATTAAAGAGGAACTGCATAAAGGAGTGTCTAATCTTTATGCTATTAGAACCGGTTTTGAATCTGCGTTTGCCACTATCCTTGATGCTAACCTAACTACTTTAATCGTTGCTTTTTTACTTTATATATTTGGAGTAGGTGCAATAAAAGGTTTTGCCGTTGCATTAACGATCGGGATTATATCTTCAATGTTTTCAGCGATTATCATTACTAAATTGTTAATAGATATTTGGGTACAACATTTTAAACCTAAAAAATTAGGGCTTGTGTAAATATAGTAGACTTTGTTGTATGGTCTTTTTATGTCATTCCCACGAAAGCGGGAATCCAGTAACCTTTAATGTCATCCCGCAACTTGATTGCGGGATCTCAGAACACGGCCTGTGATATAAGATACCGTAGTCAAGCCACAGTATGACATTTTCACTTTTCTCTGGATTCCTGCTTTCGCAGGAATGACATAAGAGCCATACAGCAGGACCAGCTAGGATGACAACGCAAAAATGGATAATATCTTATGAAAATGCAGTCAAATGTTATAAAAATAATTATCGTAATTAGCTTATTAATAGGAGTAGGAGCATTATATTTGTTGTTATCTTTAAGAACTCCTGAAAAGCCACTTGCCGGTCAAGTTAATATCTATGAAGATAACGTAAAAATCGGCGGTGATTTTGAACTAATAGACCAAAATGGAGAGATATTTAATAGTGATAAGTTGAAAGGCAACTTAAGCCTCATTTACTTTGGATTTACTAGTTGTCCTGATATATGCCCAACCTCTCTAAATAAAATGACGGAGATTGTAGAAATTTTAAATAAACATAAAATAGATATTCTACCTGTTTTTATCACTATTGACCCAAAACGTGATACTCCTATAGCACTTAAAGAATATCTAAAACATTTTCATCCGAAATTTATAGGTCTTACCGGTAACGAGCAGCAAATAAAAGATGTAACTGATAAATTCAAGGTTTTCTATGCTCGTGTGCATGGTGATGATGACGACCCGAACTATATGCTTGATCATTCATCTTTTACATATTTAATCGATGCAAACGGAAAATATCTGAAACATTTCTATTTAGATTCTTCACCTAAGGAAATTATGGAATTTTTAAGAAATGAATAATTATATATCGGTAGCGTATTTATTTACCTTTTTAACCTTAGCGACATTGTTAATTGTAAGTTTTTTAAATTACAAGTCATTGAAAAATAAACAGAACTTTAATGCAAAAGAAAGTAAGAAATAGATTAATAACAATAATTATTTGTTTCTGCTCAGCATGTTTAGGAATTAGTATAATACTTTACAATTTAGAGAAAAATATAGTATTTTTTTTGCCGCCGTCAAAAATTAATGAAATAGAACAAGGCAAAGAGTTAAGAGTCGGTGGGCTTGTTAAAACAGACTCAATAAATAAAATTGCTAATGATAAGATAAGTTTTGTTATTACCGATAATATTAAGGATTTCGAGATATTATATCAAGGAGCCCTTCCGGCTCTATTTCGTAAAGGACAAGGAATTATTGCCATCGGGCAATTATCGAACGGGAAATTTATAGCAAGACAATTACTTGCAAAGCATGATGAGAATTACAGACCTCCGCAATAACAACGTCATTGCGAAGAGCGAAGCGACGTGACAATCTAGTAAAATAGGCCTGAGACTGCTTCGTCGAATTACGTTGTAATTCTCCTCGCAATGACGAAAAATAACTAAACCAAATAAATAAAAACATGTTTATAGATAAAATCAAAGCAAAAGCAAATAATTACGAAATAAACGTAATTATCGAAATTCCGATGAATAGCGGTCCAATCAAATACGAATTTGACAAAGAATCAGGAGCAGTTTTTGTTGATCGCTTTATGCAAACTACCATGAGCTATCCATGCAATTACGGTTTTATTCCTCATACTCTTTCAAATGACGGTGATCCGGTAGACGTACTTGTCGTAGCTCATCATCCGGTAGTGCCTGGGTCGGTTATAAAATGCCGAGCAGTCGGTGTATTGATGATGGAAGACGAATCAGGGCTTGATGAGAAAATAATCGCAGTACCGACTTCTAAGCTCGATATTACTTTCGATCATATTAAAGAGCTAGATGATTTATGTGACATGCTCAAGAAACGTATCGTGCATTTCTTTGAGCATTATAAAGATTTAGAAAAAGGTAAATGGGTTAAAGTTACTGGATGGGAAAATAAATCAAAAGCAGACGCTTTAATCAATGAAGGAATAGATAGGGTCAGCTAGGGATAAGAATTCATGACGTTGCTTGCATGGTGCTTGATGTCATTCCCGCGGAGGCGGAAATCCAGAAAAAGTAGCCTTAATCCCGATCTCAACAATTACACATTAATTAACAAAATAAACCTATAAAAACAAGTTTTTATTTTTTATAGGTTTTACTGGATTCCCGCCTCCGCGGGAATGACATCAGAAAAATAAGATAAAAAACAAACAGTGACCGACTTCTTGCATAACGTAGCTAATAAAGAGGAATTTGAAGGAAACACGGAACGCAGGACCACAGCGTACACTTTAGTACGTGAGAATGCGAGTACCGGATTGACGCACAAATTACCTTTAGAAGCAAGTTATGCAAGAAGTCGATTATTTCGTTCAGGAGTCGTAGTAGCTTTTTTCACATTAATTTCTCGCATATTTGGCTTAGTGCGTGAACAGTTTATCGCATCATTATTCGGCTCTACGCCTATGGGTGATAGCATTAATGTTGCTTTTAAACTACCGAATCTATTTAGAAGAATTTTTGCAGAAGGAGCATTATCAAGCGTATTCATTCCTATTTATAATGAAAAAATGCTTATTTCTAAGAAAGCCGCTAATAATTTTTCAGGTGAGATTTTTACCCTTTTACTTCTGACATTAATAGTAATAATAGCATTAATGCAAATCTTCATGCCACAATTAATGCTGTTTATTGTTCCTGGATTTCACGGTAAAAAAGAAAAGTTTGAGCTTACGGTATTTTTATGCCGAATTACAATACCTTATTTAATATTTGTTTCATTAACGGCTCTACTTGGCGGAATATTAAACTCTGTAAAAAAATTCGCTGCATTTGCTTTTTCACCGGTTATTTTAAGTATATGCGTAATAATTTTTACTTTAACATTTGATCATTATATAGAATCTACTATCTCAATTAGCTTATCTTTAATAATGGCCGGAATATTACAAGTTTCGTTTATGTTTGTCTGTGTGAAAAGAGCGGATTTAAGCTTTCCGATAATTTTTAACCCAAGCGATCCCGATGTAAAAAAGCTTTTGATTAATATGGGACCGGCAACCATTAGCTCCGGCATACAGCAATTAAACCTTTTCATATCCCAATCTATTGCTAGCTTTATTGAAGGTGCTATTTCTATATTATCTTATGCCGACCGGATATATCAATTTCCTCTATCAATAATAGGTACTAGCTTCTCTACTATATTGCTACCTGAGCTGTCAAAAATCTATAAATCAAATGATATAGTAGCTGCAAAAAAAATACAGAATAATGCTATTAGAATGGGATTATTATTATCGTTGCCTGCTACATTCGGTATTATAATTCTATCTCATCCAATTATTAATATAATTTATGAAAGAGGAGTATTCACGAGCCAAGATACTACAAATACAGCTGAGGCTATTTCTGCGTTTGCACTTGGGCTCCCTGCTTTTATTTTGGCAAAAATTTTAACTCCTATTTTTTATGCTAACGGAGATACTAAAACACCGCTCAAAATAACCTTATTTTCAATAATAATTAATACCGGCATGAACCTATTATTAATGGATTCTTTGAAACATATCGGTATTGCAGTCGGTACATCTATTGCAGCTTGGTATAATCTAGGTTTATTATATAGCTATACTACAAAACAAAATAAGCTTCATATAGAAGCCGGTATAAAACTTTTCTGCGGTAAAATTTTGTTATGCTGTATATTAATGTCTATTATAATTGCTTTAATAAAGCATTATTATTTAGAATATTTTTATTCGGAATATTTACTGATTAAAGTCTGTATGCTAGGTAGTACAATTGCAGTTGGAATGGGAGCATTTTTCGGCACGGCATATTTATTAAAAGCGGTTAATTATGATAATAACAAAAAATAAGCACCCATCAAATTATCAGGATTTGCTAAAAGCCTTAGCTATTATAGCCATGATCATTGATCATGTAGGTTTATATCTATATCCTGAATTAACGATTATGCGGATCATAGGTCGTACAGCTATGCCAGTATTTTGCTTTTTTGCCGGTTATAATTTTCATGATAAACCAAAAACCCATATAATAATATTCGGTGTTTTATTACAAATATATACCACTGTACTATTTAAACAGTTGCTTACTACAAATATTCTAATCCCTATCTATTTAGGGCAATGGTATATTTATTATTTTCATAATTCTTTAACTCGCTTTTTCTATAGCGGTTATTGTCATGCAATTATAATGGTACTATTGTGGTATATTAGCTGGACTTTGATTGATTACGGGACTCTTATAATTGCTACAATGATACTTGGATTTATTTCAAAACATGAGAAGGCAAACTTAAAACTTTGCTGTTTTATAGCAATTTTTGCTTCTTTCGTGCATTCAACTCTTTTTACTCTTGCGATTTCCTTTAATGAGTTTAATTTTTCAAATACTGACTTAATTTTAAACCTCACTTTCTTAACAATTACCTATATATTCATGATCCTAAGCGATTATTCACAAAAAATAGCTATAAATCTAAAATGGATAAGTCGCAATGTTTTATATATTTACTACATACACATTATGATCTTACAATTCATATTCATCTATAAATACACATATGGTTTTAAAAATTGGTAAATAAACATTAATAATGAGTGACAGCGTAATTTAGTTAATATTAATATATTTAAATAAATTGATAATTAAATATATGAATATAATAGATCGTTTAATTTTGGATAATGAACAATATAAAGAGCAATTTAAAAAAAACAAACTATTTAAAATTAAGTTAGATAGTACGCTACGAAAAAATAAATTTCTTAAACATTTTCGGATTTGGTCAGACGAATTTCAAAAAATGGTATTAGCAAGAGTAGTGTTTTCTGAAACAAAAGAATTTCAACAACTTGCATGGGAGCATCTTACCGATGAATTTGGACATAATATAGAATTACAAAATCTAGAAAATAATGAAGAAACTACAGATTCTATTTTTGAGGCCTTAGGTTCTTGGTTTACGCTAAAAATGATGACTCTTGGAGATAGTGAAAGAGCCGTCCTTGTCCATTTAGTAATAGAGTCTTGTGCTACTATATTTTATGCAAAACTAGGATCAATATTTTTTAATCATAAAGCAGCAAAACATTTCAAAATACATATGTATCTTGATCCTGAACATGAACAAATGGGAATAGATTTATTAAAACAAATAAATATTAATGATTCTTCTTTACTCACTATTCAAAAAAAAGGCTGGGATATGATTGACGCTCTGTTTACTAGACTTGCTGAAATCACACAGGATTAGCTTTAACTTATAGTATTCTAGATTTTATAAAAAAGCTTGCTTGCACGGTACGGTTTTTCATCATTGCGAACGACTGAAAAGAGCATGGCAATCTCAGGTTTTGGCACAAGATTGCTTTATCGAATTACTACGTAATTCTTCTCGCAATGACGGAAAAATCGATCCACGCAACAACGCCAATGTCAAGCGGAAATAGCATATTCACACTAAACCAACTCGCTTACTTGATTTGGCAAAGAGCTTGATCTGAAAGTTAACAAAATTTACATTACCTTTTGAGCCTATTGCCGCAAATTTATGCGCTTTAAGAAGTAGATCATAATCGTCCGCTAAATCAGCGAAGAAAAATGCGATTTCGCCGCTTTGTTTTACTCCTAAAATCTCACCGCTACCTCGAAGTTTTAAATCCTGCTCAGCTATATAAAATCCATCATTAGTTTGTTTCATTATCTCAAACCTGCCTCGTGCAACTTTTCTAAGCCTTTTAGGATTGTATAACAATATACAATATGACTGCACACTACCCCGCCCTACTCTACCTCTAAGCTGATGAAGTTGAGCGAGACCAAATTGCTCAGCATTTTCAATAATTATCAAAGTGGCTTCAGGTATGTCTATTCCGACTTCAATAACGGTTGTTGCAACTAATATCTTAATTTCACCTTCCTTAAATTGCTTCATTATTTGGTCTTTCTGCTCGTTCTTCATCTTACCGTGAATAATACCGGTATAACCTTGATAGATATTTTCGATAGAGTTAAAACGATTCATCACATCCATCAATAAACTATCCTCTTCCGGCGTTTCTTTCTCTCCCTGCTCTATCAATGGACAAATCCAATATACCCGCTCACCTGCAATAAGCTTCTTATTTATCGCTACTATAATATGCTCTATCTTATTAACGGACATGATATTTGTAGCGATAGGTAAACGACTTTTCGGCTTACCCATTAGCTTTGAGATAGTCATATCACCAAACATAGTAAGTGCAAGACTTCGAGGAATCGGCGTTGCAGTCATAACTAACACATCGGGATTTACTCCTTTATTTATTAAATTCAAACGCTGTTGTACCCCAAATCTATGCTGCTCATCAATAACTATATAACCTAATTTCTTAAAACTTACTTTTTCTTGAAATAAAGCATGAGTGCCGACTAATATATCAATCTCATCGTTGTCAAGTTGTATCATAATATTTTTACGAGCTGCCCCCAGTATCTTACCTGTAAGTAATCCGACTCTTATATTAGTATTTTTTAAAGCTTTAACAAAAAACTCATAATGCTGATTGGCAAGCAAATCAGTTGGAGCCATAAGCGTTGCTTGAAATCCAGTGGCTACCACATTTACCATCGTCAGCAGAGCTACCAAAGTTTTACCGGAGCCAACATCGCCTTGCAACAATCTCATCATTTCTATTTTATCGCTTTGATCACACTCTATTTCTTCTATAACTTGCTTTTGATAAGAAGTTAACTCAAATCCTAGCTCATTTAATATATTTGCTTGAATAGATACAGCTTTAGGGTAAATATTACCTTGTCTTCTACTTATTTGCGTACGTACATTTAAAAGAGATATTTGATTAGCGATAAGCTCCTTAGCTGCTAGTTGTTTTTTGGCGTTAGTATATAAATCGTCATTGCGAAGCCCCTTTAGGGGCTGCGGCAATCTAGAATTTATTAATTTTACATTACTGGATTGCTTCGTCGGCATGCATGCCTCCTCGCAATGATGAAAAACATGCAACATTTGCAAATTCTGCAATATAATATCTAAATAATCTTTTACTTCTTTATCTTCTATACTCTTACACTTCTCTTCAAATATCTCTATTGCTTTTATGATATATGAATATAACTGCTTGTTACTAAGTAAATATGTCAGGGAATAAATCGGCTCTATTTCTTTTACGAGTTTAGGATTTACAATAAATTCAGGATGCGCAATTTGTAAGTAATGATCAAAAAATTGTACCTTTCCGCTGATAATATGAGAAGTACCAACTTGCAGCTTATTAAAAATAAACGGTGGGGGTTTATGAAAAAACACTAATAACAAAGAACCAGTATCATTGCTAGCTGTAATTTTTAAAGGCTGACTAATTTTCTTTGGTAAATTAATGCTCTCAACTACAATTTCTGTTTGGATTATGTCACCGTCTCTAACTTCAGTTAAATTAGGCGATAATATTTTATTTTGATATGAAACAGGTAGATAAAATAATAAATCACGAATATTGTTAATACCAAGCCTTTTAAGAGCAGATACGGTATCTTCACGTATATTGATGAACGTTTTTACAGAAGAGAATAAGAATTTTTCTAAAATAGTTAGCATATATAGTCATAATTATCTTATATACAAATATATATACTTTATAATAAAAGAAGAATAATAAAATATACAAATTATGATTAATATGTCATTCTTGCAAAAGCAGAAATCCAGTAATTAAACGGTGCATACACAGTAAGTTTTGAAAATTAAAAGCTTGATGTATCGCGCTTTTTTCTGGATTGCTGCTTTCGCAGGAATGACATATTAATCATGCAACAAAGCCTTCTCTTATAAATCTAATTTTAACCCTGCTCTCTAACTATAGCTGAGGATTTTAAAGGCATACCTTCTATAAATCCCGCTGTTTTGTAACCGTCTGAGCCAACTATCTTAAATGTTTCATTTAAGCTAAGCTCAAAATTAACGGCTCCAAGTCCACCTTGCTTACAACTTTCTTTTAAAGGGGTAGCGGTTAACATTTTAGGCTGATTCCAAAATGTCGCTTCTAAACCTAAACCGATAAATTCAACTTTGACTCAGTTATTAGCTTTAACTCCGACACCGTAAAACTTAAATTTTTGATTTTTGCCGTAATTAATTAATATTAACTTGAATATATTTTTATCAACAACAAAATAGTTAACTAAACCACGCTCTAAACCGTATGGAGCAAGTATCGCTCTAGTAGCCGGTAAATATTTAACCGGTCCTAATTCAATCATCGGAATATTATTTAAGTTAATAAATGAATATCCTGAATAGAATAAAAACGAATCAAATAAATCTAAATAAGCATATGAAAAAATTTTATTTTTAGTAATATAATTTCCGTATATGGAGTTAATCGCTTTTACATATGTATTTATATCATTACCGCTTTTATCTTTGCAATCAAACTTAGTACTAAAAATATAACTTGCTTGCTCTAGTCTTGTCCATAAATAACCTATACCGTAAGTAGGATTAATTTTGTTACTTGCCATGTATCTATCTTTAATATTTTCAGATAACAAATAACTTGCTTGCATTCCCCCTGTATCTATAGCAATTTGCTTATGAACTTGCAAAGAATTAAAATCTTTAGTTTTAAAATATGTTGTACCCTCAAAAGGATCTACTTCATATTTTGTTACTTTTAAATCAAATTCTTTGCTCTTGCTCCATAACCTCCTATTTCATGATTACCTACCATAATCCAAGATGTAGCAGTAAATCTTGTAATATAACTTAAGATCTTCATAGCTATATTATCTGAATCGGCAAACATAGCATCATCTAATTGACGGTAACCTTCAATTAATGACATAGCAACATTGCTACTCGCTCTTGAGGACATATCTTTATCATAAGTCACTACATAACTATAATTTTTTTTAGAATTTTCTTGAATTGTTATATTGTCATCAATATTTGATGCAGTTACTAATACTGTTGATGAATACAAAAAACAAGCAGCAATGGTTAAATTTAATTTCTTGTAAAGTATTTTTTTAATATACCAAACTTGTGTATGTCCTTGACTTCTTTTGAAAATCTTCCTAATGTCTTAAATAATAGATATTAAATAATTTAAAATTTATGAATAAAATCTATCCTTCGGCTGAAGCTGCTCTTGAAGGACTTCTTTATGACGGCATGACTATAATGTCGGGCGGATTCGGTCTATGCGGTATTCCTGAAAATTTAATAAATGCACTTCTTAAAAGCAATGTTCAAAATTTAACAGTTATAAGCAATAATTGCGGTGTTGACAATTTCGGACTTGGGCTTCTTCTTCAAACTAAACAAATAAAAAAAATGATTTCTTCGTATGTCGGAGAAAATAAGATTTTTGAGCAACAATATCTTGATAAGATTTTAGAGCTTGAGCTAAACCCACAAGGAACTTTAGCTGAACGAATTAGGGCTGCTTGTATGGGAATTCCGGCTTTTTATACTAAAACAGGTATAGGTACAATTGTAGAGGAAGGTAAAGAAACAAAGGAATTTAACGGCAAAAAATATATAATGGAAACTGCCCTTCAAGCTGACCTTGCTATTATTAAAGGCTTTAAAGCTGATAAAAGCGGCAACGTGATTTATAATAAAACTGCACGAAATTTTAATGCAGTCATGGCAGGTGCCGCTAAAGTTACAGTTTGTGAAGTAGAGGAAATAGTTGAGGTGGGAGAGCTTGACCCTAACAATATTCACACACCTAATATTTTCATACAGCGATTAATAGTAGGTGAAAAATATGAGAAACGTATTGAGCAATTAACTGTCAGGGAAAAATAAGATATGCCTTGGAGCAAAGAAGAAATTTATCAAATAACCGCAGAGGAACTTAAAGACGGATTATATGTCAATCTTGGTATAGGTATGCCTACGCATGTAGCAAATTATATACCTCAAGGAGTGAATGTAATATTTCAAAGCGAGAACGGTATGCTTGGTATGGGACCATTTCCTTACGCAGGAGAGGAAGATCCTGATTTAATTAACGCCGGTAAGCAAACTATTACTGCTATTCCTGAAAGCAGCTATTTCGACAGTAGCTTTTCATTTGGGATGATTAGAGGTTCGCATGTCGATTTAACTATTTTAGGTGCTATGCAAGTCTCACAAACAGGCGATCTTGCCAACTGGACTATTCCGGGTAAAATGGTTAAAGGTATGGGAGGAGCTATGGATTTGGTCGCTAACACCAAAAGAGTAGTTATTATAATGGAACATAACGCAAAAGATGGCGGTGCTAAATTATTAAAACAATGCAACTTTCCGTTAACAGGTAAAAAAGTAGTTAACAGAGTAATTACCGATCTTGGAATTTTTGATATTGATAAAGATGAAATGATATTAGTTAGACAAGCTGACGATGTTACTATTGAAGAAATAAAGTCTAAAACTGAAGCCGAGTTTATAGTTAATTTATAATAATATGGAGAATAAAATGGTTAAAGTAGCTATCGTAATATTATAGTAGATACGGTCATACTGCAAAAGTAGCTGAAAAACTAAATAAGAGCATAAAAGAAGCAGGAGCAAATGTTTCTTATACAAATAAATAAAGATAAACCTAATAATCTCGATTGGGATTTATTAGACAATGCAGATTCTATCATTTTTGGAGTCCCAACCTATATGGGTATTTTAGCCAGATCGTTTAAAATATTTATGGAAGCTACCTCAACTAGATGGGCACAACAAAAATGGAAAGATAAAATAGCTGCAGCTTTTACTAATTCTGCTTTTTATTCAGGTGATCAGTTTGCAGTATTCAGCAGCTATTTCACTTCGCTATGCAGCATTGTATGATTTGGGTCGGGCAAGCTGAAGCTGCTCCGAATTTTTCTGATCATGAGATGCCTGATCCCAATAAAATTAACCGCTTAGGTAGCTGGTCAGGACTTATGACTCAATCTAACCACCAATCTTCTCCTGATATTACTCCTACTCAAGGCGATTTAAAAACTGCTAATTTCTTTGGTAAAAGAATAGTTGAAATAACTAAGAAGTTTAAAGGGTAGATTTATATGGTGTTTTATGTCATTCCCGCGGGGAAAGCGGGAATGACATTTATTATCTAACAAATGATGGTTTTTGTGAGTTCCTATTATTAATTTTTTGAGCATGCGTAGTCATTTTAGCATCTCGTTCTCCTTTAGTTTTAAGCATTTTTGATTTATTCCTATTAACACTAACATCACTCCAGTTACCACTATCGCTTTCACTGCTACTACTATCACTCACCTCTATAGCAATTCTTCGTGCTAAAATTGATTTCAGTTCAATAGATTCATTCTGAGCAGGCTTACTATGAGAATGTGCAACCGGTTTTCCTGTATTAGGGTCCAATTCAACTTTTTTTAGTTTTTTTGGCCCTACTATTTCTCTCATTAAATCAGAAGTATCTATAGAAGGACGTGGTTGATTTTCCAGTTTTTTAACCGTAGTAGCTTCTACAGGCTTAGATAATGTCTCAGCCGGAGCCATAGGTGGAGGT
>NZ_AJTT01000005.1:135000-138459 GCF_000263055.1 Rickettsia honei RB | reverse complement strand
CATTACTAAGATTATATAATTCTATTTTTGTAGTACTATGCTCAAGTACAGCTTTTAGAATAGCTAAATCACCTTTCTCTATAGCCTTATCAAGATTATAGGTACTTACTTTAGTATTACCATAATTAAGTAAACAAATTAATAGTTCAGAATTCCCTTGCTCTATAGCTTCCCCTATACTAGTATCAGTGTATAATCCTTTCTGATTTAACATAGTCTCTATCTTGCTTAGAGAAAATTTATTAAAATTATATGTTTCTAAGGTTAAAGCTCTACTAAATACCCTGATTAAGTCATCGTATGTTAATTCTTTCGGCTTTGTTTCTATATTTAAGTTAAATATTTCAGGATATGATTTATGATATTTCGCATGAATATTTTTATAAAATTTTACAAAAGCTTTATATTCTTTATGTAGAAAAGCCGGCAACTCCGCTATGCTTTTCATCTTTTTAATTTTATCAGCACTTAAAGAAAAACTATAAATTTGATCGTCTAATTTATAGCTTATACTAAAATCTGATGCTACTAATAGATGAAAATGATTTCTTATATATTCAATCAATAAAAAGTCATTTTTTGTTCTAGCATCGTAATTATTTTGAGCTAATCGTATAATATTTGAATCGCTGGCCTTATTATAAGTGCATAACACCATGTTGCCCTGTATACAATCTAAATGATGTTGAGCGGCTCCTGAATGACAAGAAAATATATGAACAATATTACATTGCTTTGCAGTGGTATTATTTTGTATTTTATTAAGCAGTGTAATATCTAACACAGAAGTTGTGCCTTCATCAGACAATATACTCATTGATAAGTAAGAAGGCTCAGGCATAAAATATGATTTAATTTTTCCCCATAAACCTAAATTAGTAGATTTATAGAAAAACTCTGATCCATGTGCATTTATAAAATATTCACTACCTGTACCTGAAGGTAAGTCAGCTAAGGTGTTTATTTCCTTGATATCAGGATTTTCATTTTTCATACTTATATTCGGGCCTTTAAACAATATTTTTTGCATATTTATATCCTTATATAATTAACTTAGTTATCATATTCTATGGTAATTACCACATAATATGGCAATTTTTGTAAAAAGTCAAGATAGAGTCGGTATTTTATTCATAGCTGTTAAGTTTTTAATAAGAAAAAATCATATAAAGCTATATAGTATTTATAAAAATTTAGAGTTGATAATTATAGATAATAGCATTGAAAATAAGGCTATAAAGTAACCGGCAAAAAAGGGATAAGATTTAAAACAATCTTATCCCTAGTTGCGAATAAAAATAGAGTTTAGAAAGAACTTGCAATATTATTTAATCTCCGGATCAGTATTTCCCAATATTGTTGTATCTGAATTACTATCCCTATTTTCTTCCATAAAATTTAAATTGAGTGCAATAGTATTATTTAAAAGAATTTCAGAAGTGATTCCTTAATTACTGATTGACCATTATTTATATTTTCTATTATACCTTTTGAAACAATATTTGACCCTAATGTACCCTCACTAGATATATTTAAAGTACTGCCTGATACTAGATTTAGTGTACCAACGATATTCAAAGACCTTCCTGCTTCTATAATTACGGTAGTATCAGAATTGAATGAGATATTACTAAGAATCACATTTGATGCTATAATAAGTTTAAGAGTATTAATATGCATAGAGTCTAAATGAATATCTAAACAATCTTCAACCCTTATTTCTTTTAAATAATTTTCTTATACCTCTTTTGACATCTCAAGTAACTCATTTTTAGAAATAGTCATTTTTTCTGTTAATTTATATAAATTTCTATCTTTTAAGAGATCTGATAAAATTTTTACTAGGTAACAACTGCAATAGTTCCTTATAAGTTATGGTATCGGAACACCATTTTATTAACTTCCAATTTCAAAAAAGAATTTTTTATTATTTTCTTCTGTTAGTGTTCTATAGAATTTTATCCGCTCATCATTTACCGTAAAATCATCAGCTCACTTTTTGAGCGTTTCTTCTAACCTATCTAATATTGCTAAATCAAAAAAATCATTACTGTTATGTCTTTGATCATTATTAAAAGTAAGGATTGTACTATTTCCTGCTATTAACTCACATAACTTATCTAACTCATGACCAACTACGTAATCAATATCTTTAAAACTAAGTTGCTTTTGTTTCAATAATTTTTAAATATTTGCATTAAGAAGATAAGTTGTTTTTGTTTGTATCGTTTATTGCTCCAAGTTCATTGATGCCTTTGTGCTTATCATCTTCATAATCATTACGAGCAATTTCAAATAATTTTGTTACTGCATTTGCACTAGCTATATCATTATAACTAGCTAATGTATTTAATAATTCATGATTTGAAATAATAGCTTTCATTTCTTCTGCACTTAATATTTTCTCTTTCACTAAAAAATGATCTTCCATCTTTTCTATTGATGATTAGCTCTTACCGCTTGTACCCTTGCCCCTAATTGTTTATAACTATCTATACTTTCCTTATCTTGTTTTTTCTTATACACCTCTTCTATTGCTTTTCGCTCTAATTCATTACTCTTATTCTACTCCCAAGCCTTTTTTTCTTCATTTTCAGGTTGATCGTTTTTAATACGCTCTATTTTATTTCTACAATTTTCTCTTCTATAGATATACTTGATTTTTTATATATTTCTGCAAAAAATTCATAATTTTTATCTTTAATATATTTCCTAAATTCTGATTTTAATCTAAAGAATTCTTGCATGACTCCAGAATTTTTAATAATCTCAGGCAATTCCAAATTATTTAAATCACCTTGGATATATTGAAAATTTTCTTTTTGCTTTTCATAGTCAAATAAAAATTCTGCTTTTATATACTCTTCAATAGCATCAATAACACTTACTACAAAACTTGTCTTTTCTACTTCAAAATCTAATTCGCTCATATTTAAATCCTAATTATTATTAAATTGAAATTTAAGAAATTTTAACTGTTGGTAATATAGTCAATTCAATGAGATTTGCATAAAAGGCGCAAGGCACGAAACCTATAACTAATAGGAAAGCAACGAGTATGATGTAGGTGAGTCCAAATCAATTGACTATAAAATACGGTCATTGATTTTTATGCAAAATTCTATCGAACTATTCTCAATAAAAACTTACAACCACTTCCGTTTCTTAAAATATTTATAGGTAATAATTGTAGATAATAGCATTAAGAATAAGGCTATAGGATAACCATACGGTGATTTAAGCTCAGGCATTACGGTAAAATTCATGCCGTAAATACTAGCTATTAAAGTGGGTGGGAGAAAAAATATAGTAACCAACGAAAAAATTTTAATAATATTATTTTGTTCAATTGCAATCATACCGAGTGCTGCGTCTAGGGTTCTTGCAATCTCGCTAGATATAAATTGTGAAAAATTAATTATTGAGTCTACGTCTCGAAGCAATGTATCTAATAGATCC
>NZ_AJTT01000005.1:0-130000 GCF_000263055.1 Rickettsia honei RB | reverse complement strand
TAAATCAAATTTTATATCGATTATTGCTCCCTCTGCTTCTCTGTTTGCTATATCTAGAATGCCGCAATGTTCTTCGACTATTCTTTTAACTATAGCAAGCCCTACTCCCATACCTTTACTGCTGGTCGTAACATAGCTTTCGGTAGCTTTGCCTATTAGCTCAGGCGGGAATCCTTTACCGTTATCCGTTACAATAACGCTAATAAAATCATCTTTAACATCTATAGTCACTTCTATTTTCCCGGATTCTCGTCCTTCTATTGACTCTTCTGCGTTTTTCAATAAATTGATCATAACTTGATTTATTTGGGTAGCATCACACATAAAATCAAATTGTTCTACGTTAGACTCAAATTTATACAAAATATTATCATTAAGTAATTTACGTGCTTCAACAATATGTTTAACTAAATAAACTAATTCACTCTTCGTAAATTTAGGAGCAGGAAGACGTGCAAAAAGAACAAATTCGGATACTATATTTTTAATATCGTTAGTATGGCGAATAATCATTTTTAAATAATTTTCAAATTCTACCCTTTCCTTAATTTCAGGGCTAAATTTCTTCAGCAATCTTTCAGAAGCAAGTAAAATAGGAGTTAACGGATTCTTGATTTCATGGGCTACTTTTTTTGCAACATCCGACCAAGCCATAGCCCTCTGTGCTATAACTAAATCACGCTGCTGGCGAGAAAGCTGCTTAATCATTCTATTAAATGCCACATAAAGCGTGCCTATTTCGTCTTTATCTACTTCATTTTCAGGCACTTGTACCGTTAAATCGCCGTCTTTAACGTTATCGGTTGCAGTAACTAATTTTTTAATAGGTTTTACTATTTTAGCAGTAAATATAACCCCGAAACTTATAGCTACAAAAAGAAGTAATAAGGCAATAAAGATAAACATTATAGAGAACTTAATCTGTATATTATCTATTTCATTTTTAAGGCTATTATACTCGGCAGCTGCTCCGTTAGTTGCATCTACATGGTCGATAATTTTATTATCTACTAATCTACCAACTAATAAATACACATCATTATACTCTTTTAATTTAATCAGCATTCTTATTTTGGTTGGATCGGATTTTACTTCCACCAGTTCACCTAAATCCGCTTTTTTTATTAAATGTGCAGGGATAGTTGCAAATGATAATGAAAAACTTAAATAACTATTAGCTACTATAGTATTAGTAGATTTGTTTAAAACTATAGCCTCATCAAGCGAACGCATCTCTGCTTCAGTATTAAGTGTTTTAGTAAATAAAGCGGGATTGTGAATTAAATCGTAATACATATCGCTTAAATCTTCAGCAACGGCTAAAGCCGTTTCTTTTAGCTGTAATTTATGCTCGGCAATATAAGATTCTGCAACTATCACGGATTGATCAAGAACCGTAGAAATCTTCTTATCAAACCAAGCTTGAACACTAAGATTAAAAAAATAAACAGAAAATACCGAAACAATTATAGTTGGAATAGCTGCAACTAAACTAAAGGCAATTACAATACGATTTTGTAATTTAGAACTATCGTTATTATTATTTTTAGTAAAAAATTTTTGAGTTAGTAAAACACCTAAAATTAAAAAAATTGCTAAATCAACTAATAAAAATCCAATAATCGTACTAAAATTCTTTGATTCTAAAGATATCACATAAAAAGTAGCACAAGCAAAAATAATAGCTGCTGTTGCTAAAGTAAAAATTAGTACTCTACTAGAAAAATAAGAATGTAAATTTTGTTTAAGATAACTAAGCATAGATACTGTTTATATGACTATAACAGTTCTTTATAACATAAAAAAAAGCTAATTGAAAATATTTCAAGTTTTAAGTGCCTTATTGTCATTTCTGCAAAAGCGGGGTGTTGTTGCATTGATTGTTTTTATGTCATTCCCGCGGAAGCGGGAATCCAGTCAAACATATAAAAACTTGTTTTTTTATTATATTTATTTCATCAAATACATAAAATTTTGTATGGCTATTTTTTGGATTCCTGCTTTCGCAGGAATGACATCTTGAACGTTTGTACAACACATGGTCAAGCAACTAGATGACAATAAAAAAAGCTAGAAATATTAATATTTCTAGCTTTATATTTAGTATGAAAATTGTTTGAAATTTTATTCATCAAACATTTTTTTACGAGCAAATTTTCTCTGTCTTCTTGCTGCTTCTTGTGCTTTACGAACACGCTTCGCTGAAGGTGTTTCATAATAACGCTGTTCTTTCATCTTACGAAAATAAAGCTCCCTTTGTAGCTTTTTCTTAAAATTCTTAAGCGTATTATCACAATTACCGGCGTGAACATTTACTAGTATCACTAAAATTACTCTCCTTAAAAGATATTGTGGTTTATTGAACTATACCCTATAATTCAGTTATATGTCAAGGTTAAAAATATGAGCATTCAAGAAGAACACCATATCAAAAAAATAAGCTTCGTGCAATCTTTATTAGAATTATTACCGTTTAATGAATGGAATAATACACTACTCGAAGAAGCAGAAGAAAAATGCGGTTTCGCAAAAGGCTATAGCTTAATAGTTTTTCCAGAAGGTTTATCCGAAATAGTAGGATTCTTGGAAGAGTATTTAGATAATATTATGCTAGAAAGCTTAAAGATAATAGCAGAACCATCAAAAATAAGAGAAAAAATATCTTTGGCCGTAAAGACTAGGGTCAAAACCGTACTTCCTATTATTCATAGTAAGAATGCCGCTTATTTTGCATTAAACCCAATACAAGGAACTGAAGTTGCATTCCGTAGTTGTGATGCTATTTGGCGTTATGCCGGTGATAAATCTCTTGATTTTAACTATTATACCAAAAGAAGCTTATTGCTCTCGGTTTATGTTTCATCTATTCTTTTTTATATCCAAGACGAATCGGAAAATTATATTGAAACCGATAAATTGATTGAGACTGCCTTAGAAAATATAGTAAAAACTTTCTCACAGATGAAAAAATTACTCGCCCCTTCAAAGATCCCCATAGTTAGAATGTTTACGTAGATATGCTTAATGGGTAATATTAACTTCCATATCAAATATAAAAATGCTATTGAAACTTATAAATAAAGTTAATAATGAATTACATTTAATCACTTGTCATAAGACTGTAAAAGAAGCTCAAGCATTGTTTAAACAACATGGTTCTAAATCAGAATCATTTGTTGATGAATTTTTAAAACAGAAATATCAAGAAGCGAATAAAGAAAATTCTAAATTTTAACTTGTAACCCAATAATGTCTTCTCATAACAATAATTCTTGATTCTTCTTCCTTGATGGCTTTACTTGCGGAAGAAAAAGGACAGGAAAAAATTATCCGATATATACAGCAGACAAAGCTTGGGCTAGCTTACAATTAAGTTGCAATATTGTTTTGATTCGCTAATTCACATAATATGAAAACTCAATTTAAAAAAGAATGTTCTAATAAAGAACATGATAGAACATTAGTTAATAATCAAGTTATCCCTATAAGTTATTTCGGTGAAAATTCAAAAACACTAAAGATACTTTTCTCTGAATAATTTAGATCTTCAAGAGAAGATAAATGATGACAAATATTATTCTTATAAAACAGAAAAGAAATATGTAGGTTTAAAAGAAATCGCCTATACCGAAGAACAACAATATTTAGAAAAAGAGCTTATAGAAGAAACTAAACAAATCGAGCCGAAGCCAATATATACTTATCCACCTAGGAAAAAATTAAAAACTTATGATGATATTTCTTTAGCAAAACCAATTTATATATCCAACTATTAAATTATAACGTATGTATAAGGCAAATTAAGGGCTATGAGCCAATTTATAAAAAAGCACGGATAGAGAAAGAGACGATAAAAAGCCGTACTGTTACTAAATATAAGAATGTACCTGAGTATAAAGAGATTCAAGTGAAAAAATTTAACGAAGTGAAATATAATGAAGATATTAATAGTATAAAGATAACAATAAAGAACTTAATATTTAAAATCTGTGATTTGCTAGCTCTTATGAAAACTATTAATTTAGAGCAAAAACAAAAGCTCCTACTAAATTTAAGTAATAAAGTAGAAAGTGATGCTAAAGCACAGTGCCTTAGCGATTTAACAAAATATACTAGAGTTGAAGTAATGTTTAAATATTGAAATGAATAGTAGCAGTATTTAGGATACGAAGCACAAATATTATCCGGCTTATGCAGCTGAAACGATAGGTAGTAACTAATAGTGAAATGAATTGAGTTAGACAAAATGTCTATATCATCTTTTAATCTGTAATACACCTTATTACTTTCTTAAATACCTTAAAAATTCTTGTATTATGACCTCTCTTGCATATAATGAAGATATTTTTAAAAATAATTTCTAAAATAATGACAAATACTAAATATTATCCTGAAGTTAGCTCGAATGCTGATTTTGCAGGCTTAGAGCGAGAGGTACTAAAATTTTGGCAAGACAATAATATATTCCAAAAATCTATTGATGATAGGAACGGAGAGTCAGAATTTATTTTTTATGACGGCCCGCCTTTTGCAAACGGTTTGCCGCATTACGGTCATTTGCTTACCGGCTTTATTAAAGACGTATATGCTAGATACCAAACCGTAAAAGGTAAGAAAGTCGAGCGTCGCTTTGGTTGGGACTGTCACGGTCTTCCTGCTGAAATGCAATCAGAGACAGAACTTGGCATTTCAGGACGTCTTGCAATAGCTAATTTTGGTATAGAAAAGTTTAATGCACATTGCAGAGCTTCGGTCATGAAATATGCTAATGATTGGGAAGAATATGTAACTCGTCAAGCAAGATGGGTGAATTTTAAAAATTCTTATAAAACGATGGATAAGAGTTTTATGGAATCCGTACTTTGGGCATTTAAGGAGTTATATAATAAGGGGTTATTATATGAATCTATGCGGGTAATGCCTTATTCTTGGGCATGCGAAACACCGCTTTCTAATTTTGAAACAAGACTTGATAATTCTTATCGTGAACGAGCCGATAAAGCTGTAACGGTGAGTTTTGTACTATCTCATCCCGTGGCTACGACCACAAGATCTTTTAAAGAATACCGTATACTCGCTTGGACGACAACACCTTGGACATTACCGTCAAATTTAGCCTTAGCAGTCGGTAGTGATATAGATTATGCATTAGTCCCTAAAAATGATGTTTGTTATATAATAGCTGCCTATTCCGTCTCTAAATATGCTAAAGAATTAGGACTTAGCGGTGAAGAAAATTTTGAGATAATTAAAGGCTCAGAACTTCAAGGATTGAACTATAAATCTTTATTCGACTATTTCGAGAATCATCCAAACAGCTTCAAGATATTTGCAGGCGATTTCGTGGTTGAGGGTGACGGCACGGGAGTCGTACATATGGCTCCAGGCTTTGGTGAAGATGACCAAATACTTTGTGAATCGAAAGGTATTGAGCTTGTTTGTCCTGTTGATAATAGCGGTAAATTCACTAAAGAAATTCCTGATTTAGAGGGCTTACAAGTATTTGATGCAAATGACAAAATAATAATCAAACTGAAAGAACAAGGAAATTGGCTAAAAACCGAGCAGTATATTCATAATTATCCTCATTGCTGGCGAACAGATACGCCTCTTATATATAAGGCTGTTCCGTCATGGTACGTAAAGGTTACGCAATTTAAAGATAAAATGGTAGAATTAAATCAGCAAATTAACTGGATACCTTTCCATGTTAAAGATAATTTATTTGGTAAGTGGCTTGAAAATGCCCGTGATTGGTCGATAAGCCGTAATAGATTCTGGGGAACGCCGCTGCCTGTATGGAAGTCCGATGATCCAAAATATCCACGCATAGACGTTTACGGCTCTATAGAGGAATTAGAGAAAGATTTTGGTGTTAAAGTTACTGATTTACATCGTCCGTTTATCGATGAACTGACAAGACCAAATCCCGACGATCCAACCGGTAAATCAACAATGCGTAGAATAGAAGACGTGTTTGATTGCTGGTTTGAAAGCGGTTCAATGCCATATGGGCAAGCCCATTACCCTTTTGAAAATAAAGAGTGGTTTGAGGATCATTTTCCGGCTGATTTTATAGTTGAGTATTCAGCTCAAACACGCGGATGGTTTTATACTTTAATGGTGCTATCTACCGCTTTATTTGATCGCCCACCGTTTTTAAATTGTATATGCCACGGCGTAATTTTAGACTCTACAGGTCAAAAACTTTCAAAGCGTCTTAATAACTACGCCGATCCGCTGGAACTATTTGATAAATACGGCTCTGACACTTTAAGAGTTACGATGTTATCTTCAAACGTTGTTAAAGGTCAGGAGCTATTAATTGATAAAGACGGCAAAATGGTATTTGATACGCTTCGTCTATTTATCAAACCTATATGGAATGCTTACCATTTCTTTACGATGTATGCTAATGCCGATTCGCTTAAAGGCAAGCTTAATTTTAGCTCTAAAAACGTACTTGATGTTTATATATTATCTAAGCTTAAAATAGCCGTACAAAAAATTGAAGAGAGCTTAGATAATTTCGATACGCAAACAGCTTATCATGCAGTTTCAGAATTTTTTGAAGTTTTGAATAACTGGTATATAAGACGAAGCCGTGCTAGATTTTGGAAAAGCGAAAAAGATACAGATAAGCAAAATGCTTATAATACTCTATATTCATGTTTAGACACCATGGCTATTGCGATGTCGGCACTAGTGCCTATGATTTCGGAAGCGATATATAAGGGATTACGTCATTGTGAGGAGCGTAATGACACGGCACTCTCAGAAAAATCAAACGTCATTGCGAGGAAAGACACAAGTCTTGATAAAGCAATTTCAGGAGTATCTCATAAGATTACCACGGCACTTTCAGTGCCTAGCAATGACGCGATTAGCGTACATCTCTGCAACTACCCTACTCTCTCAGACTTTGAAATAAATCACGAGCTGGTTGCTACTATGGATAACGTGCTTGATATTTGCAGTAATAGCCTATTTATCCGAAGCACTGAAAATATCAGGGTAAGGCAGCCACTTGCTAGCATAGCTATTATCAGTAAACATAATAACAACCTCAAAGATTTTGAAGATTTAATTAAAGATGAAATTAATGTTAAGGCGGTAATTTATCGTGACGATCTAGAGAATTACGCAAACAAAAAACTATCGATTAATTTCCCAATGCTTGGTAAACGTTTGCCGCATAAAATGAAAGAGATTATAGCCGCTTCTAAAAAAGGTGAGTGGGAAGCTATCGCAGGCGGTTTAGCTATATGCGGTGAAACCTTAAATAGTGACGAATATAAGCTAGTTTTAGAGCCGTATTCACATATCAAAGGAGCAACAAGTTTTGAGAATAATAGTAGCTTGTTAATACTTGATTTAGAGCTAACACCTGAGTTAATAGAAGAAGGATACGCAAGAGACATTGTACGCTTTATACAACAGGCTCGAAAAGATGCCGATTTCTCTATCACTGACAGGATTTTAATTGAGATAATAAGCGAGTTTAATTTATCTAAGATAATTGATAATTATGGAGACTTTATTAAAGAACAAACTTTAGGCGAGTTTGCTAAAAATTTCACGCCTGATTATGTAAGTAAAGTAGAATTAGAGAACCATCAAATACAACTTAAAGTTAAGAAATCGTAAATTATTTTACTATCAATTAAGATGTTGATAATTTACTTAGATTAATCTATAGTACGCACGCTATAAATTAATTTAAGGTAAATTATCATGCACAACTCCTCCACAGCTCCATGGGGTTCTCAAATTAAAAGAACTACTAAGCCGGAAACTACTAAAACAGAAAATGTAATAACTCTAGGGTATTTAAAACAATATTTTGATACGTTGCATCCTAAAGACGGGACAGCATTAAATATTATAGCTAGCTTAGATGATCCGAATTTAAATAAAATAAATCTCATGGAAGACCTTATATCGCAAGGTGTAAAATAAATAAAAACAATAATGCACAAGCTGAATATTTACTTAATCAACGTTTGAACCTAATCCCAGCCTAATACAAGCAATACACAATAAAAGTTTAATTTTAGTAAAGTATTTTGTAGAAGAAAAAGGAGTGAATGTAAATTTTAGTCATTATGGTTTTAATATACTATCTAATATACTAAATGTTACTGCCGGTTTGGAAGAACCTTACAAAATAGACATTACATGTGATCTTTTAATAAAAGGAGCAACTTATTTAAATACAACCTTAGAAGAAGCAGCACAAGGTGGTCAAAATGTAAACGATCTTCATAAGCAAATCTTTTTTAAAGCAACAAACGAAAATAAGCTTGAAGTAATTAAAAAAAATTTGTTGAAATATACGGTTTTGATGTTAATACTGAATATCGTTTAACACACCATTAAGTACCGCAAATTTAAACAATAGAAAAGAAATTGCAAAGTATCTTTTATCTAAAAATGCTAATTTAGATGTAGCTCTAGAAGTAGCAATAATATACGGTAATTTAAATGCAGTAAAAACATTATTAGATGCAGGGGTAACGATTAACGGCAATACAGATGTATCACCTTTAATGCTTGCATCAGAGTATGGGCAGGTCACAATAGTAAAATATTTACTTAAACACAGTGCTAACTATAATGTTAAAGGATGGGAAAAAGATAACTTACATAGCGATGTATCGTGTCAACTCACTCAAATCACTGAGATTTCTACATTGTGTGAAAAAGCTAATAATCCTAACCACCAATACATATTAGAGAGGATATGAAAAACACATATATCATCACATTATGACGGATATAAGAATTTATCATCAGAACAAATAAAGCAAAAATTTGCTAAATTCAAAAAACAACTATCTAAAGATTTACAAAATTTCGCAGAAATTAAAGCACTGAATTAAAGCACTGTTAGAAGATTATTCTAGCGGGAAGAAAATTCCAATAAATACAAATACTGTAGTAGAAGACGAGGGCTATATTTCTGATTTTAAGGTTGAAACTGAAAAACCTAACACAGGCTCTAGGTTAGAACATACTCCTTCTAAATCAGGTATATTTCGCACTTTTGCCCTTGAGGGACTTGATGAAGAAACGTCTTTAGGCGGTGATATAAAAATATTTGATTCTGAGCTTTAATAATGTCATTCCTACGATAAGATTGCTTCATTGCCTGCTCTTATGTCATTCCTGCATAGACGTTGTTGCGTGGACCAGTTTCCTAATTGTTATCCTATGGCCTGTCCATGGGGTCTAGTTAAAAATACTAATAATATTAGTATTTTTAACTAGATTGCTTAATCAAAACTCACAATTTTCCTCACAATGACGACAAAACCTCTTACACATTTATTAGATACATATATATTACCACGAAACATGAGAATCATATTTCATGGTAATATATACTTTTTTATAAAAAAATCTAATTAAAATACGGAGGAACCATGGCTCATCCAAATCTTACGGAAGGAAATAATTATTTTAGGAATGAGAAATTATAAAGAAGCTATAGACATGTATAGTAAAATACACAAAAGCTCTAATTATTATCAAGAAGCACAATATTATTTAGGAGAGTGTTACCTTTAATCAAGAAGAATTTACAGAAGCTGTAGAGGCATATAATAAGGTAAACAAAAATCATTATCTACTTGAAAAGCTAGCTCAAATATTTCAGTTATTGAGAAAAATTTTGACTTAATTAATTCTAAATAAATGAATATAGTAAACTGATCTCCATTTTGTACTTCGTTGTTCGTTGTCTTGCCTATTAATATATAGGCTCTACCCTTACGCTTGTCATAAAATGGAGCTGAGTTTACTATAGTAGCGAATTATAAGCGAAAGACAATATATTAGGTTCTGTGAAGGAAAATTAAATTAATATATTTTTGCTCTTCTTTGCTGCAAATTATAAGATTGTTTTGAAATAGGAACAACTATTACTGCAAACATCTTATTAATTTTCGCTAAAAAATATCTGAAAATATAAATAATGGAATTATCCTTTACAGAATCTAATATATCAAGCAAATTCTAATAATACCTGCCCTCTTATAACATTATCCTTTTCATTAACAAAAATTTTAGCTATTTTTCCGTCTCTTTCGGCAAGAATCAGGTTTTCCATTTTCATAGCAGTTAAAATCATAATTTCTTGTCCTGCCGTCACTTCCTGCCCTTCTTTCACCTTTATCGCAGCAATCTGACCGCTTAGAGGAGCTTGTAGTTCGGAGCTTTCTTCCACCACTACTTTTGAGACCATCAACGCTTCAAGTTCTGAGATACGAGGAGAGCGTACAAAGGCTTTTACGCTAATACCGGCATGCGATAATAAATAACCGGTTCTGATATTCTCAATTTTCACATTTGTCTTTTTACCGTTAATTATAGCTGTAAAAAGTTCATTACCTAAATTCCAGTTACTACGAATATATATTCTATCGCTTTCGTGACGTATATTATAGCCGTTTTCAACAGGTGTAATTAATACTGGAAATAGTTTATCATCGATAGTTACTACCCACCTTGTACCTATTTTGTTAGCCTGATTGTTAATATTGCCGGAAATTAAAGAAGCACGTCTTTGCTCCGATATATAAATAAAAATAGCCGTTGCTAAAAATACGGTAGTTACTTCTGAAGTTAGACTAGCTCCGGAAAAACCGTCAGGATATTCTTCTTGAATAAAGGCAGTAGAAATATCGCCGCTAACAAAGCGTGGATGTAGCATTACCGCTTCTAAGAAACTGATATTATGAGCAATACCGTTAATTATATAAGAACTCAAAGCAGAATGCATTAGCTCAATTGCCTGCTCTCTTGTTTCACCGTAAGTACATAATTTTGCAATCATTGAGTCATAAAACATACTTACTTCGCCGCCAAGCCCAATCCCTGTATCTATACGAATATTAGGACTCTTTGCAGGTTCGGAATAAGCTATAATTCTACCGCTAGAAGGTAAGAAACCTCGGCTTGGGTTTTCAGCACAAATTCGTGATTCAAATGCCCAACCTTTTAATTTTACGTCATCTTGTGTAAATGACAATTTCTCGCCGGCTGCGATTTGTATCATCTCTTCAACGATATCTATACCGGTAATTAGCTCAGTAACAGGATGCTCGACTTGCAACCTAGTATTCATCTCTAAAAAATAGAAATTTTTATTGCTATCTACTATAAACTCAACGGTACCGGCCGAATAATATCCCACTTTTTGAGATAAGGATATTACCTGCCGATACATTTCTTGCCTTATATCTTCAGTAATAAAAGAACTTGGTGCTTCTTCGATTACTTTTTGATGGTGACGCTGTATGGAACATTCCCGCTCTCCGAGACATACACTATTGCCGTATTGATCGGCAATTAGCTGAATTTCGATATGACGGGGAGTTTGAATTAACTTCTCAATAAATAATCTATCGTCACTAAAACTATTGGCTGCTTCAAGCTTTGCCGACTCAAAAGCATTGGCCATTTCAGCGGGATTATTCACTACTCTCATACCACGCCCACCACCGCCGGCAGCCGCTTTTACTATTACCGGAAAACCAATCTCTTTAGCAATATCTATAGCTTGTTTAACATCGTTTATAGTTCCCATATAACCTGGCACGGTACTAACTCCGGCTTCTATCGCTATCTTTTTTGCTTCGATTTTATCGCCCATTTTTTTAATAGTTCCGGCACTCGGTCCTATTAAAACAACACCTTCTCTCTTAAGAATATTGGCAAAATTTGGATTTTCTGATAAAAAACCGTAACCTGGATGTACTGCACTTGCGCCACTTTCACGAATCGCCGAAATAATATTTTTAATAGATAAATAACTTTCCGTTGCAGGAGAATCACCTATATAATAAGCCTCATCTGCATGCTGCACATACATTGAGTTTGTATCTGCTTCAGAATATACTGCAACCGACTTTATCCCCATCTTTTTTAAGGTACGTATTATCCTAACGGCGATCTCGCTACGATTAGCAATTAAAATTTTATCAAATAATGGTTTATTCATAGTTTTTTATATCCTAATGTCACCCGTGGCTTGACCACGGGGTCTTGTGTCACAGACTGTATTCTGAGATCCCGTGGTCAAGGCACGGGATGACAGCTAAAGCGGCAAATTATCATGCTTCTTCCAAGGCAGTTCTACTTTTTTAGTACGCAGGAAATTTAACGCCTTACATATTCGCCATCTGGTATTTTGCGGTCTTATAATATCATCCAAATATCCCCTAGATGCCGCAACAAAAGGCGAAGTTACTACTTTCCTATATTCATCGATTTTTTGTTTTTTAGCTTCAGGGTTTTTACATTCTTCCTTAAATATTATCTCGGCTGCTCCCTCTGCCCCCATAACAGCGATTTCCGAATTAAACCAAGCATAGTTTATATCGCCTCTAAGATGCTTGGAGTTCATAACTATATAAGCACCTCCATAAGCCTTACGGGTAATTACAGTAATCTTCGGCACTGTAGCTTCCGCATAAGCGTATAACAGCTTAGCCCCGTGTTTAATAATACCGTCATGCTCTTGGGATGTACCAGGCAGAAATCCAGGCACATCAACAAGACTTACTATAGGAATATTGAAAGCATCACAAAATCTAACAAATCTTGCTGCTTTTCTTGAGGCGTTTATATCTAAACATCCTGCTAAATGCAAAGGCTGATTAGCCACAAATCCTACCGGATAACCTTCCATATAACCAAAGCCAATAATGATATTCTTAGCAAAATCAGGTTGTAGTTCAAAAAATTCTCCCTCATCAACGATACGCTCAACAAGCTCTTTCATATCATAAGGCTTATTAGGAGTGTTAGGTATTAACGTGCTAAGCGACATATCAACTCTATCGGCAGGATCAACAGTCGAACGAACAGGAAGAGGACTACGATTGGATGACGGAAGGAAATTAAAGAATTTACGAATTTCAAGCAATGCTTCTATATCATTGTTAAATGCAAGATCGGCAACGCCGCTTTTAGTGGTATGCATCCTAGCACCGCCGAGCTTTTCTTGGCTTACTTCTTCACCCGTAACGGTTTTTACTACATCGGGACCAGTTACGAACATATAAGAACTATTCTTAACCATAAATATAAAATCGGTTAAGGCAGGAGAATATACCGCACCACCGGCACAAGGGCCCATAATTAGGGTAATTTGAGGGATGACACCCGATGCTAAAACATTACGCTGAAATAATTCACCGTATCCGGCCAGAGCATCAACCCCTTCTTGAATTCTTGCTCCCCCTGAGTCGTTAATACCGATTACGGGAGCACCGGTTTCTATAGCTTGATCGATAATATCACAGATTTTCTTAGCATGATATTCGCCGAGAGAGCCGCCGAGTACGGTAAAATCTTGGCTATAAATAAATACCAACCTACCGTTTATCGTACCGTGTCCCGTTACAACACCGTCACCTAAAAACTTTTTATCCTGCATCCCAAAATTATCGCATCTATGGGATACAAACATACCTGTTTCGGTAAAGCTATTCGGATCTAATAATACTTCTATGCGTTCTCGTGCAGTTAACTTACCTTTTTGATGTTGTGCGTTGATCCTAGCTTCACCACCCCCTTGCCTTGCAATATTTCTTCTCTCATCCAGTAACTCAGGAGAGATTATATTACTTTGATTCATAGATTATTTATAGTTTTATTTTCCAAAATATCCATAATATAATATAATAATGCTAATGTGAAAAGATAATTATTTATGTCATCTACCAACTATATCAAAGAAGCACCGCAAAAAGCCAAATCACCGGCTAAATTTGATAATTTATCAACTGCCTTAAAAAAGAATTTACAAAGAAGAAAGAAAGTTAAAACGAAAGATACTACAAGCCAAGCTTTATCTGCATTACAAACAATAGTCAAAAATTACACTGATTCTACGGACGAAAACATTTCTCTTGTAGATGAATTAATAAAATCAAGATGCTTAGAAACAGAAAATAAATAAGCACCACATTTGACATATTAATATAAATTGCTAATATTTGGGGAGTTTAGGTTTTGTTGCATAGCTCGCTTATGTCATTTTCCCGCATAGGCGGGAATCCAGGGTAAAGCGAGATAAATCGAGTTTTTAGTTTTAAAAACTTACTGTATTTATATTTTTTAATTACTGGATTCCTGTTTTCACGGGAATGACATAAGAGTCACCCAATAAAATTGGCATTTAAAATATTTTATATCATGGACACAAACAAATTATATCTTTTCAAAGATAGACGATTTTTACCGAATTTTATAGTGCAGTTATGCGGTTGTCTTAATGATAATATATTAAAAAATGCTCTGGTAATCCTTATAACTTATGGTATTTCAGGAGCTTTAAGTAAATATAATAATCTACTTGTTTTAATTGCTAATGCTACTTTTGTATTACCTTTTATAATATTCGCAAGCATAGCAGGACAAATTGCCGATAAATACGAGCGTGCAAATCTTATTAAAATTATTAAGATTTGTGAAATCGGTATAATTGCCTTTGCAATTTACGGATTTCATCATAATAATCTGTTAATCCTTTTTTGTTCTATTTGCTTAATGGGTATACATTCTACTTTTTTCGGTCCAATCAAATATAGCGTATTACCTGATCACCTAAATAAAGACGAACTACTTGGAGCTAACGGCTTTGTTGAAGCCGGAACTTTTATCGGTATTTTTATCGGTACTATAATCGGCAGCTATTATACAATCAGCAATAATTTTATAATTTATTCCTTAATTACCATCGCTTTTCTTGGCTGTATTACAAGCCTTTTTTCCCCAAAATCTAAAAACGTAAATCGTGATATTAAAATAAATTTTAATATTATAGATGAAAGCATAAATATGATTAAATATGCCAAAGCAAAAAAACAGATATATTTAGCTATACTTGGTATTTCATGGTTTTGGTTTATCGGAGCTGCTATAATTTCTCAAATACCTTTACTTGCTAAGATAACTTTTAAAGCTGATGAGAATGTTGCTAATTTATTTTTAGCGGTTTTCTCGCTTGGTGTTGGGGTCGGTTCGTTTTTATGTAGCAAAATATTTGAAGATGAGATTACCGTTAAATATCTATTTATTTCAGCCCTAGGCATTAGTATTTTCGGTATTGATTTATTCTTTGCAAGTAGAATTAGCTCAGTTAACTACGAACCTACTCAGCTAAAAAGTATTTTAGTATTTTTATCGAAAAGACATAATTGGCGCATAGTTATAGATTTATTGTTCTTAGCGGCAATAGGCGGATTATATATCGTTCCGCTTTTTGCGATATTACAGCATTACGCAAACCCTGCTCATCGTAGTCGAATTATTGCCGTTAACAATCTTATCAATTCCATTTTCATGGTGGGATCCACAATAATTCTATCTTTATTATTTTACCTAAATTTCACTATACCCTGGATTATATTATTTATTAGCCTAGCTAATATAATCGTTACTATACATATTTACCGTTTAATACCTGAAGTTAAAATTATTCCATTTAAGCTACTTCGAAGAATATTCCAAATCTGTTTTGATCTTATATATAAGGTTGAAGTTAAAGGATTTGAAAATTTTCAAAAAGCAGGTAAAAAAGTAGTAGTGGTCGCTAACCATATTTCATATCTAGATCCGCCGCTAATTGCTACTTACTTACGAGAAGAAATGACTTTTGCAATTAGTCCCGATATACAAAAAATATGGTGGATTAAACCGTTTTTACGTATGGCAAGAACTTTGCCGGTTGATCCAAGTAACCCAATGGCAATAAAGACTTTAGTAAAAGAAGTACAAAAGGATCAGAAAGTAGCAATTTTCCCTGAAGGTAGAATAAGCGTTACCGGCTCTTTAATGAAAATATACGAAGGACCGGGAATGATTGCCGATAAAGCCGGTGCTACCGTCTTACCGGTTAGAATAGACGGTACTCAATTTACTCATTTATCAAAATTAAAAAACATATTAAAAAGGAAACTATTTCCTAAAATTACTATAACCATTTTACCGCCGGTAAAATTCGCTAATATGGATGCTACAAGCAATCAAGAACGACGCAGTTATATATCTAGGACTCTTTATGATATCATGGCTGACATGATGTTTGAAAGTTCAGACTATCAAAATACTGTATTCTCATCTCTTATAGAAGCTGCTAAAATTCATGGATTTAAGAAAAAAATAGTTGATGATTTTGAAAATAATGCGGTTACTTATCGAGATTTAATATTAAAATCTTTTATCCTAGGTGATTTAATCAAAAAGAATAATATCTTTGGCAGAAATTTAGGCTTAATGTTGCCTAATACCACGAATACGTTAATTACTTTTTACGCTATGCAATCCAGCGGTTATGTTCCTGCTATAATTAACTGGAGCAGCGGCATAAGTACTATTATTAACTCCTGTAAACTTGCACAAATTAAAGTAGTTTACACTTCAAAACAATTTATTGAGAAAGCAAATTTACATGAATTAATAACTAACTTATTAGATTTCGGTATTAAAATAATATATTTAGAAGATTTTAAAAATCAGATTGGTACAGCCCTAAAACTAAAAGCAAAAATAGGAAGTTATTGTGCCCAAACTTATTACAATTATTTTTGTCGTAATCGTGATGACGAAAAACCGGCAGTGATAATTTTTACTTCGGGTACTGAAGGTGAACCTAAAGCCGTATTATTATCTCACAGAAATTTACAAACTAATAGATATCAAATAACTGCTAAAGTACCTTTTAGCCCTGAAGATATGGTATTTAATGCGCTACCGCTATTTCATTGTTTTGGTCTTAGTGGTGCAATTATTACAACTTTAAACGGTATTAAGCTGTTTCTATATCCTTCTCCACTAAATTATCGTAGCATTCCTGAAGTTATATACGATATTGGAGCAACTATATTAATTTCTACCGATACTTTTTTAAACGGTTATGCTAATTACGCTCACCCATATGATTTTTACTCATTACGCTATATATTTGCCGGTAGCGAGAAATTAAAAGAATCTACACGACAATTTTGGCTTAATAAGTATGGCATACGTATTTTTGAAGGATATGGGATTACAGAAGCCTCACCTATTATAGCTTGCAATACCCCTATGCATAATAAAGCAGGCACGGTAGGAAGATTATTACCGAAAATTGATTATAAGCTTGAGAAAGTAGAGGGAATAAATGAAGGGGGACGTTTATTCATTAAGGGTCCTAACATCATGCTTGGTTACTTGGACTTAGAAGGTCACCGTACTTATAAAGAATGGTACGACACAGGCGATATAGTCAAAATCGATTCTGAAGGATATATAACAACTCTAGGACGTTTAAAACACTTTGCTAAAATAGCAGGGGAAATGATATCTCTTACAAAAATTGAAGAACTTGCAAGCGAAATTGATCCTGATTCCTTGCACGCTGCTATTTCTATTCCCGATAAAACGCACGAAGACAAGATTATTTTACTTACTACCGGTTCCAATATAAATAGAGAGAACTTTGCAGATGCTGTATCTAAAGCTCAAATTCCTTTACTACATTTACCGAAAGTAATTATTACCGATTCAGAAATACCTCTACTTACAAACGGCAAAATTGATTATCTTGAGATTATGAAAAACGTGGATAGATTTTAACGTCATTGCGAGCGACTGCAAGGAGCGTGGCAATCTCAGGAATCGTGCCTGAGATTTCTTTGTCGACGCCTATGGCGTCTTCTCGCAATGACGGAAAAAAACGCCACACACAACAACGCTGGTCAAACCACGGGACGATATTTATTTTTTCTTTTGACTATTAATAGCAGCATTCAACACTAATTTAAACCACTTACCTAATAACTCTTCATCCTCCATTATGATAGAGTTACAAGTTTACCTTTACTTTGATATACAAATGACTCAGAACCGAAAGATTGAAAATATTCATAAGTGCTTAGGTCTGACTTAAAATATAATTCATTGCTCTTAATAATTCCTATCATAACACCACCCTTATATATACCATATCCACCAAACATTACACGAACGGCTACTGAACTATATGGTTCTAACAATTCTTTGACATATTCAGTAAATGCATTTTGGTTCATAATAATCGCTTTAAATACAACAAACCATAAATAAACGTACCTAATATAATAAACAATGGAGTTAAAGGTAAATCAAAGTAGAAAGAGCTAAATGCAGCACAAAAATTAATAAATAAAGATATAAGAATTGATATCATAATCATCTGGGAGGGGCTATATGCTACAAACCGTGCAATCATTGCAGGAATAAGTAAAATAGCAGTTACCATAAGTACTCCGACAATCTTTATAGCAGAAAATACCGATAATGAGAGAAGAAGTAAAAATATTAGCTCAATAATATTAACCTTTAAGCCTTTTATGACGGCAATATCTCTATTGATAATGATAAGAAGCATTTGATTATAAAAATATACTATAAAGCCTATAATAGTTATTAGCACTATTGCAAGTATCATCAAATCATTAAAAGATACGGATAAAATATCCCCAAACAACAAATTCACTATATTATTCTGCAAAGAAGTAAAATAATTAATAACTAAAGCAACAGCTAGCATAAAGCTAGAAATTAAATTAATAACTGCGTTTTTTTCAGAATTATTTTTAAAAATAAACACAAAAAACGAAAAAAGAATTGCAACTATTATGCCTGAATATATTAATGGAACATGTGCTATAGTACTTATACTAGCCACTAAAAAACTACTATGAGCAAGCCCGTCACCGAAATAAATATATCTCTTCCATAGGGCAATGCAGCCAAGCGGGGCAAATATGCAGCTAATTAAAATTAAGGCTAGTATTATTAAAGTCATCTGAGTATATTATATATGTTTGTTGTATGGCCTCTTGTTATCCCGTGGCTTGACCACTGGATCCACTAAAGTTCTTAGGCTGTACTTATGGAGCCCGTGGTCAAGCCGCGGGATGACATTGGAAAGAATCATAGACTATGTCTTCAATCGATAAAAAAGAATTAGAAAAATTTGAGCAAATTGCTCATAATTGGTGGAATAAGGACGGAGAATTCGGTATCTTACACCGAATAAACCCTATTCGCCTTGAATATATAATAGAGAAAATAACTACGCATTACAATAGACACCTTTCCAAACTCGCTTATAGAGAGGAATTTGTAGGAAACATGCAACGCAGCACCGCAGCGTACGCTTTGGTACGTGAGGATGCGAGCAGCAGATTGACGCACAAATTACCTCTAGAAGTAGAGTTTGAAAAGATGTCTAACGATATTTCTAAATTAGAAATATTAGACGTCGGTTGCGGTGGAGGGTTAATTGCAACGCCTTTAGCGGCTCAAGGTTTTAACGTTACAGCCATTGATGCACTGCAAAGTAATATTGAAACGGCAACTGCTTATGCTAAGGAAAACGGCGTAAAGATAAATTATTTACAATCTACTATAGAAGAATTAGAAAGTGACAAGCTATATGATGTGGTAATTTGTCTTGAGGTTATTGAACACGTAGAAAACGTACAGCAATTTATACTAAATTTGGTGAAGCATATTAAGCCAAACGGTATGGCAATAATTTCTACGATTAACCGTACTAAAAAAGCTTATATACTTGGAATAATAGTTGCCGAATATATTTTAGGTTGGGTACCAAAAAACACTCATGATTATAGCAAATTCCTAAAACCGTCGGAAATTTACGAAATGCTTACGGATACCAAAATTGAAATTAAAGAGCTAAAAGGCTTGGTATATGATCCGCCTAAAAATGAGTGGAAATTAAGCGATGATATAGACGTAAATTATTTTATGTGTTTGGGGAGAAAGAGTATGTGTTATCCTAGCTAACTTGATCAGCCTTGTTGCATGAATACCGAATCGTCATTGCGAGCGATGACTGACAAGGAGCGTGGCAATCCAGAAAAATAATAAAAAAATGCTAATTTTTAGCATTTTTTACTGGATTGCTTCGTCAATTGCTATGCAATTTCCTCGCAATGACGCAAAAACTGATCCATGCAACACAGCCGACTTGATCGCGGGATCCAGTTAAACATACTAATATTATTAGTATGTTTAGTTGTTTTCTGGATACCGTGGCAAGCCACGGTATGACAAAGTTCTTAGTATATATTTAAAAAAGATAATAAATGAATAATAACGTAATTACTAGATTTGCTCCGTCACCGACGGGGTTTTTACATATAGGTTCGGCAAGAACCGCCCTTTTTAATTATTTGTTCGCAAGGCATCATAACGGTAAGTTCTTGCTTCGCATTGAAGACACTGATAAAGAAAGGTCAACTAAAGAAGCGGTAGAAGCTATATTCTCAGGTCTAAAATGGCTAGGGCTTGATTGGAACGGTGAGGTTATATTCCAGTCTCAACGTAATAATCTTTACAAAGAAGCTGCACTAAAACTACTGCAAAACGGTAAAGCATATTATTGTTTTACTCGCCAAGAAGAAATAGAAAGACAGCGACAACAAGCTTTAGAAAATAAACAGCATTTTATTTTTAATAGCGAGTGGCGTGACAAAGATCCATCTATCTATCCTACTGATATTAAGCCGGTAATACGTCTAAAAACTCCAAGAGAGGGTAGCATAACAATTCATGACACTTTACAAGGTGAGATAGTAATTAAAAACTCTCATATAGACGATATGGTACTATTAAGAGCAGACGGCACTGCTACTTACATGCTAGCCGTTGTAGTAGACGATCATGATATGGGTATAACTCATATTATTAGAGGTGACGATCATTTAACCAATGCAGCAAGGCAACTCGCTATTTATCAGGCTTTCGGATATGCAGTACCGAGCATGACTCATATACCGTTAATTCATGGAGCAGACGGAGCAAAATTATCCAAAAGGCATGGAGCATTAGGCATTGAAGCTTATAAGGATATGGGGTATTTACCGGAAAGTTTGTGTAATTATTTACTGCGTCTTGGATGGAGTCACGGCGATGATGAAATTATCTCAATGACTCAGGCTATAGACTGGTTTAATCTTGATTCACTCGGTAAATCACCTTCTAAGCTTGATTTTCCTAAGATGAATAGCCTTAACGCTCATTACTTAAGAATGCTTGACAATGATAGCTTAACTTCAAAGACTGTAGAGATATTGGAACAAAATTATAATAAACTTCTTCGGAAGCTCGCTTATAGGAAGGAATTTGAAGGAAACACGGAACGCAGAACCGCAGCGTATATAGACATACGTGAGAATGCGAGTACCGGATTGACGTACAAATTACCCCTAGCAGTAGAGTTGCCGAAGAAGTTTAAGGTTAGTGAGCAGGAAATAGGCTATATCAAACAAGCAATGCCAAGCTTGTTAGTTAGAAGTGAAACATTACTAGAACTAACACACCTTGCTCAAATTTATCTAGTAGATTCGCCTATCATCTACAGCCAAGATTCAAAAGAAATTATAGAAAATTGCGATAAGAATTTAATCAAACAAATTATAGAAAACTTAAGCGAACTGGAGCAGTTTGATAAGGAATCCGTACAGAATAAATTTAAAGAAATAGCAGCAGCAAACGACTTAAAGCTGAATGACATTATGAAACCGGTAAGAGCTTTAATAACAGGTATGACTGCATCACCTAGCGTATTTGAGATTGCAGAAATTTTAGGAAAAGAAAATATTTTAAAAAGGTTAAAAATTATATGAAAGATTGTATAAAAAAAATTGCTTTTATTTTTAGTGGATTATTTATAATAACCGGCACTTTTGTTTTGTATAGCATAGAAAACGTCAACGCATCAACAGCACCAAAAAAGTACGGAGCTTGGACTTTAAATTGTACTCTTAATAATGAGAAAAAACAACTTTGCTTCTTATCACAACAAATTAATAATCTAGAGAAAGATAAAGAAAAGGAAATATTAGCCATTTATCACATAGGTTATTTCAATGGGGAACAAGAAGAACAGGAATTAAAAATAATAGAAATAGTCCCGTCAAATGTTCAAATTCCGGCAGGTACAGTTATTAATAGCGGTGACAAACGAATAGCAGCCGGAAAATACGTAAATTGTACAGTAAACGGCTGTCAGGCTTTAGCTATTATTACAAAAGACGATCTAGACATAATTTTATCAAACGATAATTATATAGAACTAATTACCGCAGACGGCAAACAAGCTAAAATTTCATTTATAAAAGACGGCTTAAAGGAAGGCCTCAAAGCTTTAAGTAGATAGTAACGCAAGAATTTAAGCATTGTTGCGTGGATACTAAACCGTCATTGCGAGCAACTGAAAGGAGCGTGGCAATCTCAAGATTTTGGTCCGAGATTGCTTTGTCAAAATTTTCAATTTTTCCTCGTAATGACGACTTGGATATCCGCACAACAAAGCTTTGAGTCGCTTAGCGCATAACCACTCGCTATTAAGTTGCTTTAAAGCTTAATTAAGCATCGTGATGATGGTGTCCATGTCCAGGCCCTTCACCGCCTAAACTTGCTTCATATTCAAGAACCCATGATTGATGCAATACCATGCCGATCAGCGACTATCCATCTCTCTAAAAGAACGTGAAATCCCGCTTCTCTTTCCAGAAGAATTATTGAGTGATCCGTAGAAGCAGGTAATGGATGGCTCCAAAATGGTTTTTCTTGGCTTATATTTTCAAAAAATGTCTTAAGCTCATTAAAAGGTAGTCTTTGAGAAAAATCATTAGGATGATCAGTGATCGCATATGTATCCACGTATTTTATGTGCCATGGTATAATCCCAATGTATATCAAACTTGTCACCGACTTTTACTTTATGAACATGATGGTACTTGCTTCTATCTCTCCAACCAAATGTTTTGTCAGATGAAAATTGTCACATTTCTGCATTAGTATAATTAACAGAATCTCTCTCATCTTCTTTTCCACCGCTAAGAAGATGTCCCTCTTTAATTTATACTAATTCAGTTAATAGTTATACTTACGAATAACTAAACACCAATTAAAGCAATAAACTTAATGAAGTTCTATTAATATTTCTAATTAATTTGCTATTTTTAGTAAATATTAATAAAACCCAGCTTTAGTTGATATTAATAAGAAAAATTAAGCTTGTGGCGAGCTTCGCACTACCCTATTATTTTATCTTTTATCCTTTAGATTGCTTTTAGAACCTAATTTTTTAAGTTTTATATATAAACTTTATCTTATTTTAGTCTTTCTTAACTGTATAAATTATAAGATTTTTTTAAAATAAGAATAGTAATTTTCTAAAACCTTACTAATTTTAGTTAGCATAGTTTAACCAACCAAAAGCTAGAAACTGTTATTACTAATTTTTTAAATTAAACGAATATATACATTATAGATTAACCTTGTCTATAACTGCAACAAGAAATCTATTCTTAATAATTAAAGCGTAAAACCGCTTAAAACCTTTTGATCATCCTATATAAGGCTGTTAACAAAATAACTTTAATTGATAATTAAAGAGATTTTTACAGTAATAAATATCCCTATTTCAATTTCAAAAAAATCTTATAATTTGCAGTTAAAAAGAATTTAATGAGCTTTAAAATTATTTTGTTAACAGTCTCATAGGTAAATACCAAAGGTTGAGCTATTATAATTAATTAAAAAATATTTGCAGTCATTTATTGAAATAATTACAAGAAATTCTATATTTTATTTTTTGAGGAAGAGTTTTACTAAAGAGTTTATTTTCAAATTAAGCAAAGAATCGCTTTAAAACCCATTTGTTGCATAAATCAGTTGTGTCCTACTGCGACTTAATAATGTGTTGTACAGCACGTTGTTAAAATCGTCATTGCGGAGCAGGCATTGCCTGCGTGGACTAGTTTCTCAATTGTCATCCTGCGAGCTTGTAGCAGGATCCAGTTTAAAATGCTAATATTATTAGTATTTTTTTCTGGATACCATGGTTAAGCCACGATATGACATTGAACAGGTTTTGCAGTCCACGCAACAATGCCTCCTTACAATGAGGGAAACGAGCAATACAACAAAACGGGTTTATTAGAGCTATTGCATAACCTATCTTATAGAGATATAGACTTAGAAATCCATACCGCCCATGCCTCCCATACCGCCACGCATTGGCATTGGCTCTGCCTTATCAGAAGGTTCGTCAACAATTAAAGTTTCCGTGGTAATAATTAACGAAGCAACGGAAGCAGCATCTTGAAGTGCAGTACGCACTACTTTAGCCGGATCAATAATTCCTGCTTTAATCATATCGACATATTGCATATCTTGAGCATTAAAGCCATAATTTTTATCCTTATGTTCTAGTAATTTACCAACTACTACGCCACCGTTTTCACCGGCATTTTCAACAATCTGTTTTAACGGATCCTTTAAAGCTTCTATTACTATTTCAATACCTGCTTGTTGATCCTTATTCTCTACTTTAAGCCTTGTTAAAGGTTGTGATGCATGAAGTAATGTTACACCGCCACCGGCAACAACACCTTCCTCAACTGCCGCTCTTGTAGCAGCAAGTGCATCTTCAACACGATCTTTACGCTCTTTCACTTCAACTTCCGTAGCACCACCAACCTTTAATACGGCAACACCACCGGAAAGTTTAGCTAAACGCTCTTGTAGTTTTTCTTTATCATAATCAGAAGTAGTTTCAGCTATTTGAGATTTAATTTGTAATACTCTATCTTCAATATTTTTCTTATCACCGTTACCGTCAACAATTACGGTATTTTCTTTAGAAATTGTTACTCTTTTTGCTGTCCCTAGACTCTTAATACTCACATTTTCAAGCTTCATACCTAAATCTTCAGTAATAAGCTCACCTTTAGTTAGGATAGCAATATCTTCCATCATTGCTTTTCTTCTATCGCCAAAACCGGGAGCTTTTACTGCCGCAACTTTTAAACCACCACGTAATCTATTGACTACAAGCGTTGCAAGAGCTTCGCCCTCAACATCCTCAGCAATAATTAATAGCGGGCGTTGTGATTGTACTACAGCCTCAAGTATAGGTAACATCGGTTGTAAATTTGATAATTTTTTCTCAAATAGTAAGATGAAAGGATTTTCAAGCTCAGCAACCATTTTCTCGGAATTCGTTACAAAATACGGTGATAGATAACCTCTATCAAACATCATACCTTTAACTACTTCAACATCGAAGCTAAAATTCTTTGCTTCTTCAACGGTTATCACGCCTTCCTTACCGACTTCCTCCATTGCCTTAGCAATTTTCTCACCGATTTCCTTATCACCGTTTGAAGAGATAGTACCGACTTGTGCGATTTCCTCTTGGCTATTGATTTTTTTACTGGATTTTTTAATTTCTTCTACTACTGCGTTTACTGCTAAATCCATACCACGCTTTAAATCCATAGGATTATAACCGGCAGCTACTAGCTTATTACCCTCACGCGCCAAAGCTCTAGCCAGTACCGTAGCTGTAGTAGTACCATCACCGGCTACTTCTGCAGCTTTTGTAGCAGCTGATTTTAATAGCTGAGCTCCCGCATTTCTAATTTTATCTTTTAACTCGATCGATTTTGCAACCGTCACACCATCTTTTGTAATTTTCGGTGAACCGAATGATTGCTCTATAAGTACATTTCTGCCTTTTGGACCTAAAGTAACTTTTACTGCATCTGCAAGTATATCAATGCCTTCTAACATTTGCTCACGAGCTTTTGAGCCGTGTTTAATAAGTTTTGTTGCCATATTTAATTTCTCCTTAAAAACAAATAATTAATTAATAATACCAAATACGTCGCTTTCTTTCATAACGATCAGTTTTGTGCCTTTAATTTCAATTTCGGTGCCTGCCCATTTACCGTATAAAACTTTATCGCCTACTTTTAGCTCTAAAGGATGAATTTCGCCTTTTTTATTACGAATACCATTACCTACGGCTACTATTTCACCTTGCATCGGCTTTTCTTTTACAGTATCCGGAATAATAATTCCACCTTTAGTTTTTTCTTCTTGTTCGATAGGCTTTATTGCAATTCTATCATGTAATGGTTTAAAAGACATTTTGACCTCCAATTATTAAATCTTTAAATGTACATACTATATATATTTTATTTTTGTTAGTTCAAGGGGCAAGAATAAAATTTTTTTTATTAGAGGTCTATTCTTTCTCAAAATCTTCTAAACTAGTGCCGTGTTTAGTTTTACTCCATTTCAAATTCAAAGGGCAGAAAATTATTTCAAATACTGCTTTATATGAAGCTACAGTATGTAATATAAAATAACTAGCCCATAAGCTCAAAGCTACTATATCCTAAAATTTTACTTTTCCGCTTTTTAAAGAATTTTTTAATATATACAGAGCTGTACCATATAGATATAAAAGCAAAAAAATACTATTAATAAGACATAAATAATTAATTATAGAATTTTTATTTATAACAATAGAAAATATTATAAAGGGTAAACTCCAAAAATTATAAATATAAATTGTTATTACTTGCAATAAAGTAAACTTTTGGCATTTATCTTTTTGTGCTTTAAATACCAAAAATGTTTGTAAAAAGCCTTGAATCCAATGTGATCTTTGATTTAGCCAATTACCTAAACTATTCGGATCTTCTTCTAGAGTATAGGAATCACGAATAGCTACTTTATAGTTCTGTGAGTAAATTCTTATACCAAGCTCGGCATCTTCTGTTACACTATAAGAATCCCATCCGCCAAGCTTATTTAATATATCCGTTTTAAAATGATTACTAGTACCCCCAAGAGGTGTAGGAAGTTTTAGCAAACTTAATCCTTTCAAGATATATTCAAAACATAAACTATATTCTATATTAAACATTTTTGAGAATAAAATATTCTCATTTTTATTATAAAAATTAAGCTTAACTTGAAGACAAGCATATTCTAGAGGTAAGTTTTTAAACATTGCTAGAGCTTTAAGTAGCTGTTCAGGTTTATCTTCAGCATCATATACTACTAGATACTCGCCACGTGAATATTCTAGAGCACAATTAAGGGCTTTCGGCTTTTAGTGCTTGGTAGACTTTTCGGAACAGATATAACATGAAAATAAGACGGTAAATTATATAACACTATTTCTTTAATCATTAGATAATCGTCATCTTCGATAATAATTTTAACGCCTAGCTTATCTTTTGGATAATTAATTAATGAAATATTTTTAATTATTGACCTTAACTTACTTATTTATATAACGGTACTAAAACTGTATAAACCGGTAAAGCTTTCTCCTCATTTTGAAAAATTTGTGATTCCACCGAATGATTTTTAGTACTACTTGTTTTGTGAAGCGATTCCACCTCTGTCATCCCGCGACTTGATCGCGGGATCCAGTTAAAAATACTAATATTAGTAGTATTTTTAATTATTTTCTGGATACCGTGGTCAAACCACGGTATGACACTGAATACGCTTTTCAATCCATGCAACCCTTACCGAAGGCGATTCTCTTACTACCCTTATACATAACAGAGATTTTAAAATATTTTGCAAACAATAGCTTATATTATTAGCAACATGAAATAAAACCGGCAGATAAATCAATGTGGCTATAAACACGACGAAAAATATTATTATTTTATTGGTATAATTAATATTCAATAATAGGTCCGACTTTAAATTCAAGAGCATATTTTGCTTTGATACTAGTTAAATAGGCGAAATTTTTTTCTAATAATTTATAAAAATAATATTTCTTGATCAGCATTATGGATCTAAAAATATTATTATTACTAAACAATATTTTTAGATCATTTATAGCAGTTATTGTATTACCATGAACATCGTCACATATACAATAACCATTCACTACATAGGCTTGTATATAAGAATAATTATAAATTTTAATATAAGAAATATTGCTTATTAGCAGCAATATTCTATTTTCATATAATATATCAATCATTATCTCATTATCGATAATTGCTTCTTCGATCATAGCTTTTAAATTAGTAGCTTGTTTTTTACCTAATAAGTTTTTATCTCTGATTATCTGTAATATTATATCTTCATTTATACATCTAACCATGCTGAAAAATTTATACCTGATATTTTATATTTCTTAATTTGAAAGACTGCGATCCCAAAAATGACCGATTTGAGCAGTTAACAAGTTTCTATTCTCTTTACCAAAATTAATTATCTTTGCAATTCCTAACTGCTCATAAACTGGACTATCATATACATAGCCGTAATTTTGCTGAGTATGGTATTTTGTAAAACTTGTAAGCATTATGCCGTTTTTAAATTTAATCCCTTCACAAGTAGAAAAATTATAATACATCTTCTTAGAACCAATATTAATTGAATGTCCAAAGCTAAATATATTTTGATTAAAAATAATAACAGGACGGATATTTTGAGACATTCCCATTAGTAAAGATATCTCGCCTAAAAAATCTTCTTTAAGTTTTTTACTCTTACTCATTAAAATTTTAGGCTGAGCCGCAATAACAAAATCTTTATCTTCAAATAGCTTCAATTTATAGTAAATAGAAGCATCCGTGCTTATGTTTTTTTATTCAAAAATTTATCTTCTTTGTACAAAAAATGTACTCAAATATTTTGATTATCGGTAATACCGTACTACAGTACTACTTACAAATTGCGCATATTGATCAGAGGATAATTCTACTAATAAGGCATAATAGACAATAATATAATCTTAATACCATAGCCGCTTAAATTTAAAAAATACACTATAATAGCAATTATAAATTGAGTAAAGAGCTGGGTTAAAAAATTTTTAATTGAAGTAGTGTATGGCCTATTGTAGTAATGATTTTATAACTTAAAATTCATTCAAAGAGGAAAATATGAACGATCCAAAATATAGAACTATTACTTTTACCGAAGAAAGTAGAACAGCAAATATTAATATATCCCCCAATAAAATAACAATTGGAGCTAATCAGCGTGTTACGTTTGAAAGCCTAGGCAATGTTGCGGAATTAATCTTAGGACCACATAGTAGTGTTAAAGTAACAGATCTTAATCATAAGGTATTTATAAATAATACCAATCGAGATAAGATAATTATATTATCAGGTGAACATATTGCTTTTGATGATAATCCATACGCTTAATAAATACGTTCTTCTCGTGGAAGATTGGTTGCGTGGATACATGCACCGTCATTGCGAGGAGCAAAGCGATGCGGCAATCCAGAGCAATAATAAAAAAATGCTATAAATTAGCATTTTTTGCAATGACGGGAACACTGATCCACTTAGCAACTTTCTAAGACCCAAGCAGTACCTGATTTTGTAGTTTAAATAATTCCGCAGCTCCGCCTTTAGCAAGTTTTAACATTGCTAAAAACTGATCTTCGGAAAAAGGATTTTTCTCTGCCGTGCCTTGTACTTCGATTAAATTACCGTTACCTGCAAACACAAAATTACTATCCACGTCTGCATCACTATCTTCTAAATAATCCAAATCTAGTATCGCTTCACCTTTATATATACCGCAAGAAATAGCTGCAATTTGACTAATTAACGGGTTCACCTTTAAAACTCTCTTTTTCATCAAGGACCTAATAGCTAGGTGCAATGCTACGTAGCTCCCTGTTATTGCTGCAGTTCTAGTACCGCCGTCAGCATTAATAACATCACAATCTATGATAATTTGCCTCTCGCCGAGTTTCCTCACGTCAATTACACATCGCATCGCCCTACCTATTAAACGCTGTATCTCTTGCGTTCTTCCGCCTTGTTTCCCAAGTGCCGCTTCTCTTTTAATACGCTGTGATGTAGAACCGGGAAGCATACCGTACTCGGCAGTAATCCAGCCTTGATTTTGTCCCCTCAAGAATGGCGGTACGGTAGTTTCACAAGTAGCACTACACATGACATGTGTATTACCGATTTTAATAAGACATGAACCTTCCGCATTAATAAGCGGGGATAATTCTAATGAAATAGGACGTAATTGGTTGCTTTTTCTTCCTGACTGTCTCATAATACAATTTGTACTCCATAAGTAAAAATAAATAGTAAAGTTTAATTTGGAAAAGAGTAAGGCGTTTCATATTTTTTGCAGCATACATACTAGTACGTGAGGATAAAAAAATACGAAACAACAACGCCAATTTTTCAAATTAAACGAGTATACCATTGAAAAAATTTTTATTATATCTATATATATCTTAAAAAAGAACATAAATATAAAGTAAAGAATATGATAGACGATAATATAGAAAATAATGAACAAACAATAAATGATATTGCTGAAGAGATAGTTGAAACAGCAAATCCGGAGATAACAGCGTTAAAAGCCGAGATTGAAGAGCTAAAAGATAAGTTAATAAGAACTACTGCTGAAATAGACAATACAAGAAAGCGTTTAGAAAAAGCACGTGACGAAGCAAAAGATTATGCAATTGCTACATTTGCTAAAGAACTACTAAATGTTAGTGATAATCTTTCAAGAGCATTAGCACATAAACCGGCAAATTCTGATGTAGAAGTCACAAATATTATTGCAGGCGTTCAGATGACTAAAGACGAGCTAGACAAAGTCTTTCATAAACATCATATTGAAGAAATAAAGCCGGAAATAGGATCAATGTTCGACTATAATTTACATAATGCAATTGCACAGATAGAACATCCTGATCATGCACCGAATAGTATTATTACTTTAATGCAATCAGGATATAAAATTAGAGATAGACTACTTCGTCCTGCTACCGTACAAGTAGTTAAAAAACCTTAATACTCGTTCAACTTCAAAAATTGGCGTCATCGTTTTACAAGAGCTTCAATTCTCACGTATTAAGTATACGCTGTGATCTTCGCCTTGTGAACTCCTAGAGTTGATCTTCGTATAGAAAATGAGGAAAATAATAATGAATAGAACCGTTATATTTTGGCTAGTTTTTTTAGGGCTTTTTATCAGCGGTTTTATGCTAATTTCAGACGCAGTAAAACCATTTTTTATCGCATTTATAATATCTTACTTACTACAACCTGCTATAGGTTTTATCGCATCAAAATTTAAAATATCAAATAAATTTGCATCAAGCATAATTTATCTGATATTTTTGAGCATATTTTTCTTAAGCTTAACTATTTTAGTGCCGATAATTTATGGACAAATTTTTACTTTTATAAATAATATTCCAAAATATAACAATTATTTACAGACAGAAATATTACCGCCTATAATGGTAAAAATTTATTCGATAGAACCTGATATTGCCGATAAAATCAAGAATTCTTTAAGCAATTTTATAAATAGTATATTTACTATACTTGGCAGTATTGCTAATAATTTTTGGCGTTATACTATTATAACTATTAACATATTTATTTTATTTTTACTTATACCTATAATATTATTCTATTTCCTACGTGATTGGGCTAAAATTATTGCAAACATGAAATCATTATTACCTATAAAAACCCGACCGAAAATCCTTGAAATATTATCGGCAATTAATAATCTGTTATCTGCTTACATAAGAGGACAGCTAAATATTTGCTTATTATTATCTACTTATTATAGTATTGCATTTACCGTAATAGGTATTGATCTCGCTCTTTTACTTGGCATTTTAACAGGATTTTTAGTTATTATTCCTTTCCTTGGTACTTTTATATCGTTTCTTTTAACTCTAATTATCGGCTATTTAACTTTTGGTGTAACTACTAAATTACTATATATAATGATAATTTATCTAGTTGGAAATATTTGCGAGTCTTATATTTTCACCCCTAAAATTATCGGTGATAAAATAGGGTTGCATCCTCTTTGGATTATATTCTCAATTTTTGCCTGCGGCAGTTTATTTGGAATTATTGGAATATTTTTTGCTATACCGATTGCAGGGATTACAAAAATTTTACTTTTGAATCTAATTAAATTTTATAAATCTAGCAAATTCTACCGAATAGACGACTAAAAAATTCTTATAACAGTGCAGCAATATATATTTCGTTTTACTACTTCTAGTAAATATCATCCTGATGAATTTATTGTTTCTAGTTCTAACGATCAAGCTTATAATATTATAAAAAATTGGCAGTACGGCTTTGGCGTTAACCCTTATAAATTTACTTTATTAATTAAAGGACCTTCTTCGTCAGGCAAAACTTATTTAACCAAAATATGGCAAAATTTAAGCAATGCATATATTATTAAAGATATTTTTTTTAATGAAGAAATTTCAGAAAAATATAATGCTTTCATCATTGAAGATATTGAAAACTGGCAAGAGCCGACATTACTTCATATATTTAATATTATTAACGAAAAACAAAAATATCTTTTACTTACCGCATCTGATAAAAGCAGAAATTTTACTTTACCCGATTTATCTTCACGTATTAAATCAGTACTTAGTATTCTATTAAACTCACCTGACGATGAATTAATCAAAATTCTAATATTTAAGCATTTTGCTATTTCTTCGGTAACAATATCCCGACAAATAATAGATTTTCTTTTAGTAAATTTGCCTAGGGAATATTCGAAAATTATAGAAATATTAGACAATATTAACTATTTTGCTTTAATTTCCAAAAGAAAAATAACAACTTCATTAGTCAAAGAAGTTTTAAATAAGTATAATCATAAAACATTGTAACTTTTGCCTTGACTTGAAATCTTCTCACTTGACTTGAAATCTTCTCAATATAACCTTTCTATAAATTAACTTTTTAGCAAAAATTGTGTTGGGATACGAAAAAAAAGTTTAAACAGAGAACAAAAACGGGCTATAGGCATAGGCTTACTATCTATAGGTACTTTTTGAGAATATTTTGATCTTATGTTATATGTTCATATGGCAGTACTAATTGATGAGCTTTTCTTTCCGCAATATGATACTCACGTTAATCGACTTCTTGCAGTTTTTTCTTTTTGTTCTACTTTTATTTTTATACCCTTAGGAGTTTATTATTTGGCTGATAATATAGGTCGAGAATCCACAGTTATTATTACCACTATTTTAATGTCATTTTCTTGCATCGTTATGGTTAATCTTCCTACTTATGCCCAAGTAGGTGCTAGTTGCCGCCTGTATAGTAACAATATGCCGTATAGTGCAAGGTATGTCATCCATGGGAGCAAGAGTAGGAGCAGAATTATATTTAACGGAATCTGTTGGAGTTCCTAAACGCTTTCCTGCCGTAGCATTTGTAGGGGTGTGTGCTAGCTTAGGATTAACTGTGGCCCTTGGCGTAGAAACCTTAGTTACATCCTATGACTTTAATTAGCGTATCGCATTTTGGGTAGGTGCAGGAATTGCATTAATAGGTAGTGCTGCTAGGACTACTTTGCAAGAAACACCGGATTTTGTTGATGCTAAGCGTAGAATACAAGAAACGATAAAAGATAGTAATATAATTGATGTAGCAAAGATAAAAAATAATCCTGTATGGCAGGAAAAAGTTAATAAGAAGACTGCAATTTATTATTTTTTAATACAAATTGCTATAGTAGAATTTTTTGTAGCACTAGCACTTACGTGTTTATGCTATAAATGCAATTAGTAATATTTTTAACTTTTCTTCTATTCTAGTCCATTAATATTAGATAATATAACGCAAGGTTAGCAAATTCTCTTAATTCCACTAATTGTAGTGACTTTTTCTCCAAGTGAATCCCCGGCAATTCCAATATTTTATAAAAGTTTTCCGATTTTAAAATGATTTACCTATGCTAGCTTTATATATGCTTATTCAAGAGCCGCTATGTATGTAATTAGTTCTTTTGGGCTTGTTTATTTAACAGAACGTTTTAATAATTTAGGATTGTTGATAATAGTAATTCCTATTATTATAGGGTATAGACTCGGTATATCACCTTTTAAAAAGCTAGAAGTTGAAGCAGGAAATTATTATTGAATATAAAAGGCGAAATGCGGCTTGCACCTTTTATATAAATTAGTTATATACTTTATCTTCTTCAGCTAATTCGGTTTTAATTCTTTCAAGCAGAGCAAAAACCTTACAATATTATTCAAGCTTTGCGTTTATTTTTTGCAGCTCATCTAAAGTACTACTAAAATCTTCTTGTATTAAATAGGTTTCTACAATTTGATTCTGCTCTAATGTTTTAAGCATAATATCTTGTAACAATTTATTATAGTGATTTTCTAACTTAGGTGTATTTGACATAATGATTAATAAATAACTTTGTATTTTAATTAATATATGAATTTTTTAATAATACAATCACTTTTAGTTAGTTTATGTTATTATTTATCTCTCTTTGCTATTAACACTAATTCATGATAAAGATTTACCTTAAATTTGCATTTTAAGTAATTTAATTATAGATAACTATTAACAAATTTTAATAATTATCTATAATGCACCCTAAAACAGATTAAAGGCATACAAATGGAGCGAATAGAATGGCAAGACCTATAAAAGAAGAAAATAAATATGCCACACTCACTAGAATAGTCGGTAATAATGTAGCACAAATAATTTCATCAATAAATATAGGATTACAATCATTAAAAGGTTCTAAAGATTCGGTCAATCAGATCCAAGATAGGATAAAGTTAATTAAGGAGCTAAACCATAATATTAATCAAGAAACACAAAAAGCAGATATAGGTAATTATAAAAATATACAAGCATTAGCAGAGATAGGATATAAACACACTATTCAAACTGTAGCATTAAACGCATTACTACAAGATAAGAATTACTTTAGATTTACCGATCAAGAAAAACAACAGCGATTTAATCAGCTTAGTGAAGAAATAACATCACAAAATATAATAGTAGATATAAAAGATATAGATAGGGCACATAGTCCTTTTTATAAACAACCGAAACAAATAACTACGCATAAAAGCGTGTTAACAAAAACAGTTGAAAATACAAATACTAACGATCATAAGGAATACAAAACGATACAGTAAAAAAAGAAATTAGAACTAAGCGGCACAGAAAATATAGTAAATAGAATTGGGAAACAATTAATTAATAATACTATTTCTAATAAAAATACAGGTACGCCAAATAATTATATAAAAAGAATTGAAAAAAAGATTTAGGGTTAATAAGGTAAAATAGGAAATCATCAATAGACTTCTTAGCAAAATTTCCTATTGACTTTTATATAAAACAGTATAATTTCTTTACAATTTAACTTTTGTAAAGAAATTATACTCGGCTATGAGAAAGAACAAAGAAGCTTAACACATAAGCAAAAAGAAGCAATAGGACTATTTATCTATTGGTATATTTCTTGAGTATTTTGACCTAATGCTTTACGTGCATATGGTAATACTTTTAAATGATTTATTTTTTCCTAAGTATGATCCTTTTGTTAATTCACTTCTTAATGCTTTTGCGTTTTGTTCTACTTTCAGACCGGTAGGGGTATAATATTTGGTTGGAGTGGTGACAATATAGGCAGAAAAGCAACTGCTATTATCACCACAGCTATTATGGCAATTACTATTACAGCGACTCTTGCTCCTTACTCAGAAATAGGTATAGCTGCTACTATAGTTATAACATTATGTAGAGTTGCTCAAGGGATCTAATCAATGGGCGAGATTATGGGGGCTCAAATTTACTTAACCGAAATCACAAAACCTCCTACTCAATATTCAAGCGTGGCTATGATTGTCACAGCATCTACTGTAGGAGGCGTTGCAGCACTCAGTATAGCATCTATAGTTACCAGCTATAGTTTTAGTTGGCGTATAGCCTTTTGGATGGGAGAAGTTATTGCCGTGATTGGACTAACTGCACGAACTACTTTATAGGAAACTCCTGTATTTGCAGATGCAAAACACCAACTTCAAGAAAGCTTAGCTGATGCTATTGAAAAAGGAGATATAAATATTAAAAAATTAAAAAAACATTTTCTGCTACAAGAAAAGGTCAATAAAAAAACCTGTTTGGCTTATTTTTTAATTGAATTTTGCATGGCCTGGTATCATTTTATTTTACCTACTCACATTGTAGTAATATATTAAAAAATACCTTTGGTTACACCAGTGAACAGATCATACATAATAATTTTATTGTCTCAATAGTAAATTTAGGTTCATATATAATATTAACTTATCTATGCCATAAAATATATCCATTAATTCTTATAAAATTTAAGTTATTAATATTTTGGTTATTTGCTTTATCACAAGCCTTAATGCATATTATTACCTCTTTTGGACTAGTTTTTTTAGTTAAATATTTTGATAATTGGGGAGTATTGTTTATATTAATTCCAGTAAGTATAGGTTTTACGTGGGGAATATTATAATTTTGAAAAGCTGGATAAAGTGGTTGAAAGTTATCCTCAAACTTCGTTAGTGACCGTTCCAGCTGATAATCTTTAGGATATAGATACTGATAGCATAAAAATAAGAGCCCTTCTTTTATTACTGGAATTTTAAAGTATACAGCTATAGTTACAAAATTTATTAAAGTCTCTTCAATAATTTTTTTAGCTTTCTCAGGTGATTTAGCTCCTAAAGTCTGTATATTATGGACTCTATCAAAAAGTTTTATAAGTGCCGTATTATATCTTTGCTGTTTAATTAGTAGATTTAAGCTTTCGTCAGCAGTAATTTTCCCATAAGGTTTAATTCTAGTTAGGTCTTCTACATGTTTTGCTACCTCCTGTGCTCCAAAAATGCCGTTAATCATTTCTTCAGTTAATTCTGTATCCTCAATAGTATCATGAAGTAACACAGCTTGTAGCATTATGGTCGTAAAAAGCTTAGGAACTTCTTCAGCTACAAACTCTGCAATCATAATCGTCACCTCAATCGGATGGGAGTACTAAGGATCACCTGATTGACATATTTGAGAACCGTGATATTTACGAGCGTAGTAAATGCCTTTTTTAACCTCCTCTATATCAATAGGATTTTGTACTTTAGTGTGTAAATTTTCGAGTTTATCAAGTAATTTTTTAGCGTAAACGTATATTTCAAACTTTTTTCCCAGAGCCTATATCTTCCATAAAAGTTATTTTTTATTAAGTTAAAATTGTAATAATAAATAATTTTTTAACTTTAAATAGATTAATAGCTTTTGGTTACATTGTATTTAAACAACTATCATTTTACTTTATTAGTTGCTTTAACTTCCACTTCCTCGTACAATTTATACTTTGCTATTTTTTTTTAAAATCTAGTAAAAATAACGGCAAAAGTAATAAATAATGCGGAAAAGAATTACAGTAGAATTCAGAAAGGTTCCGACAAGATAAATTTCAAGGCGAGCGAGCTAGGCGTATATTAATATGTGAGCAAAGGCGATAGTACAAAATTCGCTTGTATCAAGCTTTATGAATTATGCTGTATATGAAAGATTCTAAAAACTCGTATGTATCAGGAAATTTATTCAGTGTCATACCATGGCTTGTTGACCACGATATAGCATTATTACACAGATTGATTCCACCCATATAATAAAGAACCCGGGAATTTAGAAAAAGTACTAAAAAATGCTAAAATTTAGTATTTTTGTACTGGATTATTTCGTCAATTACTTTGTAATTTTCGAGCAATGGCATTAAATTATTAACTAATATATACTTAGTTAGAAATGCCATTTCACAAAGATACTGTTTTTCTTGATAGGTTTAACTATTGTAACATTTAAAACTGAAAAACTTGAGTTTAAGCTTCATTCATTGTTTGATCGTTGAAATACTAAAAACTTTTGATTGGTGGGCGATGACGGACTCGAACCGCCGACACTCTCGGTGTAAACGAGATACTCTACCAGCTGAGCTAATCGCCCATATTTTTTATTAATTAGTAAAATAACATCATTTATAATTCATAAGAAGTATATAAATAATTTAGCAAAATTTTATTAGTTTTTGCTTTTAAATTACTATAAAGTGTTATTTACTTTCAAACTTTTTATTTGCCTTGATAATCTGCGGATTTTTCTTGAGGCGGTATTTAATTTAATTATATTTTTTTTCACACCTTGCATTATCTTAGACTGAGCAACAGATAAAGCTATGTTAGCATTTTCTTTATTACCAAGACTGATTTCATGTACAACTTTCTTTATAAAAGTTTTTATTGCACTAGATCGTTTTTTATTGATTAGAGTTCTTTTTACTGTTTGTCTAGCAGCTTTTTTTGCTGAAGAATGATTAGCCATCACCGAGTCCCTTATATTTTAATTTTTAATTTCTTCATTAGCATCTTGCTGTATATTTCCTTTAGCATTAATATCTCTATCTACAAATTCAATATATGCTATCGGTGCTAAATCACCATAACGGAATCCGGCTTTTATTATTCTAGTATAACCGCCAGGTCTATCTTTATACCTGGTACCTAAAATATTTATAAGCTTTTCTACTGCTGTTTTATCTTTTATTTTTGATAAAACGCTTCTTCTTACCATTAAATCAGCTTTTTTAGCTTTAGTAATTAGAGTTTCAATATAAGGTCTTAATTCCTTAGCTTTTGGTAAAGTAGTTTTAATTTGTTCATGGGTTACAAGTGCTACAGCCATATTAGCGAGCATTGCTTGCCGATGACTACTTGTTACATTTAACTTTCTACCTTTAATTTTATGTCGCATTTTTTAGTCCTTAATTATAAGAATCTTCATAACGTTTAGATAATTCCTGAATATTTTCCGGTGGCCAATCCGGTACATCCATACCGAATCTTAAATTAAATTTTGCCAATATTTCTTTAATCTCATTTAAAGATTTTCTACCGAAATTTGGAGTTCTTAGCATATCGGATTCCGTTCTTTTTACTAGATCCCCTATATATATTATATTATCATTTTTCAAACAATTTGCCGATCTAACCGATAATTCCAATTCATCAACTCTCTTAAGTAAATAAGGTGAAAATGGTAAAGCATCAGTTTTAACTTGCTTATCTTCTTCCTGTTCTTCAAAAGAAATAAATAATTGTAATTGCTCCTGTAAAATACGTGCAGCTAAACCTACAGCCATTTCAGGTAATACATCACCATTAGTTTCTACAAACATAATTAATTTATCATAATCGGTAACCTGACCTACCCTAGTATTTTCTACCTTATAAGTAACACTCTTTACCGGATTAAATAAAGCATCTATAGCTATTTCACCAATAGGTAAATTATCCTCATAACTATTTGTGCTAAGTACATATCCTTTACCAACCTTGCAAGTTAATTCCATTTCAAGCTGCTTGTCCTTAGCTAGATCACAAATTACATGATCCGGATTCAGTATTTCTACATCATGACCTGTTTCAATCATACCGGCCGTTACAACACAAGGTCCTGTTGCTTTTAATTTTATGATACGTTTTTCTGCAACATGCATTTTTACTTCAATACCTTTAATGTTTAAAATCACTTCCGATACATCTTCTTTTACACCGGGTATAGAAGAAAATTCATGTTCTATAGCAGGGATCTTTATAGACGTGATAGCTGCTCCTTGTAAAGAAGAAAGTAATACTCTTCTCATAGCATTACCGAGTGTTAAACCAAAACCTCTTTCTAAAGGTTCAACTACAATTTTAGCTTTATTATTGGTTTCTGGAAAATTTTCATAAGCGACTTTATTCGGCTTTATTAAAGTATTCCAATTTTTACTTAACGATAACATTTAATACCTATGATTCTCTTATACTCTTCTTCTTTTTGGCGGTCTTACTCCATTATGAGCAATTGACGATACATCTAAAATTGATGTAACCACAAAATTTTGTCCGAATAAAGCTCTCATTGCTGATTCACGCTGAGCCCCCGGTCCTCCAATCCTAATAGAAATAGTTTTTAGACCATATTCTTTTGCTTTTTCCGATGCTCTATCAATTGTTACTTGAGCTGCATAAGGTGTTGCTTTTCTTGCCCCTTTAAACCCATTACCTCCTGCCGATGCAGAAGAAATAGTATTACCTTGGATATCAGTAAATGTTACTATAGTATTATTAAATGATGCCCGGATATGCACAACACCAAGAGTGATAGTTTTTTTCTTTTTCTTAACTTTAACCGTCTGATTCATTATTTATACTCTATACTTAAACTATTATTTTACAGCTTTTTTCTTTCCGGCTATCGCAATAGCTTTACCTTTTCTAGTTCGAGCATTAGAATGCGTGTTCTGTCCTCTCACCGGCAACTTACGTATATGTCTAAGTCCTTGATAACATCTTATATCTTTCTTTTTCTTAATATTAAGCGTAATTTCTCGTCTTAAATCACCCTCAACTTTATACTCACTTTCAATAATATTACGTAAGCCTATTAACTCTTGATCTGTCAGTTCTTTCACTTTTTTATCTTTCGATATTTTTGCTTTATTACAGATCTCTGCTGCCATAGTAGGCCCAAGACCATAAATGTAAGTTAAACTCACAACTAAACGTTTATTATCAGGAATATTAACACTTGCAATTCTTGCCACAAATAATCTCCAAAATTTTACTGGTAACTAAAAAATAATATAAAAATCTTTGATAAAGTCAATTTATTTTTAGTATTTTCTGTATATCAATTTCTATTTCTTGTTCATTTTTACTTCCATTAACTATATAAAAATTACCACTATTTTTATAATAATCTATTAACGGATATGTTTCTGTTTTATATACTTCAATTCTTTTTTTTATTACTTCTTCATTATCGTCTTTTCTATAATCAAATGTACTTGAACCGCAAACATCACATACATTATCAGTTTTAGGCTGCAAGAAGTACCTATTATATATTTTACCGCAATTTTTACAACTATATCTTCCTAAAATTCTTTTAATTAATAATTCATCTGAAACATCAAAATATATTATTTTAATTTTTTCTTTAATAAATGATTCAAAAAATTTCGCTTGTTCTAAATTACGCGGATATCCATCTAATATGTAGCCGTTTTTATATTCAGAGGATAATAAAAAATTTTTGATTACTTGATTAACTATTTCATTAGGGATAAGCTCCCCTTGCTTAACATAATTATTAATTAACTCTGCTTCACTAGTTGATGTTTTAATAATTGTTCTAAATATATCACCGATTGCTATATGTGGTAAATCAATTTTTTTAGCTATCTTTTTTCCTTGTGTGCCCTTTCCCGCTCCTGGAGGACCTAAAAAAATTACTATCACTATTTAAGCTCATTTTTAATTTTTTAATTTTACTTTCTTCATTAAACCTTCATACTTACTACTAAATAAGTAAGTTTGAATCTGAGTCATAGTATCAAGTACCACGTTCACTACAATTAAAAAACTCGTACCTCCTAAAGAAAGAGAGATTACATATTTATTCATTAATAGCTCCGGAATTACACATATTACACTTAAATATATCCCACCTATAACCGTAAGCCTTGTAAGTATATAATCAAAATAATCAGACGTATTTTTTCCTGGTCTTTTACCTGGAATATAAGCACCGTATTTTCTTAAATTATTAGCAGTTTCTTCAGAATTAAATACTATTGCAGTATAAAAAAAACTAAAAAACATAATTAATGCTACATATAATAAAATATATACAGGTTTTCCATGCCCTAAGTAATAAGTAAGCATGCCCATAGCTTCTGAATTACTATTAGAAAAATTAGCAAGCGTAGCAGGAAATAGTAAAATTGAACTAGCAAATATTGGAGGTATTACACCAGAAGTATTTAACTTGAGAGGCATATGGGTTGCTTCGCCTCCATAAATTTTATTTCCTACTTGTCTTTTAGGATACTGCACCAATAATTTTCTTTGGGCTCTTTCAAAAAATATAATTATAGCTATTAATACAACTACTCCAATACAAACAGCTATCGCTATTAAAGGCGATAATGCTCCTTTTCTTGATAATTCAAACATACTAATAATAGCACTAGGTACTCCTGAAATTATACCTATAAATATAATTAAAGACGTACCATTACCTATTCCGCGTTGTGTAATTTGTTCTCCTAACCACATTAATAGCATCGTGCCTACAACTAAAGTAATTACGGTTGTAACTCTAAAGAAAAAACCCGCTAGGATTACTACAGGACCAGTATTTGTTACAATCGACTCTAAACTTATAGCAACTCCATAAGCCTGAAAAGAAGCAAGCAGAACCGTTAAATATCTCGATAGCTGATTTACTTTTCTTTTACCGACTTCCCCTTCTTTTTTTAAATTTTCCAAAGGTTTATATGCAACTGACATTAATTGGATAATAATTGAGGCAGTAATATACGGCATAATTGCTAAAGCAAAAATGGACATTCTACCTAGCGATCCTCCGGATAGCATATTAAACATTCCGAGTATTCCGGATTGATTCTTTGCAGCCACACTACTTAAAGCAATTGAATCTATACCAGGTATAGGTATAAAAGACCCAAATCTACATACTATAAGAATGAGAATAGTAAAAACAATGCGACTAACTAAATCATTACCGGATTTTTTAGAAAAATTCTGCCCCATATACTATAATAATTTTCCACCTGCTTTCTCGATTAAATCCTTAGCTTTAGAAGAATAAGCATCTAATTTTAATGATAGAGGAGCAGCGAAATCATCACTACAAATAGATAATAATTTCACTAATTTCTTATTATTTTTATTATTAACTACTCTGGCTTCTACCAATTTTTCTTTCGTAATATTATCATCAGCACTTAAACGCCCATCGGCTAATGCTTCTTCAATATTATAAATATTTATTATATTGTATTTTTTAGTTGAAATACAATTAAACCCTCTTTTAGGTAGTCTTTTGATCATAGGTGTTTGACCACCTTCAAAACCTTTTATTGCAACGCCGGATCTAGATTTTTGACCTTTAATTCCTCTACCGCCGGTTTTTCCTTTACCACTACCAATACCGCGTGCTATTCTTTTCTTATTTTTTTTAGCACCTATATTATTATATAATTCATTTAATTTCATTTAAAAACTCTAATTACATATTTTCTATTTTTAACAAATGCTTTACTTTTTTAACCATCCCTTTGATTGAATTAGTATTTGCAAGAATAACGCTCTTATTAATTTTGTTTAAACCAAGCCCAACTAATATCAACCTTTGATCATACTTACGACCTATAGCACTTTGAACTTGAGTAATTTTTATATTATTGATCTTATTATTCATAACTTCACCTTACTTATGCAACATTATCCATTAACTTGAATGTCAGCAGATTTTACAGATATTTCATTTACTTTTTTATCTCTTCTCATAGCAATAGATTTTGGTGATGCAAGTTTATTTAATGCATCAAATGTTGCAGAAATCATTGCGTAAACATTCGTTGAACCTATTGATTTAGTAACAATATCATGAACGCCTAAAGAGTCAAAAATTGCTCTCATAGATCCTCCGGCTATAACGCCTGTACCTGCTTTAGCTCTTCTTAAAATCACTTTAGCAGCTCCACTTTTACCGACAACGTCATGGTGAATAGTCCTATTTTGATATAACGGTACTTTCATCATTCTCTTTTTAGCGGCTTGTTTTGCCTTTCCTCGAGCTTCATTTACTTCTTTAGCTTTTCCGTGTCCCGCTCCGACTCTGCCGGCTTTATCACCGACCACTACATAAGCAGAAAAAGCAAAGCTTCTACCGCCTTTTACTACTTTTGTAACTCTATTTACATCAACTAAAACTTCACTTAAAGTCTCGTCATTTTTTTTAACTTTAGACATTACTACAACCTTATAACCTAAAATTTTATTTTCTCTCTAGCTGCATCAGCTAGAGCTTTTACAACACCGTGATACTTATATCCGCCTCTATCAAACACTACGTCTTTTATCCCTGCAGAATCAGCTTTTTTTGCTATTTCTTCGCCTACTTTGATAGCATTTTCAATATTACAATGAGATTTTTTTAATTTTTTTATTTTCTCATCTAAAGTTGAAGCAGCAGCAATCGTTATAGACTTAGAATCATCAATAATTTGTGCATATATATGTCTACCTGACTTAAATATTGATAATCTAACTCTATTAGATGTTTTAGATATTTTATGTCTTATTCTACTTCTTCTTTTTTCAAATTTTAGCTTAGCACTACGCATATTTAACTCTTAAATTTAATTTTTCTTACCTTCTTTACGCGGTATAAATTGATTTTCAAATTTAATTCCTTTTCCTTTATAAGGCTCAGGTGGTCTCTGTTTTATAATAATTGAAGCAAATTGTCCTAATTTTTCTTTATCTGTTCCCTCAAGAATAATAATATTTTGCTTAGGCATCTCTATTTTAATATCTGAAGGTATTTCAATTTTTGTATTATGGCTTTTAGCAAGCATTAAATTTAAATATTTACCTTTTACCATCGCCCTGTAACCGACTCCATTAATTTCGAGCTTAAGCTTAAAACCTTCTTTAACGCCGGTAACCATATTTGATATTATGCTTCTTGCAGTACCCCACATAGCACGTGCATTTTTATTTGCGGCTAAAGGTTTTACTAAAAGCTTATTTTCTGCCAATGAAATTGCTATATTACCTTTAAAAGTTTTTGATAATTCGCCTTTAGGGCCGGATATTTTTACTTCTAAATCATTTAAACCAATTTTCACACCTTCAGGTATAGTAATTGGCAATTTTCCAACACGTGACATTTTTTACCTTAAAATACTTTACAAATTACTTCGCCGCCGACATTTTTAATATGAGCTTCTCTATCAGACATAACACCGTAAGGAGTAGAAAGAATATATATACCCATATTATTATAATATCCTTTCAAATCTTTAATAGCAGAATATACTCTTTTTCCAGGCTTTGATACTCTATGAATTTCGCATATAGAAGCATCGCCATTAACAGAATATTTTAAAGCTACCTCAGTATAACTAATATTATTTTTTTGAGTAGTTATATAATCTTTTATATAACCTTCTTTTTGCAAAACATCTAAAATTGAAGTTTTAATTTTAGAACTAGGAAAAGAAACATTTATCAATTTGCTTTTATAAGCATTTCTAATTCTAGTTAACATATCTGCTACATTATCCGTCATTGACATATGATTTACCTATCGACTTTTACCAACTTGACTTAACTACACCGGGAACTAAGCCTCTGCCTATTAATTCTCTAAGCTTATTCCTCGATATACCAAACTTTCTTGTAACACCTCTTGGTCTACCTGTAAGCTCACATCTATTTCTTATTCTAGTAGATGATGAATTTCTAGGTAATTGTGCAAGTGACATTACCAAAGAAAAACGCTCTTCTAATGAAATATTTTTATCATAAATTTTACTTTTTAGTGCTAAACGTTTATTATGTAAACTTTGTGATTTTTTTTTCCTACTTTCGTTCTTTTTTATAGAACTTACTTTTGCCATTATATATATCCTAAAAATTAATTATAAAAAGGTAAATTAAACCCTGATAACAAAAATTTACTTTCTTGATCTGTTTTAGCAGATGTAACGATTGTAATATCCATACCTCTTATTGTATCGATTTTATCGTAATTAATTTCAGGAAAAACTATCTGCTCTTTTAATCCAAAAGTAAAATTCCCTTTACCATCAAAACTTTTATAAGAAAAACCGCGAAATTCCTTAACACGGGGTAATGCAACAATTACTAACCTCTCTAAAAAATCATACATTCTATCTTTACGTAATGTAACCTTGCAACCTATTTTCATATTTTCGCGTAACTTAAAAGTTGCAATAGATTTTCTTGCTAACGTTACAACCGGCTTCTGACCGGAAATCAAAGTAAGATCATTTACTGCATTATTAATTACTTTGGAATCGGCTGTTGCTTCCCCTACTCCCATATTTATCACAATTTTCTGAATTTGCGGTATTTCGTGTTTATTTTTATAAGAAAATTTTTTTTGTAAGTTTTCAATAATTTTTTGCTGATATAATTCTTTAAATCTTAACATTATTTACCTTCCTTACCAATAATTTCCCCTGATTTCTTTGCTACTCTAACCTTAGAACCGTCTTCTAAGAATTTAAAAGCTACCTTGGTAGGGTTACCGGTTTTTGGATCGATGTGTGCAATATTTGAGATATGTATAGGTAATTCTTTAGTTATTATCCCGCCTTCACTCATTTGATTAGATTTAGTATGCTTTTTTACTACATTTACTCCAGAAACAATTACTTTACTGTCCTCCGGGAAAACTTTTAATATTTTACCTTTTTTTCCTTTGTGCTTTCCGGTAATAACAACAACTTCATCACCTTTTTTTACTTTTAATTTAATCATTTATAACACTTCCTCTGCAAGCGACATTATTCTAACATATTTTTTCGCTCTAAGTTCTCTTGTAACAGGACCAAAAACTCTAGTACCGATAGGTTCATCTTGTTTATTCAAAAGCACTAATGCGTTTTGATCAAATTTTATTGTACTACCGTCAGGTCTTACTACTCCAGTCTTTGTACGAACAATCACGCCTTTATAAACATCACCCTTTTTAACCTTACCGCCGGGTATAGCGTCTTTAACAGATACAACTATAACATCACCCAGCTTTGCCACCATATGGTGAGAGCCACCTAAAACTTTAATACACATAACTTTTTTAGCACCGGAATTATCTGCAACTTCCAAGATGCTCTGCATTTGAATCATAAACTACTTCCAATTTTTTATACACGAGAAATAAAATAAACAATCTACCTTATAAAGTCAAAGATTAAAAAACTTTATTCCCCATTTACCACTACCCATGTTTTGGTTTTTGAGATAGGCCGACTTTCAATTATACTAACTTTATCTCCTTCTTGATACTTATTTTCTGAATCATGAACAGCATATTTTTTAGATACTTTCACAAATTTTTTATAAATAGGATGCTTAAACTTTCTTTCTACTTTTACTGTAACCGTCTTATCAGCTTTTGAACTTATAACCACGCCTTGTAACACTCTTTTCGGCATTTTAATATTCCTCACTATTAGCTCTTTTTGTTAATTCAGTTTTAATACGTGCTATAGACTTTTTGACTAACGAAAACCTACTAGTATTTTTTAAATCACCTAAAGCTTGTTGAAATCTTAAATTAAACAATTCTTTTTTTAAAAGATTAAGGTTTTTATAAAGCTCTTCTATTGTTTCAGTAGATAACTTACTTCTTAATAATTTTAAATCATTCATAACGTCTCACTATCCTTGTTCTAACAGGTAATTTTGCACTTGCAAGCTCCAAAGCTCTAAGTGCAACATTTTCTTCTACCCCTTCAATTTCAAACATAATTCTTCCAGGCGAAACTCTAACTGCAAAAAATTCAGGAGAACCTTTACCTTTACCCATTCTTACTTCGGCAGGCTTTTTAGAAACGGGAACATCCGGAAAAATGCGAATCCATAATCTTCCTTGCCTTTTCATACATCTAGTAGCAGCTTTTCTTCCTGCTTCTATTTGTCTTGCAGTAACACGCCAACCATCTATAGATTTTAGACCAAATGATCCAAAAGCAAGCGTCGTACCTGCTTTTGCTGTTGAAGCAACCCTACCCTTATGAGCTTTTCTAAATTTTTGTTTTTTCGGAGCTAACATTTTAATACTTAAAATTAATTATATCTTTTATTTTCTGTATATTCACCTTTATAAACCCACACTTTAACCCCTATAACTCCATAAGTAGTTATAGCCTCAGCTGTTGAATAATCAATATCAGCTCTTAAAGTATGTAACGGCATTCTTCCTTCTATATACCATTCGGTTCTAGCAATTTCAGCACCTCCAAGTCGTCCTGAACAACTAACCCTGATACCTTGTCCACCTTGTTTAAATGAAGCCTGAATTGCTGTTTTCATGGCTTTTCTAAAAGAAACTCTTTTTTCAAGCTGTAGTGCTATAGTTTGAGCTACTATAGCAGCATCTATATTAAATTTTCGAACTTCGTGAATATTTATATAAACTTCTTTTAAAGAAGTCATTTTCTCGATAGCTTTTTTTAGCTTATCAATTTCACTACCGTTTCTACCGATAATGATATTTGGTTTTTTGGTATTAATATTAATTATAATACTTTTATTAGAAGGGCGTTCAATTAAAACTCTACTAATTTGGGCTTGATTAAAACCCTTATTTATTAAATCCCTAATTTTTAAATCTTGTATAAAAAGAGTTTTATAATGTTTTTCTGCATATAATATGGAATCCCAACCTTTAATTAAAGTCGGTCCAACTCTAAAACCATGTGCACAAACTTTCTGCCCCATTTTAATTATCCTCTTTTTCTGTAACAGTTATATAAAGATTACTAAAAAACTTATTTATTCTAGTTGCTCTTCCTTTTGCTCTTGGCATAACTCTTTTCATTACTAAAGCCTTACCTACAGTCGCTTTAGTAATAACCAATCTATCTATATCTAGACCTAAATTATTTTCAGCATTTGCAACAGCAGATTGTAAACAATCTTTTACAACTTTTGCAATTCTTTTAGGAGAAAAAGTTAATTGTACCAATGCTTCAGATACTTTCATATTTCTAATAAAGGCTGCAACTAAATTGAGCTTCCTTGAACTTACTCTAATAGATTTAGCTTGTGCCGTAGCAAAATTTTTATTTTCCTGTACCATATAAATCTTTATTTTCTTTTGATTTTTTTATCTGCTCCATGACCGTGAAATGTTCTAGTAGGAGCAAACTCACCTAATTTTCTTCCAACCATTTCTTCATTTACAGAAACCGGAATAAATTTATTTCCATTATGAACAGAAAAGGTAAACCCTACAAAAATAGGTAAAATCGTTGATCTTCTAGACCAAGTTTTAATCATTTCAGATTTACCTGATTCCATTAATTTTTGAACTTTCTTTATTAAATAACCGTCTACAAAAGGCCCTTTCCATATTGAACGTGCCATACTAATACCTAATTAATTTAAAATCTATTTTCTTTTCTTTACGATAAATTTTGAAGTACGTTTATTTTTACGTGTCTTCTTACCCTTTGTTGGGAATCCCCAAGGAGTAACAGGATGGCGACCTCCTGAAGTTTTACCTTCACCACCGCCATGAGGGTGATCTACAGGATTCATTGCTACACCTCTAACATGCGGTCTCCAACCGAGCCATCTATTTCTACCTGCTTTGCCTAAATTAATATTTTTTTGATCCGGGTTAGATATACTACCTATAGTAGCTTTACAATCTAAAGGTACTAACCTAAATTCACCTGATCTTAATTTAATCTGAGCATATCCTGAATCTTTACCCACTAGATCTACTGAAGTACCTGCAGACCTTGCAATTTGACCGCCCTTACCGACTTTCATTTCAACATTATGTAAAGTAGTACCGATAGGAATGCATTTTAAAGGTAAACAATTTCCTATTTTTATATCAGCATCTTGACTTGATATTACTCTATCACCTACAGATAATTTTTGTGGTGCTAGAATATAAGAATATTCCCCATCTTCATATTTTATTAAAGCAATAAAAGCAGTTCTATTAGGGTCATACTCTATTCTTTCAACAATAGCAGAAATATCAATTTTATTTCTTTTAAAATCAATAATACGATATAATTTTTTGTGTCCTCCACCTCTGTGCCAAGAAGTAATTCTACCTTGATTATTTCGTCCACCGGTTTTAGATATACCTTTGGTCAAAGATTTTAAAGGTCTGCCTTTCCATAAACTAGTTTTATCAACTTGAACTAACTCTCTAAGAGAAGGAGTAATTGGATTAAAGTTTTTTAAAGCCATTTATTTAATTCCTCCGGCAAAATCGATATTATGGTCTTTTTCTAATGTAACAATAGCTTTCTTTCTATTGATTTGAGTCCCTATAATTCCTTTAAATCTTTTCTTCTTACCTTTAACGTTTAAAATATTCACTTTTTTTACTTTTACTTTAAATATTTCTTCTATAGCCTTTTTAAGGGTAAGTTTTTCAGCAAATTTATCTACATAAAAAGCGTATTTATTTTGTTCCGAAAGGGTTGTAGTTTTTTCTGTAATAATAGGTTTTCTAATTAAATCGTAGTATTTATAAGAACTCATCTTAACCTCTCTTCTAAAACACTCACCGCTTCTTGTGATAATAGGACATATTCATGTCGTATTATATCATAAACATTGGCTCCTATTTGTGGAACAATCACAGTATTATAAATATTTTTTGCAGCTAAAGAAAAATTAATATCTACTTCATTTCCGTCTATTACAAAGAAACTTTTCCCTTGAAATTTGTTTAATATATTTACAAGAGCAGAAGTTTTAGGCTTATCTAGCTTTAAAGAATCTATTACTAATAATTTTCCTTCAGCGCATTTCTCGGATAAAGCATGAATTAAACCAAGTTTTCGTACTTTTTTAGGTAATTTCGTTGCATGACTACGTACTCTAGGTCCATGAGCTACACCACCACCACGCATCTGTACCGATCTAAGGGAACCTTGTCTTGCATTACCTGTACCTTTTTGCTTAAACGGTTTTTTTGTGGTTCCTAATACTTCTGATACTGTTTTAGTTTTGTGGTTACCGGACATTGCCTTAGCTCTCTGCCAATCAATAACCTGCTTTATTATATCATCTCTGATAAATTCAACAGCAAATATATCTTCATTTAAGCTAATCTCACCAACTTCTTCATTAGCAAGACTTAATATTTTAGTTTTCATCTTTATTTTAACCTTATACAGTCTTATATAAAACTTTTATATAAATAATATTGCATGGCGTTTTGTTAATGTAATAATCTTTAACCTCAACAAACATGTCTAAATATCTATTATACAGTTATTGAAATCTTTTTTATTGCATCTTTTACTGAAAGATACGAATTTTTGTGACCGGGTATACTACCCTGAATCATAATAAGCTTACGCTCTTTATCAACGGCAAATATTTTCAAATTTTGAATAGTAACTTGGGTACATCCCATATGACCGGCCATTTTTTTGCCTTTGAAAACCTTTCCTGGATCTTGTCTTTGTCCTGTAGAACCATGCGAACGATGGGATATCGAAACACCGTGAGAAGCTTCAAGACCTCTAAAATTATGTCTTTTCATACTACCGGCAAATCCTTTACCTATAGTAGTTGCCGTTATATCCACAAATTGTCCTGCCGTAAAATGGTCTACTTCTAGACTTGCTGCTATATCAATAAAATTCTCTTCAGAAATTCTAAATTCTTTTAATTTAGTTTTAGGAGATATTTTAGCATTAGCAAAAACTTGTCTCATAGGTTTGGTTACTCTAGATATTTTTTTATCTTTTACACCTATAACCAAAGCATTATATCCATGTTTTTCTAGAGTTTTATGTCCTACTACTTGACAATCATCAACTTTTACTAATGTTAAAGAAATTCTTTCGCCTTTATCATTAAAAACACTAGTCATCCCAATTTTTTGAGCAATTATACCGGTTCTCATTTATTCCCCACTCTCTAATTCAATCACTACATCAACACCTGCTGCTAAATCAACTTTACTTAAAGCATCGACAACCGCCGGACTCGGATCACCTATAACTAATAATCTTTTATGCTTTCTAATTTCAAATTGCTCTCTTGACTTCTTATGTACATGAGGAGACCTATTTACGGTAAATCTTTCAATTTTTTTAGGTAAAGGAATAGGACCATTAATGTTAGCAAACGTTCTTTTAACAGCACTAACTATCTCTTTTGTAGCTTGATCAAGACTACGGTGATCAAATGATTTTAAACGAATTTTGATTTTATTTTTCATTCAGTAAACCTAATATTTAAACAGCAAGATTTTTTTAGACATCTTTCCAAACTGTACTTCTAGAGGTAATTTGTATGTCGATCCGACACTCGAATCCTCACGTCCGTTATATACGCTGCGGTTCTGCATTCCGTACCTCCTTCAAATTCTTCTCTATAAGCCGGTTCGGAAAAATGTCTATTACATCTTAAAATATAAATACCTATTATTAAAAAATAATAGGTATTTATAAAATCAATTAATTATTTATTTTAGTTACTACGCCGGCACCCACTGTTCTACCACCTTCACGTATAGAGAATTTTAACCCTTCCTGCATCGCAATCGGTTTAATTAATTCCACTGTAAAAGTAGCATTATCTCCAGGCATAACCATCTGCTTATCAGCAGGCAATTTTATTGTACCGGTAACATCTGTTGTTCTAAAATAGAACTGCGGACGATAGTCATTAGTAAATGGGGTATGACGTCCACCTTCTTCTTTACTAAGCACATATACTTCAGCTTCAAACTTATCATGCGGTTTTATGCTACCAGGTTTTGCGAGAACTTGTCCTCTTTCAACTTCTTCTCTTTTTGTACCGCGTAGTAATATGCCAACATTATCTCCGGCTTGTCCTTCATCAAGTAATTTTCTGAACATTTCTACACCGGTACAGGTAGTTTTTTGCGTATCTTTTAGACCGACTATTTCAATTTCCTCACCTACCTTAATTATTCCTGACTCTACTCTACCAGTTACAACAGTACCTCTTCCTGAAATAGAGAATACATCTTCTATTGGCATTAAGAAAGGTTTATCCGTAGCTCTTACAGGCTGCGGTATATAGCTATCTACTGCATCCATTAGCTCATTAATAGCTTTTTCACCTTCAGGCTTTCCTTCTAAAGCTTGAAGTGCAGAACCTTTAATAATAGGTATTTCATCACCCGGGAAACCATATTTTGATAATAATTCCCTTACTTCCATCTCTACTAGTTCTAATAGATCAGGATCATCCACCATATCTATTTTATTTAAGAATACTACCATAGCAGGCACACCTACCTGTTTTGCTAGTAATATATGCTCTCTAGTTTGCGGCATAGGACCATCAGCAGCAGAAACTACTAATATTGCACCGTCCATCTGAGCGGCACCGGTTATCATGTTCTTTACATAGTCAGCGTGTCCCGGACAATCTACGTGTGCATAGTGTCTATTTTTAGTCTCATATTCTACGTGTGCAGTAGAAATAGTTATACCTCTTTCTTTTTCTTCAGGAGCAGCATCAATTTGATCATACGCTGTAGCTTGTGCTCCACCTGTCTTAGCAAGTACTATAGTTATTGCTGCCGTTAAGGAAGTTTTACCGTGATCTACGTGACCGATCGTACCTATATTAACGTGCGGTTTAGTGCGTTCAAATTTTGCTTTTGCCATATTATTACTCTCTACAATTTTTTAGGTTTAATACAAGTTATTTTTTTATAAGTGCATTTTTTTGCTAAATTTATTTGTTACCACTATCTCTGGAGCGGGTGATGGGAATCGAACCCACACAGCCAGCTTGGAAGGCTGGAACTCTACCATTGAGCTACACCCGCATTGTGGCACTATTAATAAAATAATTTCAAAGTTATTTTTGTTAACAGTGCTATATCAATTTTATTCAGATTTATAAATATACACAATTATGTTTTATTTTTAAATAAAATGATATGCTTCCCTGAACCATTTAAGTGGTGGAGGGAGAAGGATTTGAACCTTCGAACGCTTACGCGGGCAGATTTACAGTCTGCTGCCATTGACCACTCGGCCACCCCTCCTAAAGAACTTTACTGTATTAAATAGACTAATTCACTGTAAAATACAATATATAATTAGTATTAGGACTTAATAAAACTTCTTGCCGAATCATCAAATAAACAAATAGCAGCTTGCACATTTATTTAGTTGTAACTTTCTATAATAAATAGTAGTTTATGTCAAGAACAAATTACTGACGGTTTTCAATAAGATGCAAAATAAAAAACTTGATTCTAAACATTGTTATTATATGTATGGGAAACATCCTGTATTTTCTGCTCTAAATAATCCAAAACGTCAAATTGACAATATTTTATGCACTAGGGAAATTTTTGAAAAAAATAAAAAATTAATAGGTACTAGAGCTTATGAAATTGTTAATAACGATATTTTATCTAAATTACTGGAAAACCAAACACATCAAGGAATAGCTGCAAAAATTAGACCAATTTTTTCTTACAATTTAGAGGACATAGATATAACAAATCCAAAATGTAAAATTGCGATTCTTGATCAAATAACAGACACACAAAATATTGGAGCAATTATTCGTAGTGCCGCTGCTTTTGATATAAATGCTATAATATTACCTCAAGATAATTCTCCAAATGAAAGCGGTGGCATTGCTAAAGCGGCTTGCGGTACTTTAGAATTAATACCTATAATTAAAATTACTAACTTACGCTCATGTATGAATTATCTTAAAAAACACGGCTTTTGGATTATAGGTCTAACAGGTTCTGCAAATGACTACTTTACAGATAAATTAATTTCCGATAAAATAGTATTGGTATTTGGCTCAGAAGATAAAGGCATACGAAGATTAGTTGCAGAAACATGTGATTATTTAGCCAAAATCCCTATTTCTCAGAGAGTAGAAAGTCTTAATGTATCAAATGCCGCTTCTATAATTTTTCATTCATTACATAAATAATATTTTTAATAAATCAATATATTGTTTTTTATTTACTTCGATATAAATATTTAGTCTACTAAAATTAAAGTCATAAACTTTTATTATATCAATTAATTTGAGAGAAAAGTCATGAAAAGGGAACCAAATGAACAAATTATCGAGAGTTTTGAAAAACAATTAGACATATTTATCAATGCACTTACAGAAAAAGAGATAACAACAGCTATATTAAACAATTTTTTTGATAAAGTGATCAATAACCTCAAGAATGAAAGATTAATTAATGATACTATATTTGATATATATCAAGGTAAAGCAGTAATTACTAAACCTATATATTCCGATTATATAGAATCTTCCGCACCTAAATATAACGAACATTGGCAAAAATTTTATAGTTTTAATCGTAATCTTATGATAGAAAGCACATTAATATTTATTGCTAAGAATCTAAAAAAAGCCTCTTTAACAGACAAATTATATTATAGCTTTGCTAAATTAGCCCAGCAATTAGACTTGAATGCAGTAAGTGATCATTTTATGAAAAAAATAGATAATTATATAACATTTAACAATTTATGAAAAATTACAGAACCGAAAGCGATTCTTTTGGAGAAATTCAAATAGAAGAAAAATTTTATTGGGGGGCTCAAACTCAAAGATCTTTAGAAAATTTTAAAATAGGCAAGCAAAAAATGCCTGAAATTTTAATTCGTGCTCTTGCTATTTTAAAAAAATGTGCAGCACAGGTTAATCATGAGTTTGGTGATTTAGAAGCTAAAATCGCTATAAGTATAGATAAAGCCACGGATAGAATCTTAGAAGGCGAATTTGAGGATAATTTTCCTTTAGTAGTTTGGCAAACAGGTTCAGGAACGCAAACAAACATGAATATGAACGAGGTTATTGCCTCTATTGCCAACGAAGAATTAACAGGCAAGAAAGGCGGCAAATCTCCGGTACATCCTAACGATCATGTTAATAAAGGACAATCATCCAACGACTCTTTTCCAACCGCTATGCATATAGCAACCGTACTTGCAACTAAACAGCAACTGATACCAGCTTTGAATAATATACTGACCTCTTTGCAGGATAAGTCAAAAGATTGGGACAAAATCATAAAAATAGGACGTACCCACTTGCAGGATGCAACTCCTTTAACTCTTAAACAGGAATTCTCCGGATATATTACACAAATAGAGTATGCTTTAGAACGCATAGAAAATGCACTACAAAAAGTTTATCTACTTGCCCAAGGAGGCACAGCAGTCGGTACAGGTATTAACTCAAAAATAGGCTTTGATATAAAATTTGCCGAGAAAGTGGCAGAGTTTACTAAACAACCCTTTAAGACGGCTCCTAATAAATTTGAAAGTCTAGCTGCTCACGACGCACTAGTAGCATTTTCAGGAACTCTTAATACTATAGCAGTTAGCTTAATGAAAATAGCAAATGATATAAGACTGCTCGGCTCCGGTCCAAGATGCGGTCTTGGTGAGCTACATTTACCTGAAAATGAACCTGGTTCTTCTATTATGCCCGGTAAAGTAAACCCTACACAAGTCGAAGCTTTAACAATGGTGTGCAGTCAGGTGATGGGCAATCATGTTACGGTTACTATTGCCGGCTCAAACGGACATCTTGAACTTAACGTATTTAAACCCGTAATAATATACAATATCCTAGAATCTATAGAGCTGTTATCCGATAGCGTAAATAGCTTTGTTACTCACTGTGTTAAAGGATTAGAACCCAATATAGCACGCATTAATGATTTACGTGATAAATCTCTAATGCTTGTTACAGCTCTTAATCCGCATATAGGCTATGATAATGCTGCAAAAATTGCTAAAGAAGCACATAAGCACGGGATCACTTTAAAAGAAGCAGCTAAAAAACTCAATCTTCTATCGGAAACAAAATTTGATAAAATAGTAGTACCTGAAAAAATGGTTAGTCAATCTTAGGTTTTATGCAAGGATATTAATTTAAACTATTAATATTACTGAAAATCTTATAAATAGGATAATATTAAATTAGTCTATTATTATATTACCTATGTGAAACAAAATTTATCTAATCAAATTAACCTACTCGAAGCAAAAACTCATTTTTCTGATCTATACAGCGTGTACAAGACGGAGAGCAAATTACCATTTGTAAGCATAATACGCCGGTTGCAAAAATTATAACTCAAAAACCTAAAATGGATAATATAGTAGAGCAAATAAAAGAATTCTGCAAAGGCAAAACATTAGAGCTCCTTATACTATTAAAGAGCTTAGAGATGAAGGTAGAAAATGGTGAATTCTAAACCGTTTATAGCCGATTGCTCCATAACTATCTCATGGTTCTTTTATGATGAACGTGATAAACATTCAGATTTTACATTAGATTATTGTTATAAGTTTAGAGTGATAGTACCGCCTCTTTGGAGACTTGAAGTAACTAATGTAATCTTAATAGCAGAAAAACGTGCTAGAATAAAATCAGTAGAGGTTATTAAAATTATAGATTTTTTAAACTCTCTCCTCCTTAATATATCAAATTTAAATTTTTCCATACATGAAATTAAACTGCAAGAGCCAACAATCTTACTACATATGATACAACTTATTTATTAACTGCCATGCATGAAGTACTTCCTATGGCCACTAACGATAAAGCATTAATCAAAGCATGTCATAATAACGGCATTCACTATAAAAGACAATAATCCATATTTTTCATAAAAAGTTTATGGAAATTTCTAAATCTTTTATTATACTTAAACATATAATTTATATAAAATAAAAGAGTATCATGATTTTAAATATCAAAGCTCCTGAAAATATAGTATTAAAACCGACCATTACAGTTTTTGGCGTTGGGGGTGCAGGTAGTAATGCAGTAAATAATATGATTAGTGCTAATCTGCAAGGTGCTAATTTTGTAGTAGCTAATACTGATGCACAATCGCTTGAACATTCTTTATGCACTAACAAAATACAACTCGGTGTTTCTACGACTAGAGGTCTTGGGGCAGGAGCTTCTCCTGAGGTTGGAGCACTTGCTGCTCAAGAATCAGAAAGCGAAATTCGTAATTACCTAGAAAATAGCAATATGGTATTTATTACGGCAGGTATGGGCGGTGGTACAGGTACCGGTTCTGCACCGGTTATTGCACGCATTGCTAAAGAACTAGGCATCCTTACGGTTGGGGTAGTAACTAAACCTTTCCATTTTGAAGGCGGTCAGCGTATGAAAACTGCCGATAAAGGACTTATTGAATTACAGCAATTCGTTGATACTTTAATTGTAATACCGAACCAAAATCTATTCCGTATTGCTAATGAACAAACGACGTTTGCCGATGCTTTCAAAATGGCAGATGACGTATTACATGCAGGCGTTAGAGGAGTAACGGATTTAATGATTATGCCGGGACTTATTAATCTTGATTTTGCCGATATTAAAGCAGTAATGAGTGAAATGGGTAAAGCAATGATGGGTACAGGTGAAGCTAGTGGCGAAGATAGAGCTATTAAAGCGGCAGAATCTGCAATTTCAAATCCACTGCTAGATCATAGCTCAATGTGCGGTGCAAGAGGTGTATTAATCAATATTACCGGCGGTTCCGACATGACCTTATTTGAAGTTGACAACGCTGCTAATAGAATTAGAGAAGAAGTAGACAACCTTGATGCTAATATTATTTTCGGTTCAACATTTAATCCGGAATTAAAAGGAATGATCAGAGTATCAGTTGTTGCTACCGGTATTGATGCCGATAAAGTACCGACATATAAACCCGCAATAGCTGAAACTACCAATATAGTTCCTGAGGAAACTTATAATAAAGCTATAGCACAACCCACACAAATAGAAGAAATGCCTGATTTTAACAGCTACAGTACCGAAAATATTGAAATTACCGACTCTCCAATAAATCAAAATTTTATCGGAAATGAAAAAGAGCTAGGGTTACATGCCAATACTTTCAACAAATCTGAAGATGACTCACCCAAACCATCATTTTTAGGAAAAATATGGGGTTCTCTGCGTGCTTCAAATAATCAAACTTTAGAACGCAAAAACGTTGTTGTTAGTACTCTAGATCAAGATAATAAAGAGTCTGATATTCATGACATACCGGCTTTTTTAAGAAAGAAACGGGATTAGATTAGAAAATGAATATAATTTCAGAACAGCATAAAAAAAGAATTATTAGAAATAACTAAAAATTTTCCTGCAGATACTGCATCACTAATAAATTATGTAGATAAAACATTTAAATGTCACATTCATGATTTATCTTTATCGGATCAAAAAGATTTAAAGTTTTTTATAGCAAAAAGCTTTGCAAATCAAATTGATGTTTGTAAAGCTAAAGAACATGTTCAAAATTTTTTACAAGAGTTACACGAGCTATGGGAAGATTTATTTGAAGAGATATTGGAAGACAAGCCTGCATATAGTTTAGACATTGACGGAGCAACATACTATGCCGCATTAGATTTTACCGAATTAAATCAAAATAATATGCTGAATACAAGATTTAGCACAACCTCCCTTGATTTTCATTTAATAGAAACGCTACCTAACTTTTCTAGTGACAAACAAAAATATAAGGCTGAACTAACCTTTACAGAATTAAAACAAAATAATTTTGCAAAAATATATTTGGAAAAACAACAATATAACTCTCAAAGTATTCTTATTTCAAATATACAAAATAATCACAATAATTATTATTTCCTAAGATTATAAACCTTGAAGAACAAGTTACCATAGATATATTAAATAATTTATTATTAGGTGCTTATAAAATAAATGTAATTTTTTTGAATCCAATAACGAATCAGCAATATATTTTAGATTACCTAATAATGAAAGGCTTGCCATGAAAGTTTTTAGTTTAAATAATCAGCCTATATTAAAAGAAAATAAATTTGAAAATTCTATATTATTTTTAAGTACAAAAATAAACGAAAATGGTGATGTTGACTATAGTGAAGGCTTTAGTACTGATATAGCCAATGGTCAAATAAATGCTTCTTATATAACTCCTCTAAGCGAGATAATGGATTCTAAAAAAATAATCATATGCCAAATAAAATTATACTATTTCTTATATCATGTTTATTAAATACTGATTTATTAGCCGATACCGATAAGCGGTTAAAAGATATTGCACCCTATCCTACACCACTTGAAAATCAAAAGCGTTATGTAATTCATTTACCTACAGAGTCCAATGAAGAAAAGCTAAAAGTAGAATTGCAAGCAACAAAAAATGCAATGCAAGATTGTAATCGTGTTTGGTTTGGTGGTAAGCTGGAAACAAAAACTTTAGAAGGATGGGGATATAATTATTATATAATTGATCAAGTTAGCGATCACCCTGCTAGTACAATGATGGCATGCCCAAACGTAAAAGCAACCATACAACCGGTTAGTGTATTTTTAGGCGATGAAACATTTTTAAGATATAATAGCACACTACCTATCGTAGTATATGCTCCAAAAGATGTTGAACTACATTACGTTATTTGGCATCAAAATGATACAATCAATTCTGCAAAGGAAGAATAGGACCATACTATTCTTCAAAAAAATTTAATATACTATATGACATTTAACGTCATCGCGAGCAGTCGTAGACTGCGTGGCAATCCAGAAAAAATAATCAAAAATTCTGTAAATCAGAAATTTTTACTAGATTGCTTCGTCGAAACTTGCAGTTTCTTCTTGCAATGACGAAGACTAACATACAACAAGGTCCGTAGTCACTCACAGTTAACATACTAAATTACTCAAAATCTTCCTCTACAGCTTCAACTGCTTGCACTTCCGGTACAAAATGTTTAAGCATGGACTCAATGCCGTTTTTTAATGTGATGGTGGAACTAGGACATCCAAGGCATGCACCACGAAGTGCTAATTTAACTACACCGTTTTCAAAGCCTTTATAGATTATGTCGCCGCCGTCTTGTGCAACAGATGGACGCACCCTAGTTTCAATAATCTCTACGATTTGCTTCTCTATTTCCGAAAGACCATCAAGTTTATGATTTACATTATCTGCTTTGGTGTTTTCTTCAAATACAGGAAAGCCTGAAACAAAATGATCCATAATAACCATTAAAATTTCAGGCTTTATAACTTGCCAATTACCTTCAGCTTGTTTAGTTACTGTTATAAAATCACTACCGAAAAACACCGATTTTACATTATTAATATAAAATAATGATTCTGCAAGTTTGCTTCTTCCTTTTACTTCAGCAAGCTCACTAAAAAATACCGGCTGATCACTACTTATTTCCTGCCCTGGGAAAAACGTTATTGCATCCGGATTTGGAGTATCTTCAGTTTGAATAAACATAATTAAAGCACACTAATAAATTTGTTGATTATTATAAATTGATAGTACTACTTTTACAATATATTTGTATTTAGGCATTTTTACATGGCGCTCAAAAGTATGTCATTCCTGCGGCAGCAGGAATCCAATACTACCTATCCACGTCATTGCGAGAAGGCATTTATGCCGACGAAGCAATCTCATGCAATTTAAGAGAGATTGCCACGTCGCTACGCTCCTCGCAAGGCATTGTTGCAGGGACCGGTAAAGCACTCGGTGTCAAGCCACGGGATGACAGAGGTGAAATTGATCCACACAACAACGCCTCCTCGCAATAAAAATTATAAATATTTTGCTAGATTCCCACTTTAGCTAGAAATAACATAAGACGGCAAATATCTAATTAATATATAAGCCGGTATAAAACAAAATCCTGCTACAATAAAGAAATAAGTCCAGCCTAAATAAGTAGCTGAATAGCCTGAAATACTACCAAACAATATGGTACTAATATAAGCAATAGAAGTAATTAAAGCAATTTGGGTTATACAATATTTAGAACTACAGCATCTTAATTGGTAAGAAAAAAACGGCGACATAGTTAAGCCCTTGGTAAATTCTTGAAAGAAGACCGCTATATACAAACTTGTAATATCTCGATTATAAAAATAGAGAAATAAAAAAGATAGGCTAGATAAAGCATGATATATTAATGCTCTTTTAAGCAAATACGAATATTCATATTTTCGGCACAAAAACCCACCTATAAAACCTCCAAGGATTGTAGCACACATACCGAAAGCTTTATATCCAAGGGCTAAATCTTTCTTCGTATACCCAATATCGAGATAAAACATATTCGGCATAATTGACAGAAAATTATCTTGAAGACGATATAGAAGCATAAAACTAACAATTATTAGCCATTTAGGTTTCTTGACAAAATCATAAAAAGCATGCCAAAATCTATCAAAATCATTAATAATTATCTTATCTTTAAATTTAAGCGGATAGATTATAATTAATAGTAATGACGGTATACATAAAATTGCCATAGCACGATAAACATCTTGCCAGGATATGATAGTAGATAAATATAACGCTCCTGAACCTGCTATAAGTATACCTATTCTAAAGCCTGTAGTACAAGCTGCCTCACTTATGCCCCAATTTTTATTTGTAATCAGTAACATCTGTGATGATTGAAGTAACATATCATAAATGGACGAAAAAAATGCCACAGCTACTAAGCATAAAGCAAATGGTATAAAATGAGTGTTAGGGTTAAAATTTGTTAGAACATATACACAAAAAATACAACTAACCAAAGCAATAATTAAACAATATTTATATCCCCGCTTACTTAAAGGAGCAAAACTTACTTTTTCAAGCAAAGGACCCCATAAAAATTTAAATATATGAATAAAATTCACTAAACTAAAAAGCCCGATAGTGATTTTATCAAAACCGGATTCTCGAAGCCAAAAAGAAAGAGTTGAACCGGTAAGTAAATAAATTAAACCTCCAGGAAAAGAAATTATTAATATAAAGAAAATATTAGATATATATTGAAATCGTGAAAAATTTAAACTTATGAATTTATCCTCCTTTAAAATATACGGTTGTCATTCCTGCAAAGGCATCGCCCGCATGGATATCTAATCGTCATTGCGAGCAGCCATAAGGCTACGTGACAATCTCATGAAATAATAATTAACTCTTGAGATTGCTTCGTCAATTACTTACGTAATTTCCTCGCAATGATATAAATGACGTAAATCTAAACTACGATACTTTCTTTCTTTTATTACTGTAGCTGTTACCATCAAAGGTTCTTTTACGGCTACTATCAAAAGCATTAAACTTTTTACCGTCACCGCCGGCTCTTTTACCGAATGATCTTTTACGATTATTTTTATCACTTCTAAACTCACTACGTGGCGTATATTCTCCTTTATTTACTAGACGATCGATTGCACGCCATCTAATAACATCATCAGGAGAAATAAAAGACAACGCATGTCCGGTAGCCCCTGCTCTACCCGTTCTACCTATCCTATGTAAATAATCCTCAGGACACATAGGTAAATCATAATTAATAACATGCTGTGTATGAGGAATATCAAGCCCACGAGCCGCTACATCAGTTGCTACCATTATTCTATGGTTTGACTTACGAAATGATAAAATTACTCTTTCACGTTGACGCTGACTTAAATCACCGTGTATAGCTTCTGCTGTATGATTTTCATATTTCAACATTTTAGCTAATTGATCGGCAGAGCGTTTAGTCTTCACAAAAATAATGACCGATCCTTCCCTATTACCAAGTTGTTTAGTTAATTCACTAAATTTTTCTTTATCAGAAACATGCATTGATTCTTGTTTTATTTCTGCAGCTGCTTTATTAGTAGCACCTACCGTAATACGTACCGGATTGTTTAGATATTTTTGAGAAACAGCAATAATATGTTTTGGCATAGTAGCGGAAAACATTAAAACTTGTCTTTGTTCCGGTAAAAATTTATTGATTTCTTCTAATTGTTCTTTCATCCCCATATCAAGCATTCTATCCATTTCGTCAAGTACGGTTATGCCTATACGATCAATTTTTAGACTTCCCCTATTTAAGTGATCGATAATACGCCCCGGCGTACCGATAATCACTTTTGGATTCTTTTTTAATTGCATAAATTGTTTAGGCATCGGTTCACCGCCTATCAAAACTGCACTATTAATTTTATAGGATGTAGTTACTTTATTTAAAGTACTGTGTATTTGCGTTGCTAATTCTCTAGTCGGAACAAGAATTAAAGCAGTAGTTTTATTTTTAATAAATGAATCAATTAACGGCAATAAATACGCAAGAGTTTTGCCTGAACCTGTTTGGCTAGAAGCGAGTATGTCCGATCCCGCCATTGCAACCGGAATCGATTGCTTTTGTATTTCAGTCGGCTCAGTTATATTCATTGTCTCGAGAGCAATAATTAATTCTTCAGATAAATTAAAATTTTTCATTATATAATCCAATATAGTTTTAAATCAAAATATGCACATTATTGATTAGACCTCTTAACATAACTCATGTCTTAAAGATATATGAGACATCGACGCTGCTCTCTCATCCTGACATACTTAAAACTATGTACGCTGCGTAGAGTAGCAGTTCTTATTCCCTTTATAAGATAAGTTATGTAAGAGGTCTATTGTATAAAAAATAAGTTATAGTAAATTAAAATAACGACTTATATAATTATCCTGAATCAAAAAATATGCTTAAGCTAGATTACAAAACACCCACTAAATACATAAAACGATAATGAATAATGAAACTATTTTAGAATCTTATTCAAGCCAGAATAATATTATTAGATTTAGGGCATTTTCATGCCCTTTAGTAAAAATAATTTATTATACTTAAAATTATATAGGTTATTATAAAACAAAAACAAAATATTTACTATTTTGATAAAGATGACCAGGCTACCCTAAATTATAAACAATTTTGGATAGCTGCTTTTGGTATTATAAATTTATTTAATTCTGAGGTTAACAGCATAGGCTTTTCCTTGCTTTTCTTCAAGATCAAAAATTACATCTTGTCCTTCTTCAAGGCTATGTAAACCTGCCGCGTCTACGGCTGATTTGTGTACAAACACATCTTTGCCACCATTGTCCTGTTCAATAAATCCAAAATTCTTTGTAGAATTATACCACTTAACTTTACCTACTATATTTGTAGCCATAAAAACCTTTATTAGATAGAAATTACTTATTTGAACTTAACACACGCTTATAATAACTAAAACTTAAATTTTACTTTAAGCCTTACTTAAATTAAGAGCCGATAAAAATTCATTATGCAAAACTACCTTACCTTGCGGCATTTGTCAATAAACATGTCAATAACATGCAAGAGAAAGTATTACTTCCTGAAACTAATCTATCATATTATTACTATTTTGTCACTATTTAAGTTAATTATCTAATAAATATAATGAGTAAACTAACGATTTTAAATGTGTTTAATAACTTTTTCATATCAGACTAATATATTAACGATAAAAGTACTTGCTTTTTCGTATTTTTTTATTAATCTGTCCACTTAGCAAATGCAACCTTAATATCCACAGCTGCCCGCGTGATGGAATGGTAGACATAACGGACTTAAAATCCGTGGAGTGTAAGCTCTTGCCGGTTCAAGTCCGGCCGCGGGTACCATTCGCCATTTTTAGGCAAATTCACCAATGTATCAAACAGCGAACGCAGCATAAAATCAAGCTTTTCAGGTTTCAATATTAAGTTCCTAAATATTAATTTACTAAACGTCTTTTTTCGCTCACGCTGGAACTTTTAAATATCTTATAGGCACTTGAGGCTGTTGATAGGCAACCTGTAGCGATAACCGAAATTAATGCGTAGCTGTGACCCTAATGTATTAATTCACATCGCAACTAAATATTATGAGTGAAACTGATTTAGAGATTGCCACAAAAAACTAATCACCAAACCAATGCTATTTAATATGTTTACTTTAGCTGAACATTTGTATAAGACAATTGTCGAAATCAAGCAAATTACAATAGACGAATAGCATCACTGCTTCGCTTATTTTAGACTAAAGAAATCTAGCAAACAGAATAGATTGAAAAGGCAATAAGTAAAAGCTTTGCAGCGTTTTTTACTTAATAATACATACGCTTTAATAAATGTTGTTTATTATATTGTACTTTAGAATTTGTAGGATCAAGTGCAATTGCTTTATTATAAGACTCAAGAACTAAATTGTATTTACCCCGTAAATAGAAAAAGCCGTATTTTTGAGTAAGATAGATTTATTAAATATATAATTATTGACTTATTCCCCCCCTATAAATTACTTCTCTCACATTATAATTAAACTCTATCATTAATATATAAGCTAATTTTAAAGAGTTAAAATATAAAAATTTTAACCTCTGAGTCTTATATTGATGAAGAGGAAGAAAAGAAATTAAAAGCTCAAAATGCATAGTTTTGACTAGTTTTTTAACTTTCTGTTATTTCTTTTTTAACTATATAGACGAAAAAGCAGCAGAATATAAACTACAGCAAGAAGCAGAAGCAAAAAAGTTAGATAAAGCTGAATGATGCAAGCTATAATATTTCAGCAATTCTCAAATAATCTTGAGGGGCAAGATTTTCAGCACGATAATTATCATTGATTTTCAACTGAGTTAATACTTCATGTATATTAGGTACAAGATTTTTCAGTGATGATTTGATCATTTTCCGTCGTCCTGCAAAAGCAAGCTTTGTTATTTGCTCAACTTTATTTATCAGAGCAATAGACGGCGGATTTTCTAAAGGTATTAGTTTAACTATCGCAGAATATACTTTAGGAGGTGGATAGAAAGCAGTTGGCGCTACGTCAAAGCACTTTTCCACTTTAGCTATTAACTGACATATTACCGATAACCTGCCATATGCTTTAGTTGAGGGTATAGCACAAATACGTTCTACTACTTCCTTTTGTAACATTAGCGTCATACTAGTAATTAGCCGTGCTTCTTTCAGCCATCTAATCACTAACTCAGTACCTATATGGTACGGTAAATTAGAGATTATAGTTACTTTATAGTCAATTGATTTAGACTCGCCTATATCGTTCGCTCTGCTATTAGTTATAGGCTTCGCTTCTCGCTTCTTGTATGCAAATCCAACTGAATTGACTATATCACAGCTTAAATCGGTTAAATTTATTTTAAGAGCATCTTGTTTAATAATATTTAGATTAGGATAATATTCTTTAATCTCATTAAGGAGCGGAAGGCATCTCTCATCTGTTTCTATAACAGTTAAGGATTCAGGATTTTTCTGCAATATTGACCTAGTTAACCCTCCTGTGCCGGGCCCTATTTCTAATACTCGGCTATTTTCTGCCAGGTTACTTGCACGTACGATTTTATCACATAGACTACTGTCAAAAATAAAATTTTGTCCGTGCTTTTTAAGAGGATCAACTTGATGTAAAGCTGCGTGTTTTGCAATTGAAGGGAGCATAGGGTATGTCATTCCCGTGAAAGCGGGAATCCAGTAAAACATATAAAAACTTGTTTTTATATGTTTGTTTTTATCAAATATAATTCTGTATTAATAATCACAAGGTTATTTTTCTGGATTCCCGCCTACGCGGGAATGACATAGAATAACACACACTAAGACGGCAGCATTATTTTTATAGCTGCTTTCTTACGCATATTTTCAAACATTTTTTGTGCTTTTTGCGAAATCTTTTTATTGGTTAGGAAATTTACTACATAATTATTTTCATCTTCATTAACATTTAAGATTTTTTTGCTGCACACTAATGTTATTTCAAATTTGTTATTTACTTCAAAAACATTACTTGCTTTATCAGGAGTTAAGTCCTTTACAATAGTTTGTTTTACGCCTTCTATCTTGCTCAGCTTATCGATAATAATTTGCATAGTAGCAAAATTATCATAAAGCGATTTTTTAACATCCGCACATTTTTTTAGTCGATTTTTCAAATTATTCATCTGCGTAAACGCTTTATTGCCACCATCTTTAGATGTAAATACTTGCATTGAAATTTCTACGTCTTTTTGATCGCTAGATAAAATTGCAACATCTATTTCTTTATTACTTACTTGTACCGATCTTGATATACTTGATAAAATAGTCATTTTAATCAACTCGGATTTAATTTGGGAAATAAAACTATCAGGATTAACCGATCTGCTTTTTAGATACTGAAGAAGAGAACCGTGAGGCATTTTATTACGATCTTCAATAGACTTAATAGCGTTCTCTATCTCTTCTTGCGGAATTTCTCTATCTCCTGCATATTGAAAAAGCAAAGATTCGTCAATTAAGCTCTTAAGTGCTAAGTCACTTAGCTGCTTATCTTGAGCAGGCGTTAGACTTTCAACATTATTTAGTGCCATAATCATTTTTTTTCTAGCACGGAACTCATTAAGAGTAATAGGTTCATCATTTACGGATGCTACTATATTCGGTAATGATGCTTGTGCTACATTAAAAGTAAAAAAAACGGTAATGATTAATAATAATTTTCTCATGTGATACTCTGAATAAGTGACCAGTAAGTAGACGAAGTTTTATTTGGAAAAGAGCAAGGAGTCTATAAGTCAAGGAGCGGAGCGTACATTTAGTACGTGAGCACCGCAGAACTTATAAGACGACATAGCCAATTTTTCAAATAAAACGAGTATACTCACATGTTTAAAACTTTTAAACCGATAGAAATAGTCGGCGAGGAGGTAGTCTTTTTGATTCCTCTACTTCCATCGGCTAGATAATCGGAATAAATCTTTGCAGTAATTCTAACACAATCTTTAGCATATGTCATCCTAATAGTTCGAGTAAGTAAATTTGGAGATCGTCTAGAAAGATCAATGCGTGCACCAAAGCCTATAGTCCAATTTTCCGCTAGCTGATAATTTATGTCTCCATAAAATTGTCGTACTCTATTATTTGAAACCTTTATACTTTCTACGGAATAATATTTGTTAAGATTGGTAAGCTGAATAAAACTACCTAGAAAGTTAATCTTATCATAGTTAAAATTTCCTCCTACTTCATCCCTAATAGGTCTGAAATATCTATCTTTCCGAAAGCTATAAAACACTTCTAAATTATTAGAAAGATTACCTAGTATCTGCCCTACATTTTCCTTATCATCAGCTGGCAAATCTATACTATATCTTGTATTACGGGAGTGTCCTAAAAATAATTTTAAATAATTTTCTTCTTTAGCAATACTAGTATTTAAGCCGTAACTTAATCTATTACCGAAATCATGGCAATCAATAGCGCTATAACGGTTGGATAAAAAGATATTTTTTTCGGATAATTCATATTTAGCAGGATCAATTACAACAAATTTTTTATCTTTCTTAGATAGTTTACGTCCCATAGTAAAAGAAACTACCGGCTCAATAAGTAAATTTATCGTTTTTGTTATATTGCCTACTAACGGATAACGCCATAAAGTTTGCAATTCCAGTATATTCCTTTGAAATGATTTACTTTCTCTCGGCTTATCTACATAAGCCCGCCTAGTAAGATAAAAATCGCCTCTATCTTTAGCAGCAAAATCAAAAATTTGTCCTGAAGCAGTCAGCACATTATGCATAAACGATAGTTGCAAAGAGGTTCTAGCAACTTGTTTTCCTATTCTTTCTTTGTACATTAACGTATTATTTTCAACAATGATATGGCTGTTGTCATTATCATTCAAATTTATCACGTTTTTTGTATTGATTTTTGGTAATACTAGAGGATCGGTATATTTACGATCATTACTACCTAAGCCTTGAAAACTTAATCCTTCCGCCGAAAAATAATCAGCCTCATGAATTTTATTTAAGAATATTTTAGAAGTTAAATATGAAGCGTAGTTATTATAATAATTTTTTAAATAAGCTTTATCCGATGTACGCTCCACCCTGAAACCGTAATCATAAACTTTATCGGTACTAATAAAATTACCGCTTGCTATATAATGATAAGAAGAAACTTTTTTATTTTTCACTACACTTCCATCTTTTTCTAGAAAATACGGTAATTTACCGTAACTAACTTGAAAATTCATATTATCGGTATCATTCAGACGATAACGTGCTTCTAGCTCATAAGTTTGATATTTACTAAAAATTCTTGGAGTGAGAGTAAAATCGATATTAGGTTTTGCACGTAGATATAGGGGGATGCCAAACCCTTTATTTTTGACGTCAGGTACCAATAATCCAGAAGTTGCAGGGGCCGTACGAGTCGGATGGAAAAAATACGGTAAGTAACAAATCGGTACACCGTATACTTCAAAAAACACGTTTTTATAAACTACTCTATGCTCTGCGGAATGAATATAAGTATCCTTAGCAGCAATTTGCCAAATAGGGTTTCTATTACAAGTAACATCACAAGGGGTAAACTCGGCATGGTGCAGCTTAAGATTATTTTCATCTATTCTTTCGGCAAGTTTAGCAATTAAAAGATTATTATCACCAGAAAGCAAAATGAATTCCGATATGATACCTTTCTTAAATTCATCTTTTAAAACCGCTTTGTCTCCCTCTATTATCCGATTTTGTTTATCCTTAATTCGGATATTACCTTCTGCCCATAAAATATCGTTTTCTATATCATAAAGTAAATTATCTGCCGTTAATAAATACTCATCCGTGATAATTCTTATATTACCTTTAGCATATATCAAATCCTGATTTTCATTATACTCTACGAAGTCAGCTATAATATTGCTTATTTTAATATTTTGACCATTCTTAGAAAGAGCGACAAAACTTACCAAAGAAAATATTATGATAATAAGCAAACATATTATTCGCAGTAGCATTTATATTAATAAATATATTTTAATAGTAAAAAATAATAGCAAGCTATTAGCAATATATCAAATAATAAAAAATTTTGCTTGCTCTTTTGTAGTACAAGGTTATTCTATGGAGATGATAATCATCATTATTGCGAGGAGATGCATAGCATCGACGTGGCCATCTCATGAAGTAGGATAAACTCCTGAGATTGCTTCGTCAAAACTTATAGTTTCTCCTCGTAATGACGAATAACGTGTTACCCTCAACGCAAAAAACCAAGTACTAATAAAATGCTAGACAATTTCATTGCACATCAAGCAACCAAAGAGTTTTCAGTTAGTGAGATTTCTAATAAAATCAAAGAGCTATTAGAAAATAATTTTGGCTATATTAAGGTAAAAGGCGAAATTTCAGGCTTAAAAATAGCAAACTCAGGTCATGCTTATTTTAACTTAAAAGAAAATACCGCCATTTTAGCCTGTACTTGCTGGCGTCCTATTCTTGCTAAAATCAAATTTTCTTTAAATGACGGCATGGAAGTAGTAATTAGCGGTAAACTCTCAAGTTATGCAGGTAATTCACGTTATCAATTATCGGTAGATAATTTGCAACCCACAGGACTTGGAGCTATGCTGCAAATTCTAAATGAGCGTAAAGCAAGGCTCGAGAAAGAAGGCTTATTTAATAAAATACGTATTCCTATACCCTTTTTACCTGATAAAATAGGCGTTATCACTTCAATAACCGGTGTTGTTATTAAAGATATTATTCATCGTATTCGCGAACGTTTTCCGACTCGGATAATAATATGGCCGGTTAGCGTACAAGGCGAAAATTCTGGCAATGAAATTGCTGAAGCAATTGAAGGATTTAACAATTTAGAAGAAGTAAATAAACCACGTGTTATAATCATTGCTAGAGGTGGCGGTTCTATAGAAGATCTTTGGTCATTTAACGATGAGATATTAGTACGTGCTGCTTATAACTCAAAAATTCCTATTATTTCCGCAGTAGGTCATGAAGTGGATTATACTTTAATAGATTTAGCAGCCGATAAAAGAGCTCCAACACCGACTGCTGCCGCAGAATTTGCTGTACCGGTACGCTCTATTTTAAATAATACGCTACAATCTTATGAAAAAATATTATTGAATAATACTAGCCGGTTAATTAAATATCACGAACAAAATATAGTAAATTACAATAAAATACACAGATATCTCTCTCACTATATAAATAATAGGCAGCAATTACTGGACGAAACCGGTTTTAATTTACTAGATGCTTTACCGTGCTTTATTGAACTACAAGAAACAAAGATTAAATCTTTTTCTAAAGAAAGAGTTAACCCTGCTAAAATAATCAATTACAAAACATTAGAATTAACACATCAAACAGCTTATCTATCAAAATCGGCAAATAATACTTTGAAAAACTTTGAGTATAAATTAGAATTAAATAGTACGTTACTTGCAAGCCTTGATTATCACAACGTATTAAAACGAGGTTTTGCTATAGTTAAAGGAGAAACGGGTAATTTTTTATCTTCTAAAATTACTGCTGCGAATGAAAAAATTTTTAATATTAAATTTTCTGACGGTGAAATTAAAGTAGTTCGTGCTTAAAGGCTTTGGTTTTTATACTTCTCATTTCTAAAAATTTGTATGCTTTAAGCATAGGCACGAACGAACAACAAGCAATTTTAGAATACGAAGGGACAGCTGATAAAAAAAACTTTGATAAATGCATGGTATGTAAATGAGCCTTATCAATACTTAAATTGCTGCTTCAAACGGTCATACTACCGTTTCCGGTATGGATATAGAATTAATGAACGCTATTGCTGCAAAAATAGGTATCAATATTGGGTACAATCAAGATAGCTGGTATCAAGTTAGATATTCAAAGCAGCAATGCCGACATGACAGCAGGAGCTGCTTATACTACTGAGAGGAGTTGCAATGGTTATTATTCACAAAATTGAGCCTCTAAGTTTTTGGAGACCGTTTTTTGCTTTCATTACAGCTAATTGCGATACAATATTACGAGATTTTATTATGAAAGAAAATTCAATTAAGAGGACATCAAGAGGAGTTAGTATTGCAATCACTGTATTTATGGGGTATAGCTTTAGCATATTATTAGATATGTACAGTAGTAATCCAAATTATCATACAATAAAATATTCAATGAATATAGTAATTGCCAGAGCATTTATTACTAGTCTCTTAGTTTATCATTTTGGTTTTCTTGAGTGGCGATTCCGTAATACAAAATTAGAAGATATAGCAAAACAAACATGAAGATAGCTACTTGGAATATTAATTCCATAAAAACAAGACTTAATTTATTGCGTAATTTTTTATCTAAAGAAAATCCGGATATTTTATTATTGCAAGAAATAAAATGCGAAACCGCAAAATTTCCTTTTGATGCATTATCCGATCTACCTTATAATTATTATGTTCACGGACAAAAATCATATAACGGCGTTGCTATAATTTCAAAATTTCCTGCCGATGAAATAATTAAGGATTTTCCGAATAATTACTGCAGTGATCAAGCAAGATTCTTAGAAATAAAATTATCATTACCTATAGGGTTTTGTAATATAATCTCGCTCTATGCTCCTAACGGTTCATTTGTCGGTAGCGATAAATTTGTAGCAAAACTAGCATTTTATGATAATTTTATCAATTATCTATCAACTACAAAATCTTTTGACGAAAAAACTATCATAGGCGGTGATTTCAATATTGCACCGTTCGATATAGACGTATATTCACCTAAGCTACTGGCTGAAACTACTTGTTTTACTGAGGTTGAACAAAAAAAATTACGTACTATTCTAAATTCCGGATTTGAGGATTTATACAGATTAATGCATCCGAGTAAACAAGAATTTTCATGGTGGGATTATAGAGCCGGATGTTTTGAACAAAATAAAGGTATGAGGATTGATATGATTCTTGGTTGTAATAATACTATTGACTATTTAGAAAATTGCTATATGGATTATAATTTAAGGACTCAAGAAAAACCTTCAGATCATATACCGGTAATTGCGAGTTTTAAGGGATAGTCAATGTGGAATGTTGCTATCTTAGGATGCCGTATGTCATTCCCGCGTAGGCGGGAGTCCAAAAAAATAGCTTTAATATTGATATAGGAGTTACATAATTTGATAAAATAACCATATAAAAACAAGTTTTTATATGATTTTAATGGATTCCCGCCTACGCAGGAATGACATAGACCACTTTTTAAAAATAAATATATGTCTCCAAAATTCATAACATTTTACGAAAAATATATGACGATTGTCGGTACAATCGGCAATTTTATGTTCTATATACAGGCTCATAAGATTTTCACCTGCCAATCTTCGGCTTCTGTTTCTATGCCCGCCTTTACTATAAGTGCTATTGCTCTTTGTAGTTGGCTTATATACGGCATATTAATAAAAAATACACCTATTATAATAGCAAATATAGTAGGTTTTATCGGGGCATTATTAGTTCTCTTAACCATAATAATATATTAAATAATGACTAAGAAAATCATTACTTTAGTTGGCCGTCCGAATGTAGGCAAATCAACGCTTTTCAATAGATTAAGCATACGTAAAAAAGCTATCGTTCACGATTTGCCAGGCGTCACTAGAGATAGAAAATATACAGACGGCAAAATCGGCTCTTTTGAATTTTTGTTAATTGATACCCCAGGACTTGACGAGAATCCTAATAGTATGGGAGAGAGGTTAATTGAGCAGACTACTAAAGCAATTTTAGAGGCAGATTTAATTTGCTTTATGGTTGACGGTAGAAGCGGAATATTACCTGATGATAAGCTACTTAGTAGTTTTGTTAGAAAATATAATAAGCCTGCTATATTGGTAGTTAATAAATGCGAGAAAGCTTTTGATTTTGATAAAGAGTACTACAAATTAGGGTTTGATAGTATGATAGCTATCTCTGCCGAACATGGCACAGGCTTAATTGCTTTATATGACGAAATTATTGCCAAGTTACCTGAAGAAGAATCAATCGAGACAAATATAGCCGATCCAATTAAAGGAGATTGTTTGCAGATAGTAGTTAGTGGCAGACCTAACGCCGGAAAATCTACTTTTATAAACGCTCTTATTAATGATGAAAGATTATTAACCGGTCCTGAAGCCGGCATTACTCGTGAATCAATTGAAATTGATTGGCAATATAAAAATAATCATATTAAATTGATTGATACAGCAGGACTCCGCAAGAAATCTACTATTACAGAGTCTTTAGAAAAATTATCGGCATCGGATACTATTAACAGTATTAAATTTGCTAATACCGTAATCTTAATGATTGATGCTTTAGCTCCTTTAAAACAGCAAGATTTAAATATTGCAAGCCATGTGGTAAATGAAGGAAGAAGTATAGTTATAGTAGTGAATAAATGGGATTTAGTTAAAGAATCCGAAAAAGAAGCATTTCAGGAAGAATTTTATTATCAGATAAATACTCATCTACCTCAAGTTAAAGGTATCCCCGTTCTATTCATTTCAGCAATAAATAAACAAAATATTGAACAAGTGCTAGATGCTTGTCTTAAAATTTATAAAATTTGGAATAAGAAAATAACTACTAGCAAATTAAATAAATGGCTTAATTTTACTACGGAAGCACATCTGCTGCCTTTACAAAAAGGAGGAAGAGTGCGTGTAAAATATATGACTCAAACAAAAACCCGCCCCCCTACTTTCAAGCTATTCTCCAATAATCCGGAAAAAATTACCGATAGCTATACTAGGTATTTAGTAAACAATATGCGTGAGGCTTTTGACATGCCGGGCGTTCCTATTAGATTCATTTACGTAAAAACTAAAAACCCGTATGTGTAGTTTAAAATTAATTAATAACAGTTTAGTTATTAGCACCGAAAAATCTGAATTAGATATATTACTAGATAATATTACTGATTCTAATTGTCATCATGAATTTATTAAGTAATGATAAGACTAAAGGTAATGAAATATGGTAACTTATATACTTTAACCAAGCTGTAAATTAGATAAGTTCGCTATTCCAAATACACTTATTTTTCTGTTTTTTTATATGTATTATTCCCGGCGGTAACAATATATAAATGTTCTAACTGCAAATCGGCAAGAACGATATGCATTGATTTAGTAATACTAGGAGCATCAGCATTTTTTACTTCAAAGCCGTATTTCTTACCATTCTTAATAATTAATAAATCTAATTCTGCTCCTGTTTGCGTTCGCCAAAAAAAATACTCTGCATCCGTTTTAAATTTACGTATTAACTCCTCTATTACAAACCCTTCAAATGAAAGACCACGTTTTGGATGAACATACCAATCATGTTCGTGAATCCCTAATAATGCATGTAGTATTCCGCTATCTCGTATATAGACTTTTGGTGCTTTCACTTGACGTTTTGAGATATTTTCATACCAAGGTTTTAATAGCCGAATCATAAAAGTTTGCTCTAATATTTCAGTATAACGTTTTATAGTCATATCCGTTAAACCGAGCGACCTTCCAAGCTCGCTATAATTTAATAATTGCCCATGATTATGAGCAAGCATCATCCATAACTACCTCATTACATGTGCATTAAGAAATATTCCTAAACTAGGCAAATCACGCTCAATAAAACTAGTGATGTAGCTATTACGCCATCTAAGACTTTGGACATAATTTTTTGCTAAATATGATTTAGGAAAACCACCTCTTAACCATAACTCCCTAAAATCATTTATCTCTATTAAATTGAACGGAGTAAGCTCCGTATATTCAATACGGCCGGCTAATGATTCTGAAGATTGTCGCAATAATTCTCCAGAAGCAATACCTAATATTAAAAATTTTTTGTTTGAGTAGTCAGCAACAACTCTTAAATAAGGAACAATTTTAGGTTGTCTTTGAATTTCATCAATTACTATTAAACCGTTTAAAGGCTCAAGAGTTATTTTAAGATTCTTAAATTGATCTAAGTGAGCTGGATCCTCAAGGTCAAAAAAGTAGCTCTTTGCATCTTCTTTAAGCTGTTTAATATAAGCGTAAGCTAAAGTAGTTTTACACCACATTGCCTTGGACCAAGAATAGCACAAATAGGGAATATCTCAAGGGCACCTGTGATATGTGTTAAATAATAATTTCTGTCTATCATTCTTGTAATTTCATAATGACACTTTGAATTTACAATATAATTTTACTCAAATAATAACAAGATGTTTCTAGGTCCTGTGCACTTTTGATTAATGATTATCATTATTAGATCTTTTTAAGCGAAAATTAATAAGATTTTTGAAGGAATAGTTATGCATATTTCAAAAAAATTTGATAATTTCCAACTAAAAAGAGCCATAATTATGATTATTCTATTAAAAGTGCACAGGACTTAGGCTCCTCTACCAGATTTTCCTATCTCTCTTTGTCTTTCTTCTAATACCTTACTTGTATGCGGTCCTACCGCTTCTTTATCTTTACTAAATTTACTTTTTCCTAAATTAACTATAGTTTCTGCTACTACTCCTAGCACTTTTGGATCTGATAATAATTTTACCGTATTCATGTTTGCTAAATTTATCGGCAATTTGAATTAATTCAGGTGCATGTTTACTTACCGGCTATCTTTACTAATTTTTCACCGTCTCATTTTAATTTTTGACCCTTAGGTGTTGTATTTCAAAACTCATCTACAACCGGTCCTAAACTACTTGCATGTTTTGTTAATAGTTCAGGAAGGTCTTTTTCAATTATTTTTCTTATTTCCGGATTATGGTTTTTAATTTGTATCAAAGGACTAATCAATTCCTTTACCTCTTTTACTTCTTTTGATTTCTCTTCCTTTGGAAGTGGCTTAATTAACTGAAATTTTTGTATCAGCAACTTTATCGCTATCGGGAAGAGCGAGGCTTGCAAGTTTAGTAATTGACGGCAGAGCATCTTTTAAAAAAGACGTAGATGCATCTAATGCCTTATGTATAAACTCCGGATCTTTCCCTTGTGATTCTATTCTTTCCGTTACTTTAGGATGTTTTAAAACATCTAATATATCCTGTTTATTACTATCTAAATATCGCGGTAATTTTTTGCTAAAACAGGAGATAAATCATCAATAATTTTTTTGGCATTTTCAACTAACTCTACTATTTGAGGTTTTTTGCCTTTTAATAACTCTTTTTTAGTTTCAGTATCTAACCCTTCCATATTTAGGTTAATTTTAGTCCAACGCTGATTTGCTTTAAGCTGACTATAAGCTTTTATAGCTGAAGGAGTACTTTCAATTAATTTTTCGCTAGAATTTACAAGTAGTGCTACTGTATTTGCAATTAATTCAGGTTTAGCGATTTTTTGTGCTTTAAATGTCATGTATATTTTTAATATAGCACCTTGAGATGACGCGTTTTTTTGTTTAATATTCTTATATATTTCTTGTACTTTTGGGTTTAAATCGCTTTCTAGTGCTTTAGATATTAAATCTACTCCTAGTGTAGATAATTCTCTGATAAATTTAGGACTTATTTTGTCTAATACATTTATTTTTTCTGTTTCGGAAGTTTGAAAGTTTTTTGTTATTTTGCTAAGCCTCTTATTTAAAATAGGCGTGAGAAGATATGGGATAACTTTAGACTGTAAAAGAGTTTCTTTTGAACTATTGGATAATAGTTTCGAAATGTAAAACAGAGGCACATTTTTTTATAAGCGATGCTGCATCTGCTATCATCTTGCAACCAGCGTCAATAGAACCTACACTAGTGGTAGCACTTCTCGCTTTTCTGAGGTTATTAAGCTCCAATGCAAGATCAGGTAAAACTTGAGAAGCCTCCCAGGTAAACTGCAATGCACTAGGAACATGCCCGACTGCTTGGATAACACTTTGTATTATACCTAAATTATCTTTATTAAGATCTAGATATCGTTTATTTATTTAACTCATCATATTTTTTGTTACCTGTGTCAGCTCCAAGAGCTAAATATCCAACTTGAACCCACGAAAGATTTTTATATTCTTCATCAAACTGTTGCCTTATATTATCAATGGATTCCTGCTCTTGCTCTCGGCTTTTAGACATTTAAATACCTTTATATAATTTAAAGGTTTATAAAATTTTACTTTTTAATTTTTGTTAATTTTAAAAGTCATGGTTATCTTGCAATGGTTTTTTACTATAATTTTTCATTTACCGGTAAATCCATACTAACCTCTCCACACAATAAAACAATATTCTCCATTACCTGAGGATCTATATCCGGGTTGTTATACTCTTTATTTTTCTGAATCCAGTTGTAATAGTAAGGGTCAGGCCATAATTCCATGATTTTCGGTAAAGATTTTTGCTGTATAGTACCGACATTATACTTGCGTTTTAAAACTTCAGCCGGCATTCACCCTACATCACCGATAAAATATATTTCTGAGAAATGCAAAATCGATTTAATATTATTATCGGGATCTATATGGATTTATAATATTCACGTTGTACATCATTAAGCAATTTCGCTACTATAAATGGTTTATCGAGATGTCTTTCTATACTTACTAAAGCTATATTTTCTAAGTTTTCGGGGTATTAAACAATTTTATCTAAAGCCGTTAATTTTGCAAACTCTTCCTCTCCTATTTTTTCTTTTAGGTCTCTTTTATATTTTTGTTCTTTATCTGAAGGAAATACTAATTTATCATTTTTACAATCAACCAAAAAAGGAGTAGTAATAGGATATTTAATAAATAAATCTTTTAGTTTCATAATAAAAAATTTCTTAAAATATAAGGCTAATTTTTTATATGTCAAATAATATCCTCTAGACTATCTAGGTCATGCTTTACCAATCGTAACAACTTCGCTTCAGGGCTTAGATTTTTCACGGCCCATTTTTTAATCCAAGGTTCGGCGAGCTGCCACATATTAACATTACCGTCTAACTGTCTGCCTATCCCTTCCACCATTATTAAAGTCTTTTGCAATAGCAACAACTCCGGTTGTACTTCCATGCCGAAATCTTCCGTGATTTTAAATAAATGTGCAAGCAGCTTACCTATGGAAATATTTTTTATGGGCGTCCCTACTATAGGCTCGGTAACTGCTCTACAACTTTGAGCGAATAAAGCTAAATCGGTATTTGATGGGATATAGCCGGCTCTTAAATGTACTTTAGCAACTAATTTATAATCACGCCTTAAAAAGCCAAATAGACTTTCGGCAACGGCTAAACGATCTTTTTCTTTAAGTCTGCCCATAATACCGAAATCAAGTAAAATTATTTTACCTTGCTTATTCACTAAAATATTCCCTGCATGTAAATCAGCATGAAAAAATCCGTCTCTATAGGCTTGATTGAAAAACATTACGGCAAAATCCTGAGATATTTTTGCAGGCTCTAACCCCATTTCCTTTAGTAGCAAAGTATCATATATAGAAGTGCCATCTAACCACTCGGTGGTTAGTATATTTTCTGATGTTAACTCCCAATATATTTTAGGGATTATCACGTTAATATCATTTCGCATATTATCCGTAAGCTCAGAAGCTGCTGCCGCCTCTAAACGTAAATCAAGCTCAAATTTCATAGTTTCATGAAATTTATCGACTACTTTAATCGGTTTGAGCCTTTTTGCTTTAGAAAATTTTGAGATAATTTTTGCAAGAAAATATAGCAGCTTAATATCTCTGTTATATTTTTTATGAATACCCGGACGCAAAATTTTTACCGCAACATATTCACCGGTTATAAGTTGTGCTTTATGTACCTGCGAAATTGATGCGGCAGCGATGGGGGTATCGTCGAGGTGTAAGAAAGGGAGGACGTCATGGCTCACAGTCATAGACTGCGTGGCAATCTTTTGTTTGCTTGCTGAGATTGCTTCGTCGACATAAATGTCTCCTCGCAATGACGTTATCAACCTTCTCGCCACCCCACCATCAAACGGAGGTAGCTTATCTTGCAGTAACCTTAAATAACCTGCTATCTCTGCTCCTACTAAATCGGCTCTTGTCGAAAGAGTTTGTCCAAATTTTATATAAATAGGTCCAAGATCACTTAAACAATCTATTAAGCGTTTGCCGTAATCTTCCCGTGATTTTTTTATTAACGAGACCGGAGCAAAAAATAAGGCTAATATATAACCGATAAACCTGCAATATTTAGGGCTTCTTGAATCAATTAAGATTTGCTTTTTACTGATGATACGAAAAATACGTATTAAATTAAAAAAATTACTTATCATCTATTATATACTCCGAAGTAAAATAAAGAATAGTATACGAAGATCAACTTCAAAAAGAGCAAGGAGTTCACAAGTCGAGGAGCGGAGCGTATACTTAAATACGTAAGTACCGCAGATCTTGTAGAACGACGTAGCCAATTTTTGAAGTTCATCGAGTATACGCACTGTGGATAGCAACTATTCCGCCACTTAGATTTTTATAACCGACTTCCTCAAAACCGGCGTCTTTAATCATTATTCTAAACTCGTCTTGTGAGGGGAATAAATCTATACTTTCGACCAAATATTCATATGCCTCTTTATTACCCGCTATCATTTGACCAATACTCGGTATAATATTAAATGAGTAGAATTTATAGAAATCTTTTATGTACCCTTCCTTTACTTTTGAAAACTCAAGACATATAAACTTACCCATTGGCTTTAAAACCCTACATGCTTCCTTTAAAGCCTTATTTATATCAGGTACGTTTCTAATACCGAATGCTATAGTATAATAATCAAAACTATCATCCGGAAATGGTAGTTCTTCAGCACTTGCTACAGTAAATTTAAGATTTTGAAATAAATTCAGATCTATTGCTTTTTTCTTAGCTTGCTTTAACATTTCTTCATTAATATCACTTAAATTTAAAGAGATATTATTAACTCTATCTCTTGCTTTTTTAGCAAGTTTTAAAGCAATATCACCGCTACCGCTCGCAACATCTAATATATGCGAGTTAAGATTTGGAATTTGCCTAATAAATTCATCTTTCCATAAGCGATGTAATCCCAAACTCATTAAGTCATTCATTAAATCATACTTATCAGCGACATTAGAAAAAACGTTATTTACTAAACCTTGTTTTTTAGTGTAGTCTACTTTTTTAAAGCCAAAATTTGTTTGGTTCATAGTTTTTTATTATAAATATTAGTATCAAATGCCGGAACTTCCTGAAGTAGAAACTCTTAAAAACTCTCTAAAAGATAAGCTAATCGGGCTTATTATAGAAAATGTAGAGTTAAAAAGAGATAATTTACGTTATAAGCTATCCCCGCTTTTAGCTACAGAAATCTTAAATACTAATATACTGGATGTTAGGCGTCGTGCAAAATATTTAATTATAGATTTTAATAATAATTATTCTTTAATATTTCATCTAGGCATGAGCGGCAGATTTACTCTGCAATCTGCTAATTATAAAACTCAAAAACACGATCATGTGATTTTTGATTTAAGTAACGGCGCAAAGTTAATTTTCAACGATACTAGACGATTCGGTATGATTTATAGTTTTAAGACTGATCTCTTAGAAAAAGAATTTTTTAATGATTTAGGCATAGAGCCTTTTTCTGATTTATTGACGTTAGAATATCTAAAAGATAAGCTACAAACTAAAAAAATACCAATCAAAAACTTGATTATGGATAATAGAGTTATAGTCGGAGTCGGTAATATCTATGCTTCCGAAAGTCTGCATTTAGCTAGAATTCATCCGGATAAATCAGGTAGCGATTTAAGGGATGATGAAATAGAAAAGTTAATTAAAGCGATTAGAGATGTGTTAACTAAAGCTATAACTGCCGGCGGTACTACTCTTAAAGATTTTGTAAACGGCGATAACAAACCTGGTTATTTTACTAAGCAACTTAAGGTTTACGGTAGAGAGGGACAAAGTTGTTTAAGCTGCTCTAGCACTATTATCAAGATAAAGCATTCAGGCAGAAGTACTTTTTATTGTAAAACTTGCCAATATAGTTAATTCACTTGACATATTTTTTAAAACTATTTATAAAGCTCTTTATTATTTAATTCAATTAATAGTTGTAAAATATATGAAAGTAGACTCCTTACATAACCTATCTTATAAAGAGGAATTTGAAGGAGACATGAAACGCAGCACCGCAGCGTACAAAAAGGTAAGTGAGGATGCGAGTATTGGATCGACGTATATCGCAGATACTTCAGAAGTTGGGAGTCAAATAAGTGGTGAGCCTGTACAGCGTATAAAAATACCTGAGCACAGGCAAATCCTGAAATTTAACGTACCAAAATCTTGAAGTATCAAAGGTATACAAATTACCTTTAAAGGAGGTTATGCAAGGAGTCTAATAAAACCGGTGATTATGGCAGGAGGTAACGGTAAAAGACTATGGCCTTTGTCATCTAAGGCTAAACCGAAACGGTTTAAAAAAATATTGAGTGATCTAACTTTACTTCAGCAAACATTAAACCGAAATAAATTTTTAGGACAACCTACTATTATTACTTCCAAAAAATATGAATCAATCACTAAAGAACAAGCAGCAGAAATAGATGTAGAAATAGCATTAATTACCGAGCCTTTACAAAAAAATACTGCAGTTTGTGCCATTATTACGGCATTATCGGCTACAGCACTAGGATTTGATATTGTAGTGTTACTACCTTCAAACCATCATATAGCGGATGATATAAATTATCTTAATACTATAAATAAAGCTTTACATTATGTTCATGAATTCGGCATTTGCACTATATTCCTATAAATGTTATAAGTGCCAAGTATGGCTATATAAATACAGGATTATCAATTGCAGAAAATGTTTATCTAGTTGATCATTTAATTGAAAAACCTATATTAGAGCAAGCAAACAAACATTTTCAAAGTAATGAATATTTTTGGAATTCAGGAATTTGTGTATACGATGTTAACTTCTTCTTAAACTTAGCAATGAACCTTCAACCTGATTTATTCTGTATTGCAGAAAAAGCATTTAATACTGCCGTAAAAAATGAGAATAGTTTGGCCATAGACAATGAGGCTTATAATAAAATCGCAGCAATTATCTATAGACAATACCATAATGGAATATATTTCGGGAATGGTCATGATAAAAGCCGATTTTGCTTGGAACGATCTTGGTACTTGGCATTCCTTATTACAGGTAAAACACCGGAATATAAACGATAATTATTGCGAGGGAAACGTAGTAACAAGCAATACTACAAACTCTTTCATTAGTTCTAATAATAAATTAAGGTCTTGACAATTTCATAATTATCGATACTATGAAAACGGTCTTTTGGTTGCCGATACATCAAAAATGAATGATCTAGAGAAAGCTAAAATCCTATTTACTGCTCTTTTTAACGGAAAATCTGATTCATCACCAAATTATGAAATATATGAAAAAGCTTTTCTAAATAATATTTTATCTTCTGAAGAAATAAAATTAGAAATTATGAAGGGAAATAACGAAGCTTGTTATATTCTTGCTAAAACTTACGAAATAATTAATCGTAACACCCCCAAGATGAATATAATATGTTATTAACATTGATTGGAAGTAAATTAGGAAATACAGAATGCACACAGCTTGTTTATTCATATCCTATAAAATATACAAACTTTGAATCTACTGTTAACAATTTTATTCAAGACTATATAGGACAACTTAATATCACTTTTGATGATGCTATATTATCAGCTGCTTACTCCGATACTTTAAATACTTCAATGTTAGGAGACCCAAATTATAATAATATGTATAACCTTGGTTGAACACCGCTAATATTCAAGGCTATTGACATAGAGTTATTGCTTATATATCCTATTTTTATGAGTTTAAACCTCATCATTCAAATATAGCTAATCTTATAAACTTCAAAAATCTGTAAGTTATAGGAACAACTTAGTAATAAAGCGGTTGATTTTAGTTGAGTTACAACATGGAAAATACTACAGAAGAACAAACAATAATATCTGAAGTCAAAAATGATGAAGACATAGATGAAGAAGAGAAAAGGTTAAAAGCAGAAGATTCACGAAAGCAACTTAAAGCAATACTAATAACATTTGGTATTATTCGGTTTTTTAACTTTTACTTATTTCTTTTTTAATTACATCGAAGAAAAAGCGGAAGAATACAGACAACAGCAACAACAAGAAATTCAAAAGACTAATAAGAGTTGAATATTAGATTACCACACTTCTCCTTTAATTATGATCTTGTTGTATGGCTGCGATATAATTCCAGCAAGGTATTGTTGCGTGGATACCACCCCGTCATTGCGAGCGACTGAAAGGAGCGTGACAATCCAGAAAAAATAACAAAAAAATGCTGTAAATCAGCATTTGTTACTGAATTGCTGCATCAATTACTTACGTAATTTCCTCGCAATGACGGAAAAAACAATCCACACATGCAATGCCCGCTCGTAATGACTATTTTTATGCTGCCTTAAGTTTAGATTGCTTGAAATTAGTTTTATCAAAATAATAGATAAAATCTTTGATAATAGGCACTATAAACTGTTTAAATTTACTTCCGCTAAATACCCCGTAATGCCCTGCCCCTTTTTGTAAATGGTATCTTTGCATTGATTCAGGTATATTTGAACAAAGTTTTAAAACAGCTTTTGTTTGCCCTACCGCTGCAATATCATCTAATTCCCCTCCAATACCGAGTAAAGCACATTTAGTAATATGTTTTAGATCGGACGCTTCTCAGAAACTAATTTACCTGTTGCTAACGAAAATTGTTAGAATACAGTTTGTAAGTAAAACTCTGCCGGTATATCCATACCTGCTAAATACTCATCATAAAATTTAATAGTATGATCGGCTTTTTTATAGTCAGAATTTAATAAACTTTGCCATAATTCTAAATGTGAATCTATATGACGAAATAAGTTTAAACCCATAAAGACGGCAAGTTGGAGGAAACCGGGATATACTTTTCTACCATGTCCGGGATAGTTTGGCGGCACCTACATTGTAACCATTTGGCAGAACCATTCTAAACTTTTACTTTGAGCGAATTCATTAACTGCCGTGGGATTTTTTCTAGCATCTATAGGGCCGCCCATCAAAATCATCGAACTCGGCACATTTGGACTATTACTCTCCGACATTAAGCTAATGGCGGCAAGCAATGGAACAGTAGGTTGGCAAACTGTCATAGTATGAACATTCGGTCCTATAAAATTGATAAACTCCATTACGTAATCAATATAATCATCCATATCAAAATGCCCTGCTTCAAGCGGCACATAACTGGCTTCCGTCCAATCTGTAATATAAATACCGGTGTACAGTAATAATTCTTGTACTGTTGTTCTAAGTAAAGTAGCGTGATGTCCCGCCATGGGTGCTACTATTAATAATTGAGGTAATTCTTTTTTAAAACCTATTTTCTGAAAATGCCTTAGTTCACAAAAAGACTTTTTTAGTATAACTTTTTCATTAATGTTATAGGTTTTATCATCAATAATTGTTTCAAGGATTATTAAATTCGGGTTTTTCATATTTTCTAGTCATGCGTTCACAAAGCGTTAAATAAGCATGCATAATTCTTGCAAAACCGTTATCTAATGTTAATATGCTTCTTTTAGAATTTTTATACCTAAATGCATTTGAGCAATTTGTGCTCTAAGCCCCTCTAACATATAATATGTATAATTAGTACTTAAATCACAGTTAATCATAATTTATCCACAAATTTAAAAATAATTAAAATTTAGTTTAACACTAAAAATTCTCAGTACATTAATTTTAGAACTCACTGCTCAAATTTTTATAAATGCGTGATAATAATGGTCTATATATAAATATGTTTATTTTTTCTTCTTATTTTGCTTAGGAATTTTATTTACGTGGTCATTAATATTAAACCAAGTACTATCATTTACTTTCTGTTTTTTATAGAATGTATCAATATTATTTATATAATTTTCAAAATCTTTATTCTCTTCTGCTAACCTATTAGCCATATTCCAATCTATTTCCGGTCTTTCTCTAGCAGGAATTGATATTTTACTATCTTCAGGATTTTCTATATCTACTAAAATCAATCCTATACCATGCCTAGTATCATTTTATCTACTTTCAATTAAATCAGCAGCAACTAAATAACCATAATGTGCACATAAGGAATTTGATAAAGCCTGAAAAAAAGATTCTCGTAAATTACTACGATTGATAATTTTTTTTGCTTCAAAAGACCAAAGCCTTGCTTGTTTTCATGCATAATATTTAGCACAATCTTTAATTAGTAAACTCCACTTTTCATTAAGAACTTCCATACCTACCCAATCTGGGGTAACCATTATTATTACCTTTAGTGCCTTGTTTATTTGAAGAAAAATTATGCTTAATAGGCATATTATGAATCTTCAATTTGTTTTGAAGATATAATGCCAGTGCATCACATACTTGCACTGCGGTTATTTTATCTTCTTTATTTGCATTTATTTTAGGTTCTGTGACTTGTTCATTATTGACATAGTAATCAGGGTTTTGCGAATAATAAAACTTTAGCTTAGGTTTTAGCTCTATTCTAATATTAGTTTCTTGTCTTCGTTCAGCAGAAATCTTACTACTGCTAATTTCACCTGCATCAATTCCTATAATCTCCTTATCTTTTTCTTCTTGAGTCTTGCTTCGTCAATGTGATTTTCTACAAGCCATTCAGCTATACCATAAGAGGTAAATTTCTGATCTTCATGTGCTTTTAAAAAACCAATGATGGTATTTTTGCGATTAAATTCCATATCAAATATACTAATAATTGAAATACTATAAAATATACATATTATTTTAAAAATTTCAACTTTAAATTATCAAACTTGCTGTTTTTATAAAGTATTATTTATATATTTTTCAAATTTAGAAAATAATGTTTTGAAGTTATGAGTAGTAACATTTGCTACTTCTTTTGATGTTATATTTTTGAGTTCGGCAACTTTTTCAGCGACATACCTAACAAATGCCGGTTCGTTTTGTTTGCCTCGCATAGGCGTAGGAGCTAAGTAAGGAGTGTCGGTTTCTATTAATAACCTATCAAGCGGTATATATTTGACTATTTCTTGTAAATCAGTAGCATTCTTGAAAGTTATAATCCCTGACATTGAAATATATAAACCGATATCTAGCATTTTTGCCGCTAGATTTTTTGAAGAGGTAAAGCAATGTATTAAACCTGGAAATGTGCTGTTACGCATTTCTGAGGTTAAAATGTCAATAGTATCTTCGTCTGCTTCTCTTGTATGAACAATAACAGGCAGGCGTGTACTAGACGCCGCATGTATATGTGCTACAAACAAATCTTTTTGTAATTTTTGATCGTAAGGCTGATGATAATAATCAAGCCCCGTTTCACCGATTCCGATAATTTTCGGATGCTGGGTTAGCATAATAATTGCCTCAGCATCTGAGTTCGGGAAGACGTAGTCTTGACTTAGCAATCTTGTCCAAGCTTCCTGAGATTGCCACAGCACTTGCAGTGCTTCGCAATGACTGATAAAAGAATTCACTTCACACGGATGCACCCCAACACTCGCAAAAACATTTTCATATTTTTCAGCTATTTCTAAAATAATAGGTAAATCTTCAATTTTAGTGCAGATAGTTTGCATATACTGCACATTATTTTCTAATGCTCTTTGAATGACAGAATCTAAAAGCACTGCGTCATACCATGGTTTGACTACGGTATCTAGAAAACAACTAATATTAGTTGTTTTAATACCCTCACTAGATCCCGCGATCGCGTCGCGGGATGACAAGTTACTACGTAAATTAAGATGACAATGTGAATCTATTAACATATTATACTCTTAGTAGGTGTGTCATACTGCAGTCTCGCCACGGTATGACACACTATTCAAATTTTGGAAATATTATGGTAGGTTCTAAAATATTGCTACCCGCTGTTAAAGTATAATCACGTATTAAATGCTTAAATAGACGTTCTTCTTTATTTACCCCTAACTGATCAAGCATTTTATTTGCTGAACTCGGTATAAAAGGCAGAAGCATTATCGCAATATAGCGTAAAACTTCTAGTAAAGCGTATAACACTTCTAACGTTTTATCTGGATCGGTTTTTTTCAAATTCCAGGGTGCTTCGCTATCAATATAGATATTTGCCTCTTCGGCCAAATTAATAATATTTTCAAGAATTTTATTAATCTCTGTTTTGTCCATCAATAAAATATTCTGCTCGACAAATTTACTTGCGGTTTTTAAAATCGGTAGCTCATATATTTTATCTATAACACCTTGCGTAAGCAAAGGCACTTTGGCGTCATTATTCTTATAAACAAAAGATGTAGTACGCTGTAATAAATTACCTATTTTGTTTGACAACTCGCTATTAATACGGGTAATTAAATTACTACGAACAAAATTGCCGTCCGCACCAAAAGTTACTTCACGCATCAGAAAATACCTAACTTGATCAACACCGAATTCATCAATTAACTTAATCGGATCAATGGTATTACCAAGAGATTTAGAGATTTTCTGCCCCTCATTCGTCCACCAGCCATGAGCCATAATTGTTTTCGGCAGCGGAACTTCTGCAGCCATTAAGAAAGCAGGCCAATAGACGGCATGAAAACGCAAGATATCTTTACCGACTACATGTAAATCAGCCGGCCAAAACTTACCGTAATTACTTTGTTCGTCAAGATAACCGAGTGCTGAAATATAATTAGCCAGTGCATCAAGCCAAACATAAATTACATGTTTTTCATTATTTGGCACTTTTATTCCCCAGTTAAAAGTAGTACGCGATACCGATAAATCTTTTAAACCCGATTTAACAAAGCTAATTACTTCGTTACGCCTTGATATAGGTCTGATAAAATCAGGGTTTGCTTCATAAAACTCAAGCAATTTATCCTGCCATTTTGAAAGATTAAAGAAATAGCTAGGCTCTTTAACCCATTCAACTGGAGCACCCGTCGGTGCTAAACCGTCCCTCGTAAGTTCCGACTCATCAAAAAAAGCCTCATCTCGCACTGCATACCACCCTTCATAAAAGCCTTCATAAATAGTGCCATTATCTAGTAATTTCTGCCAAAAAACAGCTACAGCTTCTTTATGTCTGTGTTCCGTTGTTCTGATAAAATCATCATTGGAAATATGCATAGCAGTCATCAGATGACGAAAACTCTCGGATGTTTGATCGGTAAATTTTTGTGGGTCAATATTTTTATTAATAGCTGCTTTTTCTACTTTCTGCCCATGTTCGTCAGTACCTGTTAAAAACATTACATCGAAACCTCGAAGTCGCATGAAACGAGCGATTACGTCACTTGCAACGCTAGTATAAGCATGACCGATATGGGGAATATCGTTAACATAATATATAGGGGTAGTAATATAGTAAGTATTGTTCATAAATGCTTTTTTATTAACTCATGTACTTCAAGTGGACTTAAATCTGAAGCTTTAATTGTTTTTATTCTCTCAGGAAATCTATTACTTAATTCTTTAAAGCAATAATAGATTTTTTTATAAAAATCTATACCTCTTATGTCAAATTTATTGTTCATATTTCGTGAATTGACTCTCTTAATAGCAGTATCCGGCTCTACGTCAATAAAAAACGTAATATCCGGCATAAGAGAAGGCATTAAAGTTTTGTGCAGATTATAAACTAAATCTATGCCGTTTTCTAGCTCTAATCCTTGATAACATACAGTTGAGTCAATAAACCTATCACATATTACAATATGTCCCTCTTGTAGAGCTGGTATAATTTTCCGTGCCATATGATCATAACGTGCTGCCATAGCTTGTAATAGCTCGGACATGGGTAGTAATTCTTCATGTACTAGAATTTCACGCATTTTTTCGGCTACAATAGTACCACCGACTTCACGCGTTAAAATAACGGGAGTATTTTGAGATTGTAAATATTCATAGAGCATTTGAGATTGAGTAGATTTGCCTATCCCTTCCCCTCCCTCAAATGTAATAAACTTTCCTTGTTTCAAATTATTCATTCATTACAATGACTTTAAGCTATAACTTTATAATCATATCTCTTAAAAAAATATTTACAAGGAAGATTACATACTTATATACTCCTACAAAACGAAGCGCTGTTATACGAAGATCAACTTGGGAAAGAGTAATCAGTCTGTAAGCCGAGGAGCAGAGCGTATATTAAACGTTCAGCATCCGAGGACTTACAAAGACATTGTCACCAATGTTCCAAATTCATCGAGTATAATCCATTATAAATTTTAAATTATTACTATATGAATAATGCATTAAGTAAAAGGGATTTTTCGATCCTAATCGGTAATGCGATGGATCATTTCGATACTGCACTTTATGGGTTTCTTGCTCCACTACTTGCTGGTATTTTTTTTCCGAATCATGATAAAGTCGTTGCTTTAATACTTACCTATAGTGTTCTTGCTGCGTCTTTATTTACACGTCCCATAGGCTCTTATTTTTTTGGCGTAATTGCTAAAAAATACGGCGGTGTTTTTGCTTTATCTTACTCTTTAATCGGCGTTGCTTTAACAACTAGCCTAATCGGTTTAATACCTTCACATGCTCAAATAGGCTGGCTTGCACCGCTATTATTAGTGTTGCTTAGAACGTTGCAAGGAGTATATTCCGAGGGTGAATGTGCCATTGCTAAATTATTTATTTTAGAGAATAAAGAAGAAAAAAAAGCGTTTAAAGCGTCTTACCTTTATCAAACATCTACTATGGTCGGTATTATTCTTGCTTCATTTATCAGTACTATAGTTTTAAATGTAGAGTATAATACATATTGGCGTTTATGTTTCATATTTGGCGGACTTACAGCACTGATAGGTTATTTTTTAAGAAAGCGCGAGGATATTGTAGTCAAGCCCTCATTTTCATCCCGCGGCTTGACCACGGGATCCAATAAAAAAGATAAAATTACTTTACGTAATCTTTGGATACTCTGGTCAAGCCACGGGATGACACCTGGGTCCTCTCCTCGCAATGACGTAGTATCATCACTATTACAAGACTTAACTACAATTTGGAACTGTAAACTAAGTATCTTACGCATTAGTTTTGCCATAGGTTTCTCATATATGACTTATATAGTACCTTTCGTCTTTTTGAATAGTTTTATTCCGCTTATCACTGATATATCACTCGAAATAATGATGAAATTTAATACTGAGTTTCTGATTTTTGATATGATTATGATTCCGATAATAGGGCATCTAACAAAAAAGCTACATTACCTTAAAATACTAAACGGTAGTCTTATTTTAATGAGTTTAAGCATAATTCCTTTATGGCTCTGCTTGAATAATGCATCTATATGGTATATTAATTTTGTACGTATTTGGATTATAATACTCGGTGTCGGGTTCTTGGCACCTTTGAACTGCTGGCTAAATGATTTATTTAAAACTGCCGATAAATATATGTTAGTCGGTATCGGCAGTAGTATAGGTGCTTCATTAATCGGACGTCTTACTCCGTCAATCTGCCTAATGCTATGGTATGTAACCGGCAACTCTTTATCAATTGCGGTTTATATAACCGCAATATCGATTGTCACTTTATGGGCTGTTAGAGGAGTTGTTGCACGGGTCAATGTCATTCCTGCGAAAGCAGGAATCCAGTAAAACATATAAAAATTAAATTCTTATATGTTTTTTACTAGAAATGTAATACTTACAGCAATATTAATGTTATTTTTATGGATTCCTGCTTTCGCAGGAATGACATCAAGAACATTATCTAATCCCTAACAAGACTGTTATTAGGAAAAGAATTTAATAAAACACCATACTCAAAACTAATCCGATATAATTATTAGCTCTAAATCTTGTCATACAATTGGCAGGATTTTCAATATCAAGAGTTGCTACTTGTAATATCAGTAAAATTAAAGCAGCTAAAATAGGTAAATAGTCGATATTATGGTTAGCCATTTTTGTTGCTAGAATAAATAACAATATAAAACCTATATAACATATATAAAGCCAAAGCTTAGAATGCTTGTTCTCTAAATATATACTTAACGATTTCACTCCTATTTTCTTATCATCTTTTATATCCATATATCCGTAAATCGTATCATAACCGATGGCCCAAAAACAGCATGCTAAATACATAATAATCGCTGCTATATCAAGTGTATCCTGAACTGCCGCATAAGCTATTAAGGCCCCTAGCTTAAAGGTAAATCCCAAAAAGATTTGCGGGAAATAAGTAATACGTTTCATTAACGGGTATAGGCTAATCATTATTACGGCAAAAAAACCTATATATATAGCTGTTTTGTTTAAAAGTAGCAAAATACAAAGTGAGATAACGCTAAGAATAAAGAGTATCAAAATAGCATAAGAAACAGATAAAGCCTTGCTAGCTAAAGGTCGCTCTTTAGTCCTTGCGACATGCTTATCAAATTTTCTATCAAATATATCGTTAATAATACACCCGCTACTTCTAGCTGTTATACTACCTAAAATAAATAACGGTAATAAATGTATTAACTCCGTTCTTGAGGGGTTTGCAAGCAGTAACCCAAATAAAGCAGGAAAAAAAACCAGCAAATAAGCTACCAGCTTATCTGCACGCATTAATTTTAAGGTAAGCAAAAGCTTGTCTAGAATTAGCATATTAAACTTTAGATTTAAATAAATATGGATATTATAGATAATTTAAGATAAAATACGCCACGAAATAAAGCTACTAGATTTTTATGGCTAAAAAATTAAAACATGATTCATTAGTAAAAATAATAATGAACGACCCGGTAGCAGCACAAGAATTTTTGGAATATTATTTACCCGATGATTTTAAGAGTTTAAAATAATGGTAGAACAAGAAAGCTACATTGAGGAATCTTTAAATAAGAAATATAGTAATATAATATATAAAATTAGCAGCAATAATAAAGAAGAAGCATTTGTTTATGTATTAGTAGAGGCCCAATCAACAATTGATTATTGGACGGCTTTGCGGTTATGGAAATATACACTATTATTATGTGAAAGACATAAGCAAGGAAAGGATAAATTACCGCTAGTCTATAATTTAGTTATTTACAACGGTAAAGAAATTTATAATGCTCCAAGAAATCTGTGGAGTGTATTTACTGATAGTGTGATGGCAAAGAAATTAATGGCGGAAGATTATCAATTAGTAGATTTGCAAGCTATGACAGATGATGAAATCGTCAAGAAAAAACATTTAGGTATGCTATATGCTAGAATATATGATGCAGCATATCCAATATGCAGGATATGATAAAACTATGGGAGAAGTTTTTAACAGAGTTTAAGCATATTATAATATTGGATAAAGAAAAAGGTTATATTTACCTAAGATCGTTCTTATGGTATACTAACACAAAATTATCAAAACAAAAACAACTGGAATTAGTAGAAGTATTGGATACACATCTATTACCGCAAGATAAGGATACTATTATGAAAACTATCGCTGATACATATATAGATGAAGGAAAGGTGCAGGGTATTGAGATAGGCAAAGCTGAGGGCGAACATAATAAGGCAGTAATTATAGTGAAGGAAATGTTCAGTCAGGGCTTTAAAATTCCTGTTATTGCCAAAATTACAGGTCTTCAAGAAACTTTCGTTCGCTCAATTGTAAATAAGTAATTAATCATGCAAGCACCACTTGCACAAATCCTAAATATCCATATCCTCCCAAAGAAAAGCATCTATTGTCATAATCACATATAACCTTTATAATAATATTCTTGAATCAACTACAAAATCTATGAAAGAATTTCCAAAAAATTATAATTTTACCGAAAATGAAAAAAAGTGGCAGCAAATTTGGCAAGAGAAACAAATTTATGCTTATAATCCAAACGTTGCAAAAGAAGAAACCTATGTAATCGATACTCCGCCTCCGACAGTTTCAGGACAGTTACATATCGGTCATGTTTATAGCTATACGCAAACCGACTTTATTGTACGTTTTCAGCGTATGATGGGTAAAAATATCTTTTATCCTATGGGTTTTGACGATAACGGGCTACCGACCGAAAGACTTGTTGAAAAGCAGAAACAGATCAAAGCTTATAATATGGATCGATCTGAATTTATAAAAATTTGCGAAGAGGTAGTAGAAAGTGAAGAAGAAAAGTTTAGAAGTCTATTTAACCAAATAGCTTTATCGGTTGATTGGAGTTTAGAGTACCAAACTATTAGTCCGTTATCACGAAAAATATCACAAATGTCTTTTCTTGATTTAGTACAAAAAGAAGAAATTTATCGTACTAATCAACCGATTTTATGGGATCCAGTAGATGGTACAGCTCTTGCCCAAGCCGATATTGAGGATAAGGAAAAAACCTCTTTCATGAATTATATTACGTTTAAAACCGAGCAAGGAGACTCGCTTACTATAGCCACTACCAGACCTGAGTTATTACCGGCTTGCGTAGCCGTATTTTATCACCCTGACGATGGACGTTATAAGCATCTAGCAGGTAAATCAGCTATAACCCCACTTTTTAATGAGCAAGTTCCACTGCTTGCTGACCCTTTAGTACGACAAGATAAAGGTACGGGACTGGTAATGTGCTGTACGTTTGGTGATCAAACGGATATTACTTGGTGGAAGACGCATAATCTACCTTTAAAAACTATTATCACTAAAAAAGGTACAATAGACTTCCAACATGAAACTTCTATAGATGGGTTGAAAATTAAAGAAGCTCGAACAAAAATAATAGATATTTTAAAAGAACAAGAGTTGCTTATTAAACAAGAAGACATCACTCATACCGTTAAATGTGCCGAGAGGTCAGGTGCTCCTCTTGAGATACTAACTGTACCGCAATGGTTCGTTAAAACTATATCACATAAAGAAGAATTGCTTAAAAGAGCGAATGAGTTAAATTGGCATCCTAAAAATATGAAGATTCGTTTAGAGAATTGGATTAATGCCATTAGTTGGGATTGGTGTATAAGTAGGCAGCGTTATTTTGGTGTGCCTTTCCCTGTTTGGTACTCTAAAAGAGTAGGTGAGGAAGGAAAAATCTTATATGCCGATGTTACGCAGCTACCTATCGATCCGTTAAAAGATTTACCTATGGGTTATAGTAAAGAAGAAGTAGAACCTGATTATGACGTAATGGATACTTGGGCAACAAGTTCCGTTTCGCCTCAACTTTCTACTCATGGGATTTCTGACGATTTCGCTTTTAATAAAGATAGGCACGATAAATTATTTCCGATGAATTTAAGACCTCAAGCACATGAAATTATCAGAACTTGGGCGTTCTATACTATTTTAAAAGCTCATTTACACCAAAATACTTTGCCGTGGAAAAACATCATGATAAGCGGTTGGTGTTTAGCTGAAGATCGAAGTAAAATGTCAAAATCTAAGGGCAATGTTTTAGTTCCTGAAAAACTATTAGAACAATATGGTTCCGACGTGATACGTTATTGGTCGGCAAATTCAAAGCTAGGTGCTGATACCGCCTATTCTGAAGACGTTATGAAAAACGGCAAAAGGCTTGTTAACAAGCTATGGAATGCCTCTAAATTTGTTTTTATACATTTTGATAAACTGAAAAGTGAAGATAAAAAAGCGAGTTTACTCGATATTAAAGAAAAAATCACTAACGAATTTGATAAATGGATGGTTAATAAGCTAGTGGAATTAGTTAAGCTAGCTACAAATGAATTACAAAACTACGAATATGCAAATGCTATGCATCTGACGGAAAAATTCTTTTGGGTGGTATTTTGTGATAATTATTTAGAAATAAGCAAAACAAGAAGCTATGATGAGGAACACAAAAATCCACAAGGACAATATAGTAGCATATTAACTTTATATCATGTTATGCAAACTTTACTGAAACTATTTGCACCTTTCATACCGCATATTACCGAAGAATTATACCAAATATTATATAGTGAAAATTCTATTCATGTTAAAGGTAGCTGGGTTAATTACAGTGACTTAAATTATGAAATCAATGCAAAGGGAGCAGAAGGGCTGCTTGAAATACTAGATATCGTCAGAAAATTCAAAGCTGAGAAGAATCTATCTATAAAAGCTCCAATAAAATTGCTTGAAGTTAGCGGCATAGTATTATCTGCAGAATTAGCAGAAGATTTAAAAAACGTCACATCGGCAGAAGAAATACAATTTGAGATGAAAGATGATAAAATTAAAGTCAATATTATCCTTTAAAAATATTATAGGTTTAATATTAATTATATTTGCCGGGATATTTTTTTATGCTTATATATTAGAACATGACTGGCGATATGTAACCTTAAGTGATGAACAAGTAAAAAAATATAGGATTAGTGAGAAAAAAGCTATTACCCTTTATCAGTTAATGAAAGACACTCATGAGCTACTTGGTAAGAATAATATTAATTATTGGATAGACGGCGGCACTCTGCTTGGAGCCGTTAGACATCAAGGCATAATTCCTTTTGACGATGATTTAGATATCGGCATTATGCATGAAGACGAAATACGTTTGCAACAAATATTACCGCAATTTGAGCAACTCGGTTATACTGTTTCCTATAAGAGAACTTATAATATATGCAAAAAAGCTTGTTTAGATATTTTCATTTTTCATAAAGAACAAAACAAATTTATATATACTAATTTAGCGATTCGAAATAAGTATCCGAAGAGTTCATTTTATGATAATGAGCTATATCCTTTAAAAAAATATAAATTCGGTAGTATAGAGGTTTACGGTCCCGCTGATCCTATAGGAAATCTAAATAGGCAATATCCAGAATGGGATAAATATGCAATAATATACAGCCCTCATAGCTTACATTTACCTTTTTTATCGAATATCGAGAAAAAAACTAAATTTATATTAACGCCTGAATTGTTAAAACCGGCTCAGCCTTTTAGTCCTTTAGAGGATAGAATAAACTTTTAAACAAATTGAGATAAAAAAGTCATAACCGATTGTTTTATATAGATTAAAAATATTATATCAGCAGGGGAAATGTAATTTAAGATTCAAGATGATAAAATTAAAGTCAATATTATCCTTTAAAAATATTTTACGCTTAATCCTTACTATTTTCGTCGGTATATTGTGTTATGCTTATCTACTAGAACATAATTGGCGATATGTAACCTTAAGTGATGAACAAGTAAAAAAATACAGGATTAGCGAGAAAAAAGCTATTACCCTTTATCAGTTAATGAAAGACACTCATGAGCTACTTGGTAAGAATAATATTAATTATTGGATAGACGGCGGCACTCTGCTTGGAGCCGTTAGACATCAAGGCATAATTCCTTTTGACGATGATTTAGATATCGGCATTATGCATGAAGACGAAATACGTTTGCAACAAATATTACCGCAATTTGAACAATTAGGATATCGTGTTAAACATAATAAAATTTATGTAATTTGCGGAGAAAGATGCTTAGATATTTTCGTATTTCATAAAGAAAATGATAAATTTGTTCATTTTAATCAAAGTATGCGTAATAAATATCCAAATGATTTTTTTTATGATTATGAGCTATATCCTTTAAAAAAATATAAATTTGGTAGTATAGAGGTTTACGGTCCCGCTGATCCTATAGGAAATCTAAATAGGCAATATCCAGAATGGGATAAATATGCAATAATATACAGCCCTCATAGCTTACATTTACCTTTTTTATCGAATATCGAGAAAAAAACTAAATTTATATTAACGCCTGAATTGTTAAAACCGGCTCAGCCACTCGGACCGCTAGAAGATAAAGTGAATATAGTCAATTCAGCTACATTTAGTGGTATGTGCGAGGATACAGCTTATAATTAAATGTCGAATTGGTAATGACTATTTCGATATAAGCAACGAAATAGTCATATGATTTACCTAGATTACCTTTTTTGCAAAAATTCATATCAAACAAGTTGAGATAAGAAAGTAATAGCCGGTATAATAATAGCTTGTTTATTTTGAATGACTTGAAAACTAAACTCAGGGTTAAGTAATTCATGAAAATATTTTAAGCTTAACGAAAAGGTTGAGTCACTTACTTTTGCTTCCACTAAAATCCACGGTTGGTTATCTTTTGTTATTACTAAATCGACTTCACGTTTTTGTTTATCACGCAGATAGTATAAACAAAAATCACCAAGCCCTGTTTCGTTCGAAAAATATACGGCTTTTAAAAGGTGAGAAGCTACAAGATTTTCAAATCTCGTTCCTATATCTTTTATTTGCGACCAATCCCAAAGGTAAATTTGGGGCTCTTTTATCAAACTTTTTACAACATTTTTAGACCAAGGTTTGATAGCAAAACAATAATAATGCTTTTCTAGCAAAGAGAGCCATCTTCTTATTGTTTGGTCTGAAACTCTAACTTTGTTAGCAAGGTTTGTATAGCTTATTAATGAGCCTGCTTGCTCATTTATAATGCTAGCAAGTAATTCTAACGCATAAATATTGTTGATATCTTCAGTATTTCTTACATCTTCTCTAAATAATTGCTCGAATCTTTGATTACTCCATATTCTATGAAATTTAGCAGTTGCTTTTAAATAACTTTCTGCAAATCCTCCAAAATTTATTAAAGCTTCAAATTCATCTATAGTGATATTTTGGGGGCTTTTTATATAATCAATGTCATTATCAAAATTTTTAGCTATTTCAGATACCGATAACGGATGCACGGTTAAACTTATATAACGTCCCATTGGCTATCACCGCCTTTTTTATATATATTTAATTTGGCACTACCTGTTATAATAAATTCAATATTTTCTCCGAATTTATCATAAAATCCTTTTACAAGATTTTTCCAATCTTTATATTTATGGATTTCATCTAATATTAAGCACGGTTTCTTATCGGATATAGTAGAAAGTAGATTTTTAAAAAGTTCGGTGTGTTTGTTTAAGATTTTATTTCTATCTTCTAGATAATCCCAATTTAGGTAAATTGAATTAGGATTAGGCTTAATTACTTGTTTTGATATTGTAGTTTTTCCTATTTGCCTTGCTCCGCTTATAAATACAAGCTTACCGTAATTTGTTAGATATTCTTCAACTTGCTTTTTATATAACCTATCCATTATAATATTTCTATAAGTTTATAAAAATATTATAGGCTAATATCGAAATAGTCTTACTTGTATTATTGAAATTGAGCATTGCCTAGAAAAAGTTGTTTTATAGTTTAGCCTTCCGATGTCATTCCCACAAAAGCGGGAATGCTTTGTTGCGTGGACCAGTTTCCTAACTGTCATCCCGCGACTTGATCGCGGGATCCAGTTTAAAACATTAAAATTTTAGTATTTTGAAGTTGTGTTTTTGGATATCGTGGTCAAGCCACGGCATAACACCGAACGGGTTTTTCGGTCCACACAACAAGACCTGCGCAGGCATAACATAAAACGAGCCATGCAACAACACCTGCAGTAACTCACAATGACTATATCAACCTTTTCTAGGCAATGCCAAAATAATTAGTGCAAATTATACGGTACTTTAGTATTATTTAACATTAAACTTTGCTTCATTCTATGCCTTATTTATTACCCACTATTATAACTACGCTACTTATTTTATTAGCGCTAATAATTTGGTTTTATGTAAAAACTCAAACCTTAAGGACACAGCTACAATTTTTATCAGAGCAAAATCTAGAAATTAGCAATAACAACCAATTATTAAATCAAGAAAAGATAGGATATTTACAGAAAATTGAGCAATTGCAGTGTAAAATAGAATATCAAGCACAGACTATTAAGGATTCAGAAAAAATAAGAGAAGAGTCATTTTCATCGGCTAAAGCTGCGTTATTTGATTTAGGTCAAGATTTGTCTAAACAATTAATAGCGATACATAAAATGGAAAACACGGCGGCAAGAGAGCTAGCCGAGAAAAATATCGCTACTGCTTCAGGAAAATTTAATAGTGAGTTTGAACGGTTAATTACGATGGTGGGAGCATTAAATAAAGATATAGAGCAATCAAAAGGTACGGTTGATTTGATAAAACAGTCTCTGCTTTCTCCGATCGGGGCGGGACTACTTGCTGAGATTACCCTTGAGAATATCTTAAAATCTTCGGGCTTACGTCCTAATTTAGATTTCATTATGCAATACGGTCTAACTACATTAGATAGCGGAAAGCTAAGACCTGACGCGCTCATTTTTCTTCCTTCCGGTAATTTAATGGTTATTGATTCTAAAGCTTCAAAGTTTCTTGTAGACGAGCAAGATAATAACATGAGTCTTAATAAAACTATGAATTACCATTTAAAATCTTTGGCGAATAAAGAATATGCCGCAAATATTTTAACTAATCTAAACAAAAAGGATCAGAGCTTTAACAATGTTATTACTTTAATGTTTTTGCCGACTGAACAAGCGGTTGAGAAAGTTATTGCAGCCGACCCTGAATTTTTACAAAAAGCTTGGGGCTGTAATATCTTTCCGGTAGGACCTAGCGGACTTATGAATATGCTATCATTTGCAAAATTTCAAATTACCGATCATCGCCGCTCAGAAAATTATAAGGTAATCATTGAAGAAGTGAGAAAGTTATTAAGCTCCATCGGTACTATGACAGATTATTCTCAAAAGATCGGTAATAACCTGCATAATATGGTTACTAATTACGATAAATTTGCTGCCTCGTTTAATCGTAATTTTATGTCAAGAGTAAAGAATATTCAAAAACTCGGTATTGATTCAGGGAATAAAGCCATGCCGGCTACCTTAGAGCGTTATCAAATCGTTTCCTCTAAATCTGAGATTATTGAAGTGGAAGCAGAAAATCCACCACAAATAGCAGAAAAATTATAAATAAATTTTTCTCGTAATAGGTAATTTAAATGTTAAAAAACTTTCCATAATGTGTATAGCCATATTGTTACTATGTGTAAGCATATAAGATTAAAGCTCCTAAAAAAAAACAAACATGCTATAAGAGTGAGTTTTATTAATACGTGGCCGGGCTTTACAATAGACGAGCTACCGATGATAAAAGAAATCATTGAAGAAAACGGACGAACAATTGTTATAGATCATAACAATTATGACCTTATTATTGATAGTGTTTTTGGTCAAAGAACTATTAGTAATAAAGATAGTATAAAGATATTTTTTACCGGTGAATCGGTTAGACCAAAGCTAGCAAATTATGATATATCTATAGGTTTTGATTATATAGATCATCCAAATTATATAAGAATACCTTTATATTATATGTATTGTACTAATGACATCAGTACTTGAATATAAACACTCAAAATACAATCCGAACAAAACGTATTTTGCTTGTTTCTTAGTCTCTAATGGTATAGAATCCTGAGAACAACGACTGCATAGCAAGAAATCGATTTTTTCATAAATTGTCGCTGTATAAAAAAGTAGTAAGCGGCAGTAAATATTTAAATACTGAATCTACAATTATACCAAAAGAAAAAACTCGTGAATGGTTATCTAAATGTAAATTTGTTATTGCTTTTGAAAATAAAACATATGAGGGGTATATTACTGCAAAACCTTTTCAAGCTTATTTAGCCAGTACCTATTATATATTATGCAGATAAAAGTTATATAAAAGATGTAAACCCTAATTCAGTAATATTTGCTAAAGATTATTCAGAAGAAGATTTATATAATTATTTCTGTTGATAAAGATGATGAAAAATATTATAAGATATATAATAATAAGATTGTACCGGCTTCAGAAAATAATTACCTTTATTAAATACAAATTAAAAACTATTTTTATAATATCAATTATAATTATTTGTTTATCATTGCTTTTTATATTTTTAAAAACTTATCAAATAGGTTCTTGCTCCACTTGAAGAAAAAGATATTAAAATTTTTATAGTAAACCTCCTATGCAGCACTGATAGATATAACAATATTAGTAAACAATTCGACAATAATAATTTATTCTATGAAAGGTTTTGCAGTAGACGGTTATAATTTATCTATAACAGATTCAGGGATTCAGGAGGAAAAAGATTTACCGGATTAGATGTAAAAAATAACCCTGCTCTTTTATCACTTAATAACGGTTATACTGTACTTTGTCCTTCGGGAAATATAAATTATTATTCCGATAGCAAAATATTAAATCATACTTTAACGGCAGGTGAACTCGGTTGTTATTGTAACCATAGAGAAATTTGGCTTAAAATGGTTAAAGACAATGTACCTTATGCCCTAATAATAGAAGATGATGCTATACTAAATGACGATTTCCGTAATAAATTTTTAACAATACTTAAGCATTTACCTACCGACTGGGATTTAATTTATTTGTCCTTGTCACATTCTAAAAATAAAATATTTTATAATATTTACAATAATCCGTATTTAAAGAAGATAGGTGATGGTGGTTACTTTAATACAACTACAGGTTATTTGATACACTTAAAAGCTGCTCAAAAACTTCTTGAATATAGCAAAAACGTTACTTTAGAGATTGATAATGTACCAAGCTTTTATGCATAGCGAAGTGCAGTCCTATGTCACCTCGCCTTTTTTAATATATGCAACACTTAATTCTAAAGATTCAATATTTGAAATGGGAAGAGCACATTAAATAACGTAAATTTTACAACCTTAATCGAGGTTTTGTGGACATTTCTAAAAAGATTTAATTTTGGCTATTTTTTGCTGCAAAATAGCAAATCAATTAGCAGTGTCCACAAAACCTCTAAGCATGGTACTTCTTCTGTAGGATCAATATCAATAACTGTATCATCGTTTGTGCCTGAGGTAACCTTATTAAGCCAAGTAAGGGTAGTAGCGGTTTTCTCGGCAATATTCTTGCCTACACTACTAATTGCCTTGCCGACATTGAAATCCGATATAACAGTTGTTAAAACATCTATTAAAGTTGCAAAACTTAAGAATTTTAAATCTTTAATAGACTCAAACATTATTAAAGGTACTATCGCTACAGTCAATCTTGCCGCATCATTATAGTAATAAAACTTTTGAAAAAACACATCATTAGATGTTTTGTTGGTGATATTTTCTATAACTTTATTGCCGTAATATGTTGATACTAAAAGAAGCAAGACGCATGCATTTAACAGAAGTTGATGCATAAAACATTGGATCTTCATAAAATTCTAATGCTGGATTACGAAAATAAAAACAGATATAATCCAAAATCAGTGTGGCTATTGCCGAACATATAGCAGTACTCTTCCATCCATGATAGATACTAATGTCTGATTCAATATTGTTAAAATCTATATCTTGATTGGTAAGTTTATTATATATTGCCTGAAGTTTTATTTGCGTATTCTTATCTGTTTTGGAATGTTTATATAGTAACTGAAAATATGGTTTAATTTCTTCAGCTGTAAATTGCTTATGTTCAATTAAAGCCGGTACAATTTTATCATGCAAAAATTTAATTAATTTATTGTGCATAAAATTTGTAACTTTACTTTGTTCTTCTACTACTCCTGCAACTGTATACCATAGTAAAGCCCGTATATACAATTATACGATTAATAGGCTGCAACCCTAAATTAGCAGCATATCTAAAACAAATCACAGTTGTATTTACGGCATCATTAGCAAAGCTTGGAGTATGATCAAATAAAAATTTAATATCTTCAGCATTGTCATTGTTATTTTCTAATGCTTGAAACATATTATTATTCATCTCTTTAGTTTGTCTATTTGATAAGACCGTACCAGGAAAGATAATAAAATTTGTAGCATCGCAAGGTTAGTGGTCGGTAAAGCACATAATTCATACCAAGGATCCTTTTCGTCAATTACATATGAACGTAAAGCAATTACACCCACTATAAGAGCAACATAAGTAATTGCTATTTTACCTGAATGATTACTAACTAAAGCTGATTTTTCGGTTAACCAAGAAGCAATTTTGTAATCTTCATTATGCTTATCACTAGCTTTTTCTATTCTAGTAAGACTTTGCTCTAATGAATTAAGATAATTTGCAAAATTTAAATGAGCTTTTTTTACTATATTAAACTCGTTTTCATACGAGGAAGGCGCATTTAAAGTATTTGTAAGTAATATTGCTTTAGCTATATAGCGATATAAAAAATATTCTCTCGTCAGAGGATATGCCATAGCATCGATTTCTTTGGCTGCTTTAATCAAGTGTTCAGATTGATCTAAATCATTTTTTAAAAACACTTGGACTTTAGTAACTATAGGGTACTAAAATCTAATGAATTTATATCCCCTATATCATCTAGCATAGCATCAATGATATTCTTGTTTTCTACTCCTATTAACTTCTGTAGCTTTATACATAAAAAATGATCTCGATTATTTAGCTCTTCAAAACAATGGCTCCATTGAGAATGATCAATATTATTATCTTGATACTTTCCGGTAGCAGCTACTTTACTTAACATTGTTTCTAAAGATTGAGTATAAATTAAACTTTGATCTAGTATCAGTAGATCTTTAAAATTTTTATCACAGAACCATATTTTCCATACCTCACCTAAATTAAAACTAGCAAGTGCTGTAGTAGTTTTCCATAATCTTACGCCTAAATTTGATATATCATTATAATATTGTATTATTACTTCTAGTTTATTACTCATAATTTCAATTAAATAAATATTAAAAATATAAACATCTCTTAATATTTATTCAAATCTTTTATAATCTTTAATTATTTTAACATTAAAGTCACACACGAGCAACCCCAGTTTATGATAAGAGAGAAGAGGATTGGGTTATAAAAGTTTTTAACCAAAAAAACAATAGTTGTGGACATAACATATCCTTTTTTATCTTCTATTGGCAACAGGATCTGATTAATGATATAAAAAATGTCAGTATCTGAATCGTTTATATTATAATGAGAATACTAGTAACAGGAGCTAACGGCTTTATTGGATCATATATTACAGCTGAATTATTAAAGAATAATTATAAAGTAATATGCTGTGTTAGAGATGTTGAATCGACCAGGAAAAATTCCCTACTGCAGAATTGATATACTGTGATTTTAATATAGACCTAACACCACAAAGCTGGATAAATAGATTAAATAACATAGATATAGTTATTAATGTATCAGGTGTGTTAACGTCTAGTCATGCAATAATATTGGCAATGTTCATGTCAATGATCCAAAGGCTCTATTTAAGGCTTGCACCCTTACTAACGTACAAAAAATTATTCATATTTCAGCTCTTGGAATAGATGATGAAAAAAACACTGCTTATGCTTTAACTAAAAAAGCAGCTGAAGAATATGTACAAAAATTAGAAATATAGACTGTATAATTTTACAACCGTCTCTTGTTTACGCAAGCGGTTGTTATGGTGGTACCTCGCTATTTAGGGCTCTTGCAACATTACCGTATTTTATTCCTTTAATAGGTGATGGTTTACAACAATTTCAACCTATTCATATTGATGATTTAACGAAAGTAATGATTCACTGTATAGAAAGGGAAGGAAAAATCCACACATTATTAAAAATAGTTGGACCAGACATAGTGAACATGAAGGATATCTTGCTTGGATTCAGAAGATGGCTTGGAGTCATGGAAGACTAATAAAAATTCCTTTAATATTCATTAAAATAGCAGCTAAATTAGGGGATTGTCTAAAAATAGGACCCATTAATTCTACTGCGTATAATATGTTACTTCAACCTAATATTGCTGATAAAAAAGATTTTATCGATTTTACTTCTATAATCCCTAGAAACTTGCAACAAGGTTTTGCAACCGAACCTTTAACCGTACAACCCATATGGCACGCTAGGCTTTATTTTTTAAAACCTATAATAAAAATTGTCTTAGGACTACTTTGGGTAATGACAGGAATTATTTCAAGCATTTTTGTTTATGATGCTAGTATGCAAATTATAATATCACTAGGATTTGATAAACAAATAGCACCTTACATATTATATGGAAGCTGCTTTACAGATATTATTCTTAGAATTCTACTAATTATCAAAAATAAAATAAATAGGATATGTAGTTTACAAATTTTATTAATACTATAATACTAGCTTATACTCTTAACATATCTTAAGCCAATATTGTGGCTAGATCCGCTTGGTCCGATATTTAAAAATATTCCAGTAATATTACTGACTTTAGTATTCATGGCAATAGAACGAGATAAATAATGGATTATCTTTTTATAAAAACTATGCCTATTATTAGCTCTACCACTTTATTTGGTACTGGAATTGGTACTGCTTTTTTATGTGGTGGGCAAATAAAACCGGTGATTTGAATGCAACGGCATATGCAGCTCGCACTACAATAGCTGATCTTCTTTTTACTACTACTCCAACTGTGATAATTCAACCGGTTAGCGGCATAATATTAGTAAATATGCTTGGCTATAATTATTTTGATTTATGGCTTACCTTAACTTATATCGGATACATAATCGCCGGTAGTTGTTGGCCTCTGGTGGTATGGATTCAAATTCCACTACGAAATATGGCACTTGAAGCATTAAAACCGCGAATTCCCCTACCGGAAAAATATTATAAATTATTTAAATTATGATTCTACCTAGGCTGGCCGGTATTTATCAGTTTGAGTATTATTTTTTTCTTAATGGTATTTAAACCGCTATAATACTAGTTTAGGATAAATTTTATACTAAATTAGTATTGTCCCGTGGTCAAGGCCGGCGTTGTTGTGTGGATACCCACCCATCATTGCGAGCAGTCGTAGGTCTTGTTGCAGGCTTGTTTATGTCATTTCCGCGTAGGCAGGAATCCAGTAAAACATATAAAAAACTTGTGTTGTATATGTTTACTTTATCACATGTGTAACTTCTTACATCAATATTGAAGTTATTTTTCTGGATTCCCGCCTACGCGGAAATGACATAGAGAAGAAATAATATTTACGCCGGTATATCTGCAATAATCGGTTGTTTTTTGTTTGATTTTGTAGAAATGAGAGAAGTCATTATCGGTTCGACTAAGCCGTTAACTACCTCTTTTGTAATAGTAACACGCTGTTTTTTTAGCTCGGCAACTTTATACATACTATCAAGCAAAAGATGCTCCAGTATTGAACGAATTCCTCTTGCTCCCGTCTTTTTAGCTAGAGCTTTTTCAGCAATAGCTTCTAAGGCTGAATCATCAATTACAAGCTCAGCATCATCAAGCTCAAATTGTTTCTGATATTGCTTTACTATGGCGTTCTTAGGCTTAGTTAAAATTGTAATTAAAGCTTCTTTGTCTAACTCATCTAAAGTAGTAACGATAGGTAATCTACCGATAAATTCAGGAATTAAACCGAATTTAGTTAAATCCTCAATCTCTAGGGATTTAAGAATCTCACTATTATTTTTCTCTTTATCTATATTTACGTTAGCTGCAAAGCCTATAGAACTATGATTAGTTCTTGAGGTTATAATGCCATCAATCCCCATAAAAGCACCACCACAAATAAATAAGATATTTGAAGTATCTAACTGTACGAAATCTTGTTGTGGGTGTTTCCTACCGCCTTGAGGAGGCACGGAAGCAACTGTTCCTTCCATAATTTTAAGTAATGCCTGCTGTACTCCTTCACCCGATACATCCCGTGTAATAGAAGGATTCTCCGATTTACGGGCAATTTTATCAACCTCGTCAATATAAATTATACCTTTTTGTGCTTTTGCTATATTAAACTCAGATGCTATCAATAAACGTAGTAATATATTCTCAACATCTTCACCGACATACCCGGCTTCCGTTAAAGAAGTAGCATCCGCCATAGTAAAAGGTACGTCTAAAATTTTAGCAAGCGTTTGAGCAAGTAAAGTTTTTCCTGAACCGGTAGGACCGATCAGTAAGATATTCGACTTATTAAGCTCAACGTCATTATTGCCGGATTGTACATATTCAAGCCTCTTATAATGGTTATAAACCGCTACTGCTAAAATCTTTTTCGCTTGATCTTGCCCAACTACATAATCATTTAGAATGCCACATATTTTTTGCGGCGTTGGAATTGAAGAAGTAATTTGCTTTAAAGCAACTTTATTTTCTTCTTTCATAATATCTGTACATAAATCTATACATTCATCACAAATAAATACTGCAGGACCTGCTATCAGTTTTTTTACTTCATGTTGTTTTTTACTACAAAACGAACAAATCAATGCTTTTTTATCAGCTTCTACTACCATTAACTTTCTTTTTTATGTTTATTTTAACAATTCTTACTATAATACTCTTGCGTATATATAATAATCTTTATGCTCATTTGCAACTATTTCATATTTTTTAAGAATTCCTTCCCTAGCAAAACCGCATCTCTCAAGAAGATTAATTGAACGAAAATTATCAGTAATTACTGTTGCTTGTACTCTTATAATACCAATATAATCAGCAAATTTTAAAATATTCTTTATAGATTTTAACATCATACCTTGACCCCAAAAATTAGGATCTAGATCATAACTTATTTCTGCTCTATGATGCTCTAGATTTATTATATTAAAACCGGCAGTACCTATTAATTTATTATCGTCTTTAATGGCAATTCCCCAATAAAAACTTCTATGATTTTTATATAAACTAGACCAATAACGTATTTCCTCTCCGGCTTCTTCTACGTCTTTAGGCCTATTGCTATCAGTTATATAAATAGCCATTTCCGGCTTACTCATATAATTAAAATAATCTTGTGCATCCTCCGCGACTAACTCTCGTAAAACTATATCGTTTAAATCAAGCACAGGAAAAGGGGCATATAAATGTCCTCTATTTATCATATATACTAACTATTTTTCTGTATAATATAAATATTATGCAGAAGATTTTTAAATAATGAGTATACAAGGTGAACAACGGTTTCCACCTTGTATACAAATTTACTTCATATTATTTTATTATTAATTTTATTTATGAGTATATATCTATAATTATACATACTTAATCGGGTCTTGTACATTATTCTTTTTAAAAGCATCAAGTCGTGCAATACATGATAGACATTGACCACAAGATAAACCGTCTTCTGTTGGATCATAACATGATATTGTTTTACTATAATCTACTCCAAGCTCAAGCCCTTTTTTAATTATTTGCTCTTTGGTCATATTTATTAAAGGAGCATGGATAGTAAATTTTTCTCCATTTACTCCTACCCTAGTTGCTAAATTTGCCATTGCTTCAAAAGATTTTATATATTCAGAACGACAATCAGGATAGTTAGTATAATCATTAGTGTGTACCCCAATAAAAATATCTCTAGCTCCTATAACCTCAGCAACTCCTAGTGCGTAGCTTAAAAATATTGTATTACGTGCCGGTACATAAGTAACCGGTATGTCACTTGGTAATTGATCTGTGTTTTTAAATTTTGGTACATCTATATTATCATCAGTTAATGCAGAACCGATCAATGACTGCAAATCAATATTAATAACCCTATGTTGTTTTACATTATAATCTTTAATTAATCCTTGGATTTTTTGGACTTCCAGACTATTGCGTCTATGATAATTAAAACTTAGAGCATAAATTTCATAATCCGTTTTGCTAACTATCTCAAGAACCGTAGTAGAATCAGGTCCACCGCTTAATAAAATAACTGCTTTTTTTTTCATTGTTTTACCGATAAAGTTAATTTTTGAGATACTAAAGCATTTAAACTAATTTTTGCTCTAAGTGCTTCAAGTACTAAAGCTCGATGCACACGTTTATCTACTCTAACATTAAACTGTCCGCTATACTCTTTCCTAGACGGAGCTAAGGGGATAGATTGATTATGACTTATATAACTTTCTTTCATTAAAGTCCAAGCTTGTTGTAATTCTTGCAGTGCTTTTTCAGGCGAATTGCCAAAAGCTGATACATTCGGTAGCTCTTCAAACCTTGCTAGCCAATCTCCATCCGTATCTTTAAAAAGTTCTATAGTAAACCCATCAAATGTATCATTTGTTTTCATCTTCATTTCCTTTTGCAAAGTTTAAAAATGGTCGAACTTGATATTCTTTTGCCATATTTCCAAAAGTGTGAATAGATAACCTATTTCCTTTGGGCAAGTACCAAATCTGATGGCTACCTTTTTGCCTATCTTTAACCCAACCGCACTTAGTCATTAAAGTATGAATCAGAGAAACTTAATCCTTTAGGATTTTGTTTAGCTTTCTTTATTTATAAGTTTTATATACTGATTCATGTTGTAACTATATATAGTTATAATATATAAGTCAAATAATATATGTTAATACAATAAATATTCTTGACTAACTCCTTCTGATAATCTAAATTTATGTTGTTAATTTATGGCGGGTGTAGCTCAGTTGGTTAGAGCATCAGGTTGTGGTTCTGAGGGTCGCGGGTTCGAATCCCGTCACTCGCCCCATATTTTGGAATTGTTGTGTGGTTACAAAATCATCATTGCGAAGAAAATTACAAAGTAATTGACGAAGCAATCCAGTAAAAAATGCTAAAATTAGTACTTTTTTGTTATTTTTCTGGATTGCCACGTCGCTTCGCTCCTTGCAATGACGATTTGACATCCATGCAACAACGCCTACAGTCGCTCGCAATGACATTTTTTTCTTATGGATATCAAACTTTTATATAGACTAGCTAAATATCTAAGGTTCTATAAAAAAGATTTGATCATCGTTATGATCTCTTTACTTAGCGTATCAGCTTCATTATTACTAATCGGTAGTGTTTTTAGAAATTTAGTTGATAAAGGCTTGAGCAAAGACCATATTTTATCGGTTGATAAATCTATATTATATATTTGTTTATTAATTATCATCTTAAGTATTGCTAGTTTTTTTCGTTCATATTTTATCAATAATGTTGCTGAAAAGGCAGTTAATCAAATAAGAAAAGAAGCTTATAGTAATTTAATTAATTATGAAATTGAAGAGTTTGAAGAACTAAAAATCGGCGATATAATTTCACGCCTAACAAATGATATAGATCAAATATCTACTCTCATCGTTAATTTCTTATCTTTTTTTATTCGCAATTCGGTGATGCTAATTGGCAGCATTACATTAATGTTTTTTGAAAGCTTTAAACTCGCTTCTATAGTAATTATTACCATTCCTATCTTATTAATTCCTTTAATTAAATTCGGCAAGCATGTTAAGGTTTTATCTAAAAAAGCTCTAGAATCTAAGTCACTTTTAGCATCGGATATTGATGAAACTTTTAATAATATTAGAGCTATTTATGCTTTTAACCATCAAATAAACAAAATTGCCGATTTTGACACTAAATTACAAAACTATTTAATATACTGCAAAACCCGTTTAAAAATTCGTGCTTTATTCTTTGCGATTTCAATAGCCGTTATATTTCTTGCGATTACTTTAGTCGTTTGGATCGGAGCTTCAGATATAGTGAAAGGTCATTTATCTGCGGGACAAATTATCTCGTTTATTTATTATGCGATTATCGCCGGAGTTAGCTGTGGCGGTATTTTTGAGCTACTAAGCGAAATGCATTTACCTGTTACAGCCCTTGAGAGAATAATTACAATTATAGATAAGACACCTATAGCACATAATAATTATTTAGAATTAAATAATTCCGATCCAATCTCGATAGAATTCAAAAATGTTGATTTTACCTATCATTCAAGACCTAATTTAAGGATTATTAATAATATGTCTTTGAAGATAAATGCCAATAAGTTTCTTGGTATTGTAGGTAGATCAGGTGCAGGAAAAAGCACTGTGATACAGTTACTGCTGCGTTTTTACCGGCAAGAAAACGGCACTATCCTTATTAACAATCAAGATATAACTCTTTTAAATCCTGCTGCAATTCGTAAATTAATTGCCTATGTTCCTCAAGAGGCTAGCATTTTTTCCGGCACTATAAAATCAAATATTATATTCGGTAATAATGAAGCAAGCGACGACGAAATAAATGAGATAATAAAAATTACAGGAATAGAAGAATTTGCTGCTAAACTTCATGACGGTATAAATGCTAAAATCGGTGAAAGAGGGGTTAGATTATCAGGAGGACAGAAACAAAGAATAGCTATTGCTAGAGCATTACTACGCATGCCGCAAATTTTGCTTCTTGATGAGGCAATGAGTGCTTTAGATACGATGAGCGAACAGAAATTACTAGAGTCTATAAAAAAAATAATGAGAGGGAACATTATTATATCAATTGCCCATCGAATTAGTAGTATAGAATCAGCTGATTATATTTTAGTAATAGATAAAGGAGGAGTAGTCGCTGAAGGATCACATAATGATTTATCTAAAAACTCAGAAATTTATCGAAATATTTGCAGAGAGCAGTTAACAATATAAAGGGGTATGTCATTCCTGCGAAAGCAGGAATCCAGTCAACCTTAATGTCATACCACGACTTGAGCGTGGTATCTTAGGGCATAATCTGTGACACAAGATCCCGTGGTCAAGCCACGGTATGATACTGAACGCTTGTTACTGGATTCCCGCTTTCGCGGGAATGACAATAAAGTATATAATTGATATATTTGTTACAATAAAAGTTCCTTAGTATAAAAAATTTAAATGTTTAATATAATTTAGCTTGAAAGCTGCCGTGGCTTTGTTATAATTGTAATTACAAAACAAAAAAGGTTTACAAAATGAAAAATTTATTAAAGATTTTATTAATTCTAACTTTCGCGAGCTCAGTATTTGCTTCATCAATGCAAATGCCTGCCCCAGCTTCAGTTACAACAACCCAAATACAAGCTATGAGTACTGACGATCAACAAGCTTGGGTTGCTAGTTTAACAGCAGATCAGTATAATATGTTAAATCCTGATGTCCAAAAGTGGGTAATGGAGAATACTACCGATACTCAAAAACAAGCTTTAGGAATTAATCAGTAATATTTTAATTAATTTTTAAAATTGATAGGGGACTGTTAACAAAATAATTTTAATTGATAATTAAAAAGAATTTTTAGCGAAAATTAATAAGAGTTTTGAAGGAATAGTTAATCCTATTTTAAAAAAGCCTTATAATTTGCAGTAAAAATAAATTTAATTAGCTTTAAAATTTTTGTTAATAGTCCCACATGTTAGGAATCATTATTCTTAACATATATTACTAAAAGTTTCTGCTTGCACTTCCTTTCAGTCTTCCTGTTATCGTGTCATGTATATACTCCTGATAAATAAAAAATTGCTAGACGAGCATAAATATTCATTTATTATTTCTTTAGTAAAACAATACACTAATTATTGTAAGCTATAAGACTATAGAAAGCTAATTTGTTGTGTGGCTTTGCTGCCATTCCTGCGTCCTTATTTATGTCATTCCCGCAAAAATGTTGTTGCGTGGATCGGTTTTTCCATCATTGCGAGAAAATTTACAATAGTAAATTGATGAAGCAATCTTGGGAAGAATTCCTGAGATTGCCATGCTCACTAACGTTCGCTCGCAGTGACGACTTGGTATCTATACAACAATGCCTCGCAGGGATGACATCGCGCAAGGCTTTCGGCTTCAATAATACTTTGCTAAAATAACCTCAAACTAACAATTACTTATGAAATTAATTATTACCGTAATCATCATGGAAATACTCGCTGGAGCGGAAATAGATTTATTCATTCCAAGTTTTCCTGAAATACAAGATACATTCAACCTTTCAACTTTTATGACAGAGTTACTACTTGGTGTTAATCTAACTGCTTATTGTATTACTTCGCTTATAGTCGGTAATTTAGGAGATAGGTACGGACGCAGACCGATTATTATACTCGGTTTACTGATTTTTAATCTTGGTAGTTTATTTTGTGTATTTGCAAATAATTATGCAGCTATATTATTTGGAAGATTTTTGCAAGGATGCGGGATATCATCGGTTGCAGTGCTAGTATATATTGTTCTTGCCGATATTTATTCGGTACAAGAACAGCAAAGATTCATGGGCATTTTAAACGGCACTATTGCCCTTTCTATGGCAATAGCACCGGTTATAGGTAGCTACGTCAATTTATTTTGGGGCTGGCGTGGCAATTTTGTTTTGTTGCTTATAGTAGGTTTGATCAGCCTAATTCTTGGTATATTATTTATTCCAAAAAGAGAAGTTAATAAAAAAATACGTATTTCTTTAAAAGAATATATACCTATCTTCAAATCGCCAAAAGCTATATATTATATACTTACAATGATATTTCTTGCACAAGGATATTGGATATTTATTGGGATTGCTCCTATTTTATATATGCAAGATTTAGGTGTAACTTTAGAATATTTCGGACTTTATCAAGGAGCAATGGCAGCTCTATTCTCAATTATGAGCTTTTCAAGCGGTTATTGCTTTAAAAAATTCGGTATTAAAAATTGCTTCTATTTTGGAGTTATATTTATAATACTATTCCTACTAGGCAATAGCATATTAGTTGTATATAATATTAATAATCCTTTAACCATAACAATAGTTACTTTATTATTATCTCTTGGCGTGATATATCCGATTAACATATTATGGCCATTGCTTTTAGAAGCTATTCCGGACGGTAAAGCTCGTATGACGGCTATTTTCACTGTGGCTAGATTGATTTTAACGGCATTTGGGCTGCAATTAGTAGGATTTTTATATAACGGTACTTTTACTCCTCTTGGCATTACTATATCCAGTGTTACGCTATTTGGGTTAGTAACATTACCTAAATTATTTAAGTATGATAAAGTCTTTGAGATTTCTAGTAACCTGTAGATGTCTTTATGTAATCAATTGTGTCGTCATTGCGAGGAAAAACTGTAAGTGTTGACGAAACAATCTCAGGAATTTGTTATTATTTCATAAGATTGCCACGCAGCCTACGGCTGTTCATAATGACAAAAAAGCTGATTCACACAGGAATAACCTAGAAACGGATGTAAGAAAAAATAAACAAATGATCAATAACAATTTTATCTTCAAGATAGCTTTCAGATATTTTAGAGCTAAGAAAAACGAAAAGTTTGTTTCTATTATTTCTGCCTTTTCTTTAGTGGGCGTCATGATCGGCGTTGCAGCATTGATAGTAGTCATGTCCGTTATGAACGGTTTTCATATAGAGCTTACTAAAAATATTATCGGCTTAAATGGGGATATAGTGATAAATCGGCAAGGTGGTAGTATTGATAACTATGAAGAGATTAAAGCCAAACTCCTAAAACAAGATTATGTAAAACATGTAACATTCATTGCTCACGGTCAAGCTTTGGCTCTTGGTAAAAGTAATAATAGCGGTGTGCTTGTTAAAGGTATGAAATTAAAGGATCTAAGTGTAAGAAATGAAATTTTTAAAAATGTAAATTTTGGTAGTTTTGATAATTTTCACGGCAAAAACGTAATAGCACTCGGAGAACAATTAGCAAGCAATTTAGGCGTAACCGTTGGGGATAAGATTAGATTAATTTCACCGAATTCAGTTTCTACCACCTTTGGCAGTATGCCAAGATCAAAAGAATTTAAAGTTATAGCAATTTTCAATAGCGGTATGTATGATTATGATTTGACAACGATATTAATGCCGCTTACCGCAGCACAAAATTTCTTATCTCTCGGCAACGATATTAATTTAATCGAAATTAATAGTCTAGATCCCGATAAAGCTCTCACATATTCACATAAAATACAATCACTCTTAGGTCCAACCCTATATGTATTTAATTGGCAAACCTTAAATTCACAATTTTTAAGTGCTCTTGCTGTTGAGCGTACGGCTATGTTTACTATTCTATCTTTAATTATTACGGTTGCCGCATTTAATATTATTTCAAGCTTATTTATGCTTGTTAAAGATAAAACTTCAGATATTGCAATTCTTAGAACTATGGGAGCAAGCACTAAGCAAATAATGCTTATTTTTATCTATAACGGAATGTTTATAGGATTACTTGGCACAACACTAGGTGTAATCCTTGGTATTACCTTTTCTTATAATATTCAAACTATCAAGAATTATTTGGAGCGTATAACCGGTACTAAAATTTTCGAGGCAGCTATTTATTTTCTTTATAGTTTACCTTCAAAAGTAAGAGCTGAGGATATTATTTTAATTACCTCTTTATCTATAATATTGTGTTTTCTTGCGACAATTTATCCTTCTTATAGAGCCTCAAAATTAAATCCCGTGGATGCCCTAAGATATGAATAATACAGTCCTCATTTTAAAAAATATCTCAAAACATTACAGCCAAGGCAAAACTATTGTTAGAGTACTAGATGATCTTAATCTAACGGTTAATGAAGGTGAATTAATCGCTATAATAGGTTCTTCAGGTAGCGGCAAATCAACTTTACTACATATTGCCAGCTTGCTTGATAAACCTACAAAAGGTCAAGTCATCATACCAAATAGCAAGTATCAAAAATATCATCTCATTCGTCTTCATTATTTAGGTTTTATCTATCAACAACATCACTTACTTAAAGATTTTACCGCTCTTGAAAATGTTATTATGCCAAGGCTTATTAGTGGTCTTGATCAAAAAAAAGCAATAGAAGATGCAACAAAGATATTAGATGATTTAGGGCTTGGGAAAAAACTCTATAATATGCCTGGAGAATTATCGGGAGGAGAACAACAACGGGTCGCTATAGCTCGGAGCTTAATTAATAAGCCGAAAATTATTTTAGCAGATGAACCGACAGGTAATTTAGATCCCAAAACTACAAATGAAGTATTTAATTTATTTTTAAAAGTAGCAAGAGAACAAAATACCGCTATTATTATGGTAACACATAACCATGAATTAGCACATAAAATGGATAAATTATATAAGCTAAAGCACAGATTATTAAATATAGCTTGATTTAAAGCTAAAAAATTCTAATAATTATATGTAGGTTCTGTGAAGATTTCTAAAAAGATTTAATTTTGGCTCTTTTTTGCTGCAAATTATAAGATTTTTTTGAAATATGAATAACTATTCCTTCAAAAACCTTATAATTTTTGCTAAAAAATATCTTAAAATAGCAAATCAATTAGAAATTTTCACAGAACCCAATATTTTTTTAATAAAGGTTAGTAATGGCTGAACCTATTATATTTACTCTTTTACTTGGAGATGAAGATCGGATATTAGAGAAAATAAACAAGCAGGAAACTCAAAATAAACTGCCTATTATCCGGCTAGAAGTTAATAAAGCATCACATATACCCGATAAAGAACGTATTTTTTCGGAGATCTTACAAGAATCCCACAAAAAGGGCAAAACACCGATTTTTAATATTCAACTTAATAACAATAATATACAACCCATTTTTAAGGTACAAGATTTAATTAATTTACAAAATTTAAATATAAAAACTACTATTACTTTTGATCAATATAATTCATTACCCCAAAATTCTGAACTAGAAGCTTATTGGAAGCAAATTATGAAAAAAGTTGATCATGTTTTTTTTACAAATGAAGCAGATCAAAATTTATCTATAGCCGATGGTATAGTACCAAAAGATAAAGCCACTACAATTACGGATATAAGTTTAGTAACATCTGTTTTTAACAATCTTGTATCTGATCGTAAAATTGATCAATTACTTTCCAGTACAATACCTGATAAAGAAAAGCTAGATAAAATAATAAAAAACGCTAAAAATCAAGACGGTAGAGTGATTATAGAAACTTGGCCTCTTTCTGCAGACGAAGCAACAAATCTTATCACTGCTAAATTCGGTATTACCTCTGAAGATCAAATTTACGGATTGAAACTCGAAATTAATGAAATCTTAAAAGATGCAAATAATGCTGCTGAAAACTTAAAAAAATATGTATCACAAATATCTAGGCAATTTCAAAAAGATTTAGGTAAAACTGAGGTAAATCCTATTGACTTTAATTTTATTAATACAAAGAAAGTTATGAATGATAGACCTAAGGATATACAAGTAGAACAAACAATATCATATGAACCTCCAAAAGCAAACCAACCACAAGTTTTTTTTAAAAGAATTTTTAACTATTTTAAAGATATAATAACTAGTTTTAAAGAAGCAATATTCGGCAAAAAAGAAGAACCTAAAACTCACGAATCAACAACTCCAACTACGGAAGCAAAACCGACAATAACAGAAGAACCACTAACCACTGTTGCATCTTCTATAAATCCACCACAACAGCAAGCTCCCGCTAATAATCAAAAACCATGGGAAAAATTAGGAATTCCACAGGAAATGTATAAGGAATCTCTAAAAGCAGAACAACAATTAGCCAAACCAGTAATAGAGCCAAAACAGCAGATACCTGAAAAAAAATCATCACTGGTTATAAATACTGAAGATCAAGTTGGTGTTTATAATACAGGAAATATAAAACAACCTACTTATTTATACACTGAAGATGATATAAAAAATATATTGGAAGCAAATATAGATAAGAATATGTTCTCTATATTTCATCATGCCTCTTTAGAAGAGCCGGAAATACTAAAAGATACTCTTCGTGTTACAGTAGAGGATTTAATACTAGATAATAAGCCTGCAATTATACCACTAAATACAGGACATAAACATTGGTTACTCTTAATGGCTAGTAAAGATGATAAAGGTAATATAAACTTTATGTATAATGATCCCTATGGTGAGCCATTGGAATCTCGACCAAAAGTAACAGAATATATTACCGAAATTTATCCCGATGCAAAAATAACAGACCTAAATACCAAACAACAAGAAAATGTATATGATTGCGGAGTTTTCGTATGCGATAGTGCAATCAAACTCTCTAAAGGGCAAAAAATTCTAACTACTGAAGAATCTAAAGACCAAGGTATAAATTTAAGGAAAACTCAAGCTAATACATTATTAATACAGCAACAAGCAATAGCGATTGGACACGAATCACGCAAGACATCATCTACAAATAACAAATTTCACAATCTTATTAACAGCCGAAAAACAAAAGATACTGAAAGGAGTCGTTGATAACAAAAAAACATTAGGCAAAATCTATAATTACTAATATAATTATTTATAGTTAATTTATATTTTAACAAAGAATGACTATCATACTTGTGATCGTTATTATAATAATGATCGCCTTATCTGCTTTATTTGCCGCTACCGAAACTGCTATTACCGCTTCTTCCCCAGGGAAGATTCATAAGCTTAAAATCGCCGGTAATAAGCGTGCTAAAACAATTTTAGAGGTTCTTAAGAAAAAAGAAAAGGTCATAGGAACTTTATTAATAGGTAATAGTTTAATCAATACTGTTTGTACCACTATTGCTACTACGCTCTTTATTAGCTTTCTTGGAGACAATGGACCTATTGTTGCTTCCGGCGTTATGGCTTTTATAATTATTGTTTTTGCCGAAGTAGTACCGAAAGCAATAGCCGTTGCTAAACCTGAACAATTAGCATTAAAAATGGCTTCAACTATTGTAATATTTTTAAAGCTTTTCAAACCTATTAATATTGCTCTTGATTACATTACAAAAATATTTTGCTTCATATTTCGTATTAATTTAAATCCTCAAATATCAGGAACAGAAGAAGTAAGAAGCGTGATTGAGCATTACCATCAAGAAGGCGGAGTTTATAAATCTGATCGTAATATGCTCGGCGGGATATTAGATATACGTAATATGACGGTATCGGAAATTATGACTCACAGAAGTAGTATTATAGCCCTTAATATCGACCTACCTCATGAAGTGATAATTAAAACTTTATTATCGGGTGCTCATACACGTATACCTTTGTGGCAAGATAATAGAGATAATATAATAGGGATTCTCAATCTAAAAGATTTGCTTAAAGCATTATACGAAAATAATAATGATGCAAAAAAAGTTGATATTAATAAACTTCTAACCCCACCTTGGTTTATCCCTGAGAATGCACTTGTAGTAGACCAGCTACATGCATTTAGAGAACGTAATAATCATTTTGCTTGTGTCGTAGATGAGTATGGTACTCTACTAGGTATTATTACTCTTGAAGATGTTATAGAAGAAATCGTAGGACCCATTACTGATGAACATGATAGACTTAATAATGAAATTATCAAGAAGTCTAATACCGAGTTCATTATAAAAGGAACTACGACTATTAGAGATATTAACCGAGAACTTGATTGGAATTTATCGGATGAAGATGCAAACACTATAGCAGGATTAATAATCCATAAAATTGCTAGAATTCCAAATCAAGGGGAAGTAATTGAAATCTTTAATTTAAAGGTAATTATTTTAAAGAAAATTGCCAATAAGATTGATAGCGTAAAAATTACCGTATTACCTACTACCGAGGCAACAATAAGCAGTGAGTGAAATCGGTAATTTTTTACTGCTAACAACGATGTACTTGTCGGTTATCGGTTTGTCTTTTGTCTTTTATGTCATCCCTGCGAAAGCAGGAATCCATAAAAAATCTCTATTTTATAGACTGGATTGCCGCTTTCGCGGGAATGACAACTACCTCATTACTACTTGCCCCTTCTACATAGCTGCCTCATGTACTATACTTGCCTTTTTTACACTAGTCTATGCTTTTATTATCTCTGACTTTGCACTACAAAATGTTTTCTTAAATTCCAGTACTTTAAAACCTTTAATATATAAAATAGCCGGTAGTTGGTCGAGCCACGAAGGCTCAATGTTATTATGGTTTTGTTTATTACAAATCGTTAGTTGCTGTTATATATTTTTACTTAAAGATAACCGTCTTAAATTTTTATCTATTATTATTCTATCAGCCATACAATTATTTTTTAGCAGCTTTATTTACTTTACCTCCAATCCTTTTAACGTGTTTTCTTTTGTTCCTAAAGAAGGGTTAGGCTTAAACCCGATGCTACAAGATATTGCTTTGAGCATCCATCCTCCTCTGCTTTATTTAGGCTATGTTAGCTATGTAGTACCGTTTACTATTGTTTGTGCCTCTATGTCATTCTCATACCCACTTATGTCATTCCCGCGAAAGCGGGAATCCATTAATGACATAAGACTTCTCAAAATATTTTCCAATATCGGTATCTTATTTACTACCATAGGAATTAGCCTTGGTTCTTGGTGGGCATATAGAGAACTCGGCTGGGGCGGATTTTGGTTTTTTGATCCGGTAGAAAATATTTCACTATTTCCTTGGTTATCCGGAATTATGCTCCATCATTCTATAATTGTAACAACAAAAACCAGACGTATGCAAAACTGGACAGTAATTTTATCCATCATTACTTTTTTATTAGTAATATTTAGTGCTTTTTTAGTACGTTCCGGTTTTATTACCTCAATTCACTCTTTTGCATTCTCACCTGAGAGAGGAATATACTTGCTTGGGATATTTTTGATTATGGGGATTGGTAGTATTGGGTGGTATACTACCACATCATTGCGAGGAAATGCATTAGCATTGACGAAGCAATCTCAGGAAACTAACCGAGATTGCCACAGCCACTTTCGTGGCTTCGCAATGACGAATTGTGGAAATTCCATACTCCTCGGTAATATATTCCTCCTTCTTAGCCTTATTGTGCTAATAGCTGCCACACTTTATCCGCCAATTTACTCTTTATTCGACGATAAATCTATTATTATTAGTGAAACATTTTTTGTTAATAATTTTATTATATTCGTTATCCCTATTCTTGGTACCATAGGATTATTTACTACCAGAAGCTCTATTAAAAAACATATTATAATTCTAATATTATCTCTAATAATTACTTATTTAATATCATTAAAAGTAACATTTAGTGTTATATCGATTTTAACTATAATCGCATCTATATTTCTTATGCTTCATAATATTCATTATCTTTTGATTAAAACTAATTATTGTAGAAATAGACTTAAAGCAAGTAACGCTAGTATGATCCTTGGGCATTTTGGTTTTGCACTAATTAGTTTTAGTATTACTATGAATACATTATTACAAAGTGAAATGGATTTTACCGGTAGAGTAGGAACAAGTAAAACATTTAACGAATTTAAAGTAACATTGCAAAATATTAAGTTTGCTCAAGGTAAAAATTATTATAGACAAATCGCTGAATTTTGGCTTGAGGATAATAGCCGTAATATAACTATATTAAAGCCGGAAAATAGACTTTATATAGTTGAAAAGAGTTTATCGCAAGAAAGTGATATATACTCTTACTTATTATATGATCTTTACGCAGTTTTAAGTAATATAGACGGCGATATAATCCATGCTAAAATATATTACAAGCCAACGATAAGCTTTGTTTGGCTTGGAATTATTCTTACCGCGTCCGGTTTTTTTATTGCACTAATCAGAAAAAATTCTAGCTAATTTGAACCATCACATTTAAGGTTTAAAATTTTAATACTATTCGGATGATCAGTACCGAATTGTTCTATCTTATTATTACGGAATTTTTCATACCAAAATTTCTTAGGTAAAGTACAACTAGCTTTAGCGGCTGCAAAATACATATTACTTATTTCATACACATTTTTCATATTTTCTTTGTAATTATTCCAATATATATTTTCAGCAGTAGCATAAGTATCTACCGCCTCCTCATTTTGATTAAGTAACACTAGTGCATCCCCTTCAACAACAAACGTTTTTACCAAATCTATATCCGGTGATATAATAATCTCTTTGTTAGGTCTAGTTGGATCATTAAGAAAAATTGCTTTAGCTTTTTTATTCTAGAGCTTCGGTAACATCACCTAAACCTAGTTTTGCTCTTGATTTTTGGGTAAAAATTCGTCCAAATACTTGATTTTCCTCTTTTTTACTCGACTTATTCATATCATATACTTATTCTAATAAAGAAAGAGCTTCCTGATGTTTCTTAAGATTATTTAATACATCTAATTTAATGAGATATGAACCGGTAAGAAATAAATCTTGAGGTTTCATCCCGTTTTCGATACAAGCATTTATAGTATCGTCAATTCTTCTTAATGCTTCATAATTTTTACCTTGGATATTAAATAAAATTTCGCTTTTGCATAATATATAGTTGCTATGTCAGTTTGATCTACTAGATTTTGATTGAACATATCTTCCATCATTTGGATATTTTTTTCTGCTTCTTCTAGATTTCCTAGCTGAATATTGGATATAGCCGAACCGAAAACTACATTACATTTTATGGAATCATATACTTTCACTTCATCAAATACCTGCTTAGCTTTCGTATCTATTCAATTGCTTTTTTAGAATCTGACCAAGTTCTATAATACCACCCTATGCGTCCTAAGCAGCATAAGCAAATTTTTCTTCATTATTCATTGTCCATAATTTAAATTTACCTTTTTGATCGTTTTTATCAAACCAATTTACTAATTTTTGTGAGTTATATAAATCGGAAGAACTAGCATATTGTATTAATAAATTTATAACTCTAAAATTTTATATATCGATATATCGTATTTTTCTGCATTTTTTGTAATTAATCCGATATAGTTTTAGCATTTCTAAAAATACGCCCCTTTACTAAACTTTTAGGTATAGAATTTAAAAGATTAGTAACACTACGTTTAAGATATTCTTTATTTCCTTTATCTCCATTTATTTGTAATATTTTTTCCATCATACATTTCAAATATTGGATTAACTTCATTAGGTTCAATATTAGAGATCAAAGCAAATTTAGAAAACTGATAAATATCATCATCTAGACTATGCTTATCTTCAATAATAGAATTTAATAATTCTTTTGAAACACTTTGATTATTAAGCAATGCTATCCCATCTAGTAATCTCTTGGCACTAGGCTTTAATTCATTGCTAACAAGTTTTATATTTAGCTCAATTTTATCCTTAGAGGCTTTTATCTTTTCTTGTATTTCTCTAAATTTAAACCTTGTATTTGATTTAATATTTGTGCTCCTTGAACTATGAGAATCGGATAACCTCCAAATGCTTGAGTCAAACAATTTATTAATTCCAGATTTTTATTTTCCAATATATTTTTTGCAAGTAATGCAGCTTCCGGCTTAGTGAAAGCGTTTGCTTTGATTATGTTAGATAATAATTCATCGTCTTGGGTACAAAATATAATATTACCTTTATACTCCCAATTAATAAAATCCTCTATTTTCTTATTCTCGCCTATTTTTAAATTATCAAACACCAATAACCATTTATCTTTACTTACTAGATAAACCATTAAATCTTTCTTCATCACTGCCATATCTTCTGAAATCACCGGTGATTTTACCTCGGTATTAATAGTTTTATATAATGTGAGTAATTGCGGCTCTATATTTAGATTACAATCAATCAACCAAATTATGTTATAGTTATCTTTATTTTCATAAGCGTACATTCTAGCAAGCTGCGTTTTACCCATACCGCTTACCCCTACTACACTAGATTGCTTATATTTATTAAGATTTTCCTTTAGTTTTTCCAATTGGGATACATGCTTTATAAAATAGCTAACCGGTACAACTAAATTGGATATTTGACTTTGAGCAAATATACTTCCGCTTATTAGAAGCATAATAATCACTAATATATATTTTTTTCATAATATTTATTAATATTAAATTCTTAGCTGTAAAAATTTATATCTTTTCGACTAGAAGTCAATAAAGTTTGAGGTTAGTGAAGGTATTGCACGGGGTGGAAAAAGTAGGTGATGTCATTCTCACATAGGCGGAGGGTTGTTGTATGGCTCGTTTATGTCCTTCCCGCGAAAGCAGGACTCCAGTAACTTAAAGATTATACACAATAAGTTTATAAAATTAAAAGCTCGATTTGTCTCGCTTTTTTCTGGATCCCTGCCCTACACGGGGATGTAATAGGTTTTGAGCCATGCAACAAGGCATGTAGGCGGGAAGAAAGAACAAACAAAACCCCCCTTTTTTCAAAGAGGGCTTTTTTTCTTGAGGAACTTATAAACTTGCTAATCGGGAGCGATTAGAAGTTTACACGGACTTTTAGAGTACCTTGATGTGCAGTATATTTACTTGCAATCTGAGCATCGTAACCGATTCCGTACTCCATCTTAGCATCAGATCTTATGCTTGCACTTAAACCTAAATTATAAGATGTTTTAGCGGTTCTGTCAGGCTGGCTGATACACGGAGTAACTTGTCCGTCTAATACAGACTGAGTTTTAGATAACCTACCGGTTACTTTGTGAACCACAAAAGCGTGAACTTCCGGATATACCGCAAGATCAGTTATGTTCATAGTACTGCCGGCTACTTTAGCACCTACTATTAAATCGGTTCTATCGCTAAACTTGCTGTTAACTTGCTTATTTGCAACTGTTGTACCGGTTTCTTTGTAGTTTTCGTCAGAAGACTTTAAGTAGCTAAGTCCTGCCATTGGAGTTACTAACACACCTTGCATTGCATTGTAATCATAACCGACTGTTAAGTTACCACCGAATGTCATGTTATCGTAATGACCGGCAGCAATTTGCTTGCTCATATTACCGTTAGCATCGAAGAAGTAACGCTGACTTTTGTTCTTCACTTGGTTTAAGCTAAATATTGCACTACCTTGAGCAAAGAAGTTCTTAACAAGCTGCTGGGCACCATATAGAGAGAATGAGAAGCCGTTAACGTCGGTTTTATCACCTTTCTTATAATCTTGGTGTTTTATATCAGTTTTAGTGATACCGATAGCAGCACCGATCATTAAGTTATCGTTAGCTAGCGTATCTAAACCGATTACGACACCGGTGGTTTTAGCTTTATAACCAGCTAAACCACCTTTCTTACTTTGATGTGCATCAGTATAAAAAGGTTTTGCCCATATACCGTAAGCTACATTATCAACAGCCTCGTCACCTGCAGCAACCGCAGCCGGTATTGCTCCAGCTTCAGGTCCAGCCATTTCAGCAGTTTCAGGAGTACCTAAATATCTAAGAGCACCTAATCTGTTACCAAGTTGAGCTTGGATATCTTTAGCTACATCTAATTGTGCATTAGTTATGGCCGCACTTGTATCGGTAACGATAGCTCCAACAAAGTTAGCAGCATTAGCACTATTTTTAGCTAAAAGAAGATTATTATATGCTGCAGTATTAGTTGCATTTACAAATGTTGTAACGTTCTGACCTACACCCGGTGCAACTCCAAACGGACTATTTGCGATATCATTAGTAACTACGTTTTCTGCATTGTTAGTACGTGTTATTACATAATCTTGGTTAGCAGCACGTATTAAACCGTAATTTACGAAACGATTACTTCCGGTTACAGCAAAGTTGGGACCTCCTAAAGTACCGTTAAATCTAGCACCACCTTGGATTAAAGTATAAGTTTGTGTACCACTGAAATTTGCATTGGCATTATCTTGTACTTTAATGGTTGTAGTTCCTGTGGTTGTTGCATTAACTTGCGCACCTTCCAAGATAACGATGTGACCTATATTATCGTTTGCTAATGTTAAAGTAGTTTCAATAGAAGTATTGTTTCCCCATGTTGAAGTACCACTTGCAAATGTTAAAGTATTTGTAAGAAGACTGATTTTACCGTTAATAGCAGTAGTACCGCCGCCTAAAATTACATTAGAATTTAAAATACCTAAGCTATAAGTACCAAAGTCTATGACTTGTGAATAAATATTTCCTTGTAATCCTGCACCACTATCACTACCTGTAAATCTAACAGAAGCTACAGGAGTATCTGAATCACCTATATTACCAACGAATGCATTACCTAAATAAGTTACAGTACCATTATTAGCTTTAGTAGTACCAATCATACTTGTAGAATTAGACAACATACCGTCAACAAATCTTACATTACCGTTACCGTTAACACTTCCAAGAGTAATTTTACCGTCAAAACCTGTTCCGGCTATACCGCCTGTAGTAACAGTTACACCGTCATTAATTGTTGCGTTAGTTGCAATAATATTACCTAAGTTGTTATAGTCTGTAGTAAACGTTACTTGCTTGAACTTTGAATGGCCAATACCTGTGCCTAAGCCATAAACTGTACCAGGGGTATTAGGAACACCACCGCTAAGTGTGACAGTACCTTGATTATTGTTTACAGTACCGATACCTGCATATAATGTAGTAGCATTAACGATTATGCCGTTATCGCTTCCAAGACCTAGACCTACGATATTATCTTGATCACCGATTACTTGACCGTCAGCGATGACACTATCAACACCTAAAACAATCACGCTAGGAACAGCAAAACCTTTAGCTGTTTTATTACCTACGGTACTTTTAATTGTTAAAGGCATTGTGTTGCCTGCATCATTGAATGGAATGCCTCTAGGTAAGAATACAACTGCATCTAAACTTGAATTTTCAAAAGCAATCGTATCAGTCACAGCACCATGATAATTACCTGCATTACCTATCTCATTAATCACTACGTTACCGGGACCAGAAACCGTTATTTGTTTTAAAGCATTAACAGGTGCAACTTGTTTGTTTAATGTTACGTTAATAGGACTGGTGTTAACGAATTCTACTATACCGGTACCATCGGCAGATGCAACAAAGTCTGCAGTATAGTTACCACCGATTTGTAAGGTAGAATTAGCTGCAATTGTAGTGTTACCGTTAAATGTTGCATTACCTAAGAACTTAACAGTAGTACCGTTACCTAATTCTACAGTATTAAACTTATTACCTTGCTGTCCACCGACTGTACCGCTTACTATATTTGTTCCACCGGCATTAAAGACGAAAGAACCTACGTTAGCATCGGTAGTAGTAATATTAGTAGCATATAAATTTACACCTTTACCAACATTTAATACAGTATCAACATTAGCCCCTTTAGATCCAAAATTAATTTCTGCAAGTGGATTTGTAGCACTACCTAAATTTGTACCGGCTGCAAGAATTGTACTATTATTTACAATAGGATTAAATATTATTTTACCTTGACCGGCAGCATTTGTAGTTCTTGTTATTAAATAAGTATTATGAGCGAATTGTACTGCACCGTTATTTCCAATAACTAACTCGTTAATAGCAACATTACCGTCACTTAAAACTGTTTTACTTGAGCCAATATTAAATTGTCCAAGAGTTTTATTATTAACTCCAATAGTACCGATTTTACCGTTAATAGTTAAAGTTTGAGCATTTGTTAGGCTACTCGCATCAACAACGCCTGTTTGATCAGTAGTTATAGCTAAATCAAAAGCAACTACAATATTATTTTGAGTGCTTGTTAATTTAATAGTACCACCGTTAGCTTGGAAAGCAATTGTCCCACCATTAGCACCGATAATATTTGCTCCACCAAGTGTTAATGTTTTTGTAGCATCGTTAGCTAAAGTAATGCCTTGTAACGCAGCAGCACCGCCAGCGTTCCCTATATCGCCGGTAATTGTAGCACTACCGTCTAAGGTAATAGCACCGGCTGCAAGAGCACCGCCGACAGGAGCAGTTTGGTTAACTTTACCGTTTATAACTGTACCGTCAGCAAGTTTAAAGACAGAACCGGCATTTCCTAAACGTAACTCGGCAGCATGTGTTCCTGATAATTCGACAACTCCGGCACCTGATGCTTCAATTGCTGTAATATTATTTGTCACGGCAACATTTGCATCTGCACTAGCACTTGCTAAAATACCGTTAGCATTAAAAGTTATCACACCTGCAGTGTTACCGGGATTGCTAGCATCACCTGTAAAATTACCGGTAAGGGTCATATTATTAGGAACTTCAATCTGTGCTGCAAGATTACCGAAATCAGTAGTACCAAAGTTTGAGTTTTCGGTTATTGTAACTTTAGAAGCTGCTGTTTTAAAGGCAGTAGTACCGTCTGTACCAACGTCAACTATGTGTCTAAAATTTACTTGTCCAGCTGCATTAACACTTTGTATAACCATGTCTTTAGCATAAACTTGTCCATCGATTGTTGCTACCTTACCATTATCTACGCTAACAACAAATCCTGCAGCTCTACCTGCGCCATTATTAGTACCTATTACTGCATTAGCAGGGCCTGCATTAGCTATAAGTTGACCGTCTACTGCAACAGTGTTAAATTCGATAATACCTTTTAGATTATCGCCTAAACTTCCTGTAACGTTAAAGTTGGTAGCAGCAGCATTCTTACTCAATAATACTAATCTACCCGTACCGTCTGTTCCATTAAAATTAATAGTAGTACCACCTGCTTGTAAATTTAAAGCATTAGCATTATTAGCATCAGTATTGAACATGATACCTTGACCGTCAGCGATATTAATTGCCTTAACAGTAGCAAAACTTTTATTTGAAACTTGAATAAATCCCTTAGTAACATTTAACGTACCGTTACCACCATTAACTATTTCAGTATTATCTCCAAGTATAAGAGGAGCTTCTTGAGTTGTAGGATTTGCTAAATTAAATACTAATGTAGAAGCCGCAGCATGGAAGTCTATTCTTCCTACACCTTTAAGATCATTATTGTCAATAGCAGCACCATTATTAAATTGTACAACAACATTTTTAGCATTTTGTGTAGCAGCAGCTTGTGCATTAGTAATACCTTGACCTGTTATAGTAAGAGTTTTACCGGCATTAAGCGTAAGGTTAAAGGAGTTAACGTTATTAACAGCACGAGTGATAAATCCTAAGGTAGTATCTTCACCCACTGTCACTACTAAATTGTTTGCAGTATTTAAAAGCAAACCGTTAAAACTACCGGCTGGAGTATTTAAAGTAATACCATTATTAGCATTAGCAGTAATAACTGCATTTAGAGCAACTGCAACATCTGCAGGAGCGGCATTTTGGTCAAATCCCACACCATCAACAGTTGTAGCAGCTCTGTTTGTTATTCTATTCTGCTGTATAGCAGCACCCATAGCTGAACCTGCAAAACTGGCTACTATGGTAGCTGTAGAAGCAGTTACCAACCCTGCGGAAATTAATTTTTTTAGAAAATTTGGTTTTTGAGCCATAATTTTTGTCCTATATTTAAGTTAAAATTTAGTACCTAGTATTAAAACAAACTTATCAAACGTGAGTCAAGATATCCCACATTTGATAAGGAAATAACCTAATATTGTGTTTCAATAGTTTCTAAACTACGAGCTGAGCATACTATACATTGTATATAATTACAAGCATCGCTATAGTTTTTTTATAAAGTTTTAATAAATGTTATATTTTTACCACATTTGTGTTATGCCTTATCAGTGTCATCCCGTGGCTTGACCGCGGGATCCAAAAAAATAACTTAATAAGTATACA